>NZ_JBNDMO010000006.1:0-358681 GCF_050436625.1 Paraburkholderia sp. GAS334 | reverse complement strand
ATCCCAAACAACTGATGAAAAAGTCGCGAGTGAGGTTCAGATTGCGAACGGTCAAGCCAATGTGATCGATGCCAAGCGTTAGTGGTTTCGTAGTCGTTCGATTCTCACGTCGCCACTGCATTTTGCAGATAGCATCACTCGTCGTCGCTTGCGCTCCACAAGCGGGTGCCTTTGCCGAAACGGGCTCGGTCTCTGAGCGCGACCTGACAGCGCGATGGCTCAACTACCGGGACGACGCAACATCTGTCGATGAAGTTGAGCATCCAAAGTACATAAAAGGGCAGGTTTGCGCGAATTGTCGGCACTATAAAGGTCTTACTTCTGACCAGTCGGGTCCCTGCACGATCTTTCTGGGTGAACGCGTCATGGCGAAAGGGTGGTGCAGCGTCTATGAAAAAATGGAGGGATGACCGAGTCCGACTCCACGGCAGCGGGGTTTTTTGAATTGACGCCGGTCGCTGCGCAGCGCGTACCTACCCTGTCGAGAATGACTTCGACGCCTCATTGGCCGCGGGCAAGACGACGGACCATCTGAAATTGTGCAATCCGAGGACTTCGCCCGGGCGCTCGTCGATCTGGCCGTCAGCCTCGCCGAGAACCAGGTTGGCGACCTCGAACGCAGTGGTTGCCGCCATGCTCATGACCTGAAACCGTGGAAAGACAGCGAAGCTGATGTGCTGCACAACCCCCGCCATGTTTATCGCCACTGTCAACTCTGGATCCCGGGCCCGTTCACGTATTCCTCTCTTCTGATCAGAGGGTGTCAGATTGTCAGGACGATTGTGCCGAAGGGACGGCCCTCAACCAGGTAACGCAAGGCGTCGGCCGCTTCGGCCAGCGGGAAGGTGCGGGCCACGATCGGTTTGATCGCGCCGGATCGAAGCAAACCCACGATAACACTCCAGGCGTCAGCCCAGGCCGCCTTCGGCTGAGCGAACAGCGCGAAGCTCCTGATACTGGCCCGTTGCCAGATCACAGGCCCCTGGAAACGGTGCCGGCGTCCGTGTTCTGGCTATCAAATAACTTCGATGCCGCGCATCGAGCGATCAGTCGTTACCGAGAGAGATGCTTGTTCCAGGCCACCGGCCGGCTGTGCTAGCAGAATTAACGGACAGCATTGGCGCTTCAATGGACACTGCTAGCAAAATTAACGATCTCCAACATCGGGCGTCACAGGACTCGCGTGCACACCAGCCGCACAGAACCCGAACAGCAGCACAGCCTGCACTGCGTACAGGTTGCGTGCACTACGCGCCGACTGCTCCTGTCCCGACTGTGCACGCACGAGGGCGCGGCTCAGCACAACCCCGGCGATGAATGCGGGAAACGCAAACAGCTTCACCACCAGACCCTGTCCGTAGCCCGCAAAGCCTGCACCAATCAGCACGAAGTTGCCGGTCACGTGGGCAGTGAACAGCCCGAACAGCGCGACAAAGCTCAGGGTGTCGACATATCCGGCAATCGCAGCCAGAACAGTATCTTCGGATTTCATCAGCCCCCGTGCTGAAAATCCTGGCATGGTCGCCTCGCTATCGTACCCGTCGCCTGCAATCCGTTTCCGGCGCCTCAGACGCCGGAATCATCTGACCCGGAGGCCTCCCGGCGGCGACGTGGCGGGCAATCAAAGGAAACCAGACCGTCCCCGCCTTCTTCCCAGGCGGGGACGGCCGGTACATCCGGTCTGGCTCAGTGCACGGCCGCGTGAATCTCGGCGATGTAACCGCCCGGGAACTGCACGAGCGCGGCGTCGCGGCCACCCGAGGTGAACGGCTGCACGAGTACGGTCGCGCCGGCCGCCTGCGCTTTCTTCAGCGTGTCGGCGAGATCCTTGACCTCGTAGCCGGTCAACTCGTGCCCGAACGGGTAAGGCAGATGGCCGTCGGTCACGAGGACGGTGATCTTGCCGAAGCCTGATTCGATCCGCACGCGCCGATACGTGTCGGCCGGCCGGCCAATCTCGATGCCTGGCGCCTGGCGGTCATCGGACACGAGCTTGCCGTGCGAGAACACGACGAAATCGTGGATGAGCGCGTTCGCGCGCTTCGGCGACACATACACGCGATTTTCCGGCACCGTCTCCAGCGGATCGTAGTGCGGCGCCTGCTTGTGCCAGTACAGTTGCATGTGCACACCACCCGGCCACGAGATCAGCGCATCACGCCCGATCGGATCTGGGAACGTGTCCACGTATACATCCGCGCCATGCGCCTTCGCCGACTTCACCGCCGCATCCATGTCGGTCACGAGATAGCCGGTGCGCTCACTGCCGAACGGGTACGGAACCGGCGTCTTGAAGCCGAATACTGACAACGTGCCGGCCGGCGTGAACACGAGCTGCGACATCGTCTGGCTCGGCGTCGGCGTCACCTGGAAGACGCCCTGCTGCGACTTATGGCCGCCAAACGTCGCGACGAAGCTGTCGGTGAACCTGTCGAAGTCCTCGGGCGCGACGTAGACGTGTGTCGTGTCGTACTGCGGCCCTACGGCCAACGACAGCGCCGCCGCGGGCCTGGCTAGCACCGGGGGGCTGGCTGGCGCCAGCGATGACCCCACGGCGAGTGTGCCCGCGACCAGTGCGGTTACAGCGAGGGAACGGAATTTACGCATGATGTTGAAAGTTCCTCTGTGATGCATGATGGTGAAAGTTCCTCTTTGGGTTCAGTTATGCCTTGCCACGGGACCGGTGAGCGTCGCTGGCCAGATACGTCACGGCAATAAAGGCGGCAATCAGCCCGAGGTGCTCAAAAAAACCGTTCAATGCGATGAAACGTGCATTGCCAGTCAGACTCCAGAAATTGTTGGCGACCAGCATGGCAACGGCGGTCAGTGCGGACAGACCGCCTGCGCCCAGCCAGACAAGCCGGTTGAAAACCACGCAGAAAGAGCCGCCCAGTTCGACGACAATCGCCAGCGTCGCCCACAGCGCCCCTGGATGCAGGCCGAAATGCTCCTGCTCCAGAATGGCGTCATGGAAATGCGCGAGCTTGTCGATGCCCCCGAACAGATACGCAGACACGATGGCGAGCCGCGCCAGCGGCAGCACCCACGACCGTGCCAGCAACGCGGCCACCCACGACGGATTTCCCTGTAGCGCGCCTGTCCTCACGTCAGACCGCCCAGCAGGAGCAGCCGAGCGCGCCCCAGAAGCCATGCAGGTCCGAGGTCGGCGCATTGGCCGTCCACGCGCGGGCATGCGCGTGACCGTGCACACCGCATGCCGTCGCACAACCACACGACGCCGCTGCGACCTGCTGCAGCGCCGCTTCGCCGTTGCCGCTCGCGTTCTTCCACGCGGCAAAACCACCAAAGCGACGCACCGGCGACCAGTCCGGCATCGCGGGTGGCGGTGCGCTGTCGTCGAACGACGCGAATTCACCCGTGCCGTATACCACCTTGCCACCCACCACGGTCAGCAGCGACGTGGTATCGGCAATCTCGTCCTCAGCGCACGCAAAGAAGTCGCGGTCCGGCACGATCAGGTCGGCAAACTGACCTGCCTCGATCCGGCCTTTCTTGCCCTCCTCGTTCGAGAACCAGGTCACATTTTCGGTCCACATGCGCAGGGCTGTTTCGCGATCAAGGCAGTTCCGCTGCGGATACATCCGCAGACCACCCACCGTCTTGCCCGTCACCAGCCACGACAGCGATACCCAGGGGTTGTACGACGCGACCCGTGTTGCGTCCGTACCGGCCGAAGTCCGGATTCCCTTCTCCAGCATCTTCGCAACCGGCGGCGTGGCCTCGGCTGCCTTCGCACCGTAACGCTCGACAAAGTACTCTCCCTGATACGCCATCCGGTGCTGCACCGCGACGCCACCACCCAGCGCAGCGATTCGGTCCATCGACCTCTCGGAAATCGTCTCGGCGTGATCGAAGAACCAGTTGATGCCGGCAAGCGGCACGTCCCTGTTGACCTTCTCGAACACGTCGAGCGCGCGGCTTATCGTTTCGTCATAGGTCGCATGCATACGCCACGGCCAACGGTTCTCCGCCAGTACGCGCACGACGTCTTCCAGCTCTCCCTCCATCTGCGGGGGCATATCCGGACGCGCGACACGGAAGTCCTCGAAGTCCGCCGCCGAGAACACCAGCATCTCGCCCGCGCCGTTGTGGCGGAAGTAATCGTTACCCTGCTTGTACTTCGACGTCCTGGTCCAGTTCAAAAAGTCTTCCTTCTCCGCCTTCGGCTTTTGCGTGAACAGGTTGTATGCGAGACGGATCGTCAGCTGGCCCTCGTCGGACAGTTTCTGGATAACCTCGTAATCGTCCGGATAGTTCTGGGAGCCGCCGCCCGCGTCGATCGCACCGGTCACGCCCAACCGGTTAAGTTCGCGCATGAAGTGGCGTGTCGAATTCACCTGATAGTCGAACGACAGCTTCGGACCCTTCGCCAGCGTCGCGTACAGGATCGATGCATTCGGCTGCGCGAGCAGCAGGCCGATCGGATTGCCGGCGCTGTCTCGCACGATCTGTCCTCCCGGGGGCTCCGGCGTGTCCTTCGTGTAGCCGACCACGCGCAGAGCCGCCGCATTCAGTAGCGCGCGATCGTACAAATGCAGAATGAACACGGGTGTATCGGGCGCAACCGCATTCAGCTCTTCGATCGTGGGCAAGCGTTTCTCGTCGAATTGATGCTCGGTGAATCCACCTACCACGCGTACCCATTGCGGCGCCGGAGTGACGGCAACCTGCTCGCGCAGCATGTCCATCGCGGTGGCAAGGGAGCGCACGCCATCCCAACGCAGCTCCATGTTGAAGCTCAGTCCGCCGCGAATGATGTGAATGTGGTTGTCGATCAGTCCGGGCAGTACTCCGCGCCCCTTCAGGTCGATCACCCGGGTTGATGACCCTGCGAGCAGCAGGACCTCGACGTCGCTGCCCACCGCCGCAAACTTGCCATCCTTGATCGCAACAGCCGTTGCCGTGGGGTTCGAACGATCCAGCGTCGTAACCCGGCCGTTGTGGAGGATCAGGTCCGGTTGAGTAATGGTAATGCTCATGAGTGTTCCTCCTCGTTGCCAACAAGCCCCCGGTCTGCCTGCAACACGGCATGATCCGACCGGGTGCTGGAAAGACGACCGGTTCCGCTCGCCTGATGCGATAGGGCCGGTGGCGTCGAATAACCCAACAACTGCCTCGCGGACGGAATCGCCTGCTCGCCGATCAGCATGCCCAGCAGGCCCAGCAGTGCGACAAGCGGAGGTGCTGGCGAACGTACATTGATCAGGCTATAGATAATGCCGACCAGGATGCCGGCGCCTAGCGATAACAGATAGAGTTTCATTGGTCCTGCCTTGACGTCGAAGTATCGGATTGAAGCGCGTCAGTCGCTCGAGTTAATCACGCAAAGCGGCGAGATCGACTGGCTGCATCGCGAATCAAAGACCGTGGAAACCTACGACTATTCACAGAAAAATAAGACGACTCGATTTAGTCACGCGGCGTCGATAATATGATCAATACATCGTTATCCTGAATAAATAACGATCACCGTGTTGCTGATCGCTGTCACCGGTCAACCTGCACTTCGATTATCGCCACCGGCTCGACCGCGGCGATAATCGACCGAGGCCGAGCGGGTATGACAAATCTTGTTCAGTGTCCCTCGGAACCGCCGAACATTGTCTTCGCATAGATCAGACCTAGTCCGTAACCGCCGCCATGCGCTACCGAGGTTTGAACTGTTTCATTGTAGGTTTCGGTCCGAGCCCAATCGCGTTGCAACTCGAGCAAATACTGCAGCGACGTCATCGGGCGTGCGCCCTGTTGGACGAGACGATCTAGCGCGCGTTGATGCGCTTCGTCCGAAACATCGCCGCACGCATCAGTGATCACGTACACCTCAAACCCCTGATCAAGCGCTGAAAGCGCCGGCCCGACGACACAGACGCTGGTCCAGAGACCCGCCATCACGATGCGTGATTTTCCGATTTCGTTTACGCGAGCTGTGATGCGAGGGTCCTCCCACATATTCATGTTAGTCCGATCGATCGTCGTCTGACCAGGAAATGTCGAGCTGATTTCGTCGAAAATCGGACCGGAGAAGGCCTTTTCTGCGACGGTAGTCAGAATCGTCGACACGCCAAACTCGCGGGCCGCCTTCGCGACCAATGCGATATTGTTGCGCAGAAGAACCGCATCGATCGACTTCGTCGCGAATGCCATCTGCGACTGATGGTCGATCATGATCAATGTGTGATCGTTGGGGGACAAAAGGGTCTTTCCGGGCTTCGCTTGTGCTTGGGTCATCTTCAATACTCCAGTCGATTGGGTATGCGCGACATACATCGATTGCGCGGTTTTTTGCAATCTCTAGCATGCGTTCTCGTGATGTCACATCCACTTCCGAATTCTCACGATACGCATGAAACAGACGGTGCGTGAACGCATGCCGGCGGATGAACTCGACGGTGGTCCACCAGTTCATCAGGCCGCTCGTGCGTTGAGGAGAAGTTTGGATGACATCATCGGTATTAGCCAATTCGAAATACTTGCAAGGCCGATTACTAGCGCTAATCGATCCGACACGTGAAGCGAACCGCGTACTTATCGCGAGGTGCGCCCGGCTGGAGGTTCAGGGCGCCACGCGATACGCTTCTCCGGTAACCATTTCAACGAAATCGAAAATCAGTGAATCGCGCTCTTTCAAACGCGAGGACATTTGAACCGACATCGGCTCCATGTCATTGATGAGCCGATATTTGATTGTCTGCCGAAATGATGTGAACGGGTAGATCGCACCGGTCACTACTCCTGGTCCCTGTTCGATAAGCCTAGATGGCCCCAATCGATGCTGTTTTTTTTGCGCGGCGATTTGCTGCGCCGTGTTCATCTCGTGGCGCTCAACCGTGATGGCCAGATATAGCGCCTGAAACTGGATCAACGCGAGCAGGATGAACGGCGGATTGGCATTTCCAATGTGGCCAACCGAGGTCTTGAAACTCTGATAGCCCGCCGCTTCCCGAATAACCCGTAGCGCCTGCTCTACCTGCCGGATGATGGCATAGACGCTGTCGCGTAGTGCTCGCTTGGCAGAGTCAACGTTACTCCACGCCGATCACGGTTGAGCAGGCGCACCTAAACGCGCCTATCGACCGGAGGCGCGAGGCGCCGTAGTGCGGGCTTGCGCGCAACGCGCTTCTTCAGCCGCCAGATCGAGAAAGTCAAGTATCAGTGAATTGCGTTCGTTTGTGCGCGACAGCATCTGGACCGTTACGGGCTTGAGGCCGTTGATCTGCCGGTAGCGCAAAGTTTTTGGGAGCGACGAGAATAAGTATGTAGTGCCGATCATTGCGCCGAGCCCTTGTTCGACGAGCGTGACGCCAACTTGTACCTGCGTCGTTTTATAGATAAAGTTTGGGGTGAAGCCGGCTCGCTGGAACTGGGCAACCATCGAGTCATAAAGCGGCGCATTGACCGCACGTGCCGAGCCGATCAGGCGCTCCTGCGCAAGATCGCAAAGGTTCAGGCAGTCGACGTTTGCCAGGCGGTGATCGCTGCGCATCAACAAGACCCAGTCTGCTTCGAACAGCGGCTGAATCAGTATGTCGTCGTTATCTGGTGCAGTGTCGACCAGTACGCCGAAGCCGATGTCGATATGTTCCTTAGTCAGCGCGGTGATCTGCTGCGCCGTGTTCATCTCGTGGCGCTCGATCGTGATGTCCGGATATAGTGTCTGCAGACGAATGAGCGCAGGCGGAATAAACGGCAGATTCGCGTACTCGACCAGACCGATCGAGAGCCTGGATTCTCGACTGCCTGCGGCATCCTGCGCCTCACGCAACGCGCGCTCAACCTCAGCGAATATGGCATCAGCGCTGTTCCGCAGAGCCTCGCCCGAAGCGGTCAGCGTCACGCCGCGCCGGTCGCGGTTCAGTAATTGCGCGCCCACCAGTTCTTCCAGTTTCGCAATCTGCTGGCTAAGCGCAGATTGCGTTATCGACGCCAGGTCGGCCGCCCGGCCGAAATGGAGTTCCCGCGCAAGAATCGAGAAGTAGCGCAGTTGACGCAATTCAATCGCTTTCATGTGGCTCTCAAGTCGAAGGTCCGTTGTCAGTCCGGCAGATCGCTGCCGTCCACTGCTTGCGGGTATTGGCTAGGTGCGCCACGCCGACCCCGGCTACCGAACGTAGAAAACTAACGAGGCGCGCCTCTCGCACTGTCGGTCTCGGCGACACCGATTCAGTCGGGCCGAACTCTTGCAACAAGCACAACCAGAAGCCTTCCACATGCTTCTTCGCAAAACGGCGATATCGACGTGCTCGCCTGGACGCAAGCCTCGTCTCTCCAGCTCGCGCTGGCCCATGCTGCTCCGGCACATCCGTTACTTTCTGGCGGTCGTCTCTGCTTCATCTGCAACACTCCTGCTGCTTGCGCAGGCTTAAGTGTGTTGCATCCACCGGTTGAATCCGCATTTGCAAGCGGTCGTTCTGAGTGAATCGGTTGGCCACGGGCACCAAACGCCGCGGTAGAACGCGACCACGAGCGGTCTTTGCGCCAGCCGAGCGGCCGACGATACGTTGTTGCCGTCCTGGTCTTTCAGCCTGAAATACGGCGTACGGTGTCCGACCTTGATTTTGTGCCGCCCGCCTGACCGCTCGCGATCGGTTCGGCAGCATGACCGGATGTATTACCGGCGCCGCGTTGCAGGGGGATGCTTGGCCGCCTTGAAGTCGGCCCTCAAGGCGTCGAGTGTCTCCCGCATCGACATGACACTTCTCCATAGATTCCTGAAGGCTGGACGAATCACGCGGCAGAGGGCGTACCGGGCACGTGCTCGGGCTTCGTCCACTCGTTGCCCTTCATGAAAGCGTCGTACGGCGTATGCACGATGTGATTCGTGTAGTTGCTCATGACCTTGGTTGCGACACCGAGAATCACTTCGAGCACGTTGCGGCGTGTATAGCCGGCCGCGAGGAAGGCTTCCACTTCCGCGTCCGGAACGAATCCGCGTTCGCGCACGACAATCGTCGTGAAGCGATGTAGCGCCTCCAGCTTCGCGTCCGGCAACGCCGCGCCGGCGCGAAGCGCGGCGATCACTGCCGGGTCCATCTTGATCATCTTTGCGAGCGTGCTGTGGCCCGCCATGCAGTAGTGGCAGTTGTTCTCAAAGTTCGACGTCAGATAGACGACCTGCTGCTCGTGAGGCGTGAGTGTGCTTTTCGCAAAGAGATCCCACAGCGCCGTATAGCCGGCGAGCAGTTCCGGTGATTCGGCCATGTGCGCCTGGAGGTTCGGTACAAAACCGAAGGTACGCTTCGCTTCTTCAAGGGTGGGCTTCGACGCTACGGGCGCGGTGGCGATCGTGTAGGACTGGAAGGAATTCATGATCTGCTCCTGGTCGGTTGACGGTGAGTAGATGATGAAGCGCAAGGCGCTCGAGAAGAAGATGGGCGCTATCGATAACAGTCATTCTCCGCAGGAATGGACCGCGCCCTCAACGCCGCAGGCTCCAGTGGCATGTTCGCTATCCGCACAACAGCCCGATTAGTTTCCTCGTGCGTCGAATCGCCTGGCATGCACCGCGCAATGCCGAACCATACTGGCCTCAGATTAGGATCAGGGATTACCCCGCAAATCGAAATTCACCCTTGTGAACAAACTGCTTAATTATGAGCGATCGCTTTCCTAGACTTGGTATCACCTGCTACGGACAACAGTTCGCAGCAAATCCAGGACTGGAGGTTCATTATGAAATCGCTCATTCAAGCCATTGCAGTTGCCGCGGTACTCGGCGTCCCGACCGTTTCGTTTGCTCAGTCGGACGCCAGCGCCGCCATGAACAACTCCGCTGTGTCAGGCTACGGTGGTGTGGCCGATGACACATCGGTGTCGGGTTCACATCATCCGCTTCGCGCACTAGATCATTCGATCCATTCGATGGAACATGCGATCCGTGCGTCGATTCGCCGCGACCCCAATGACGGCATGAAACCGATTTACTTTGGTGCACGTTAGGCCCTAACGTTTCCCCGTCGTTGTCGGCCCGGCCGGCGAGCGCGAGCGCTGCCGCCCAGGCCGATCGCCGCGCCACCGGGGCGGCGGCACGGGTAGTCGCAGGCTTCAGCAGTTGGCGCACGGACCGGTACCCGGGTGTGTCGGCGCTGAGGTGGCGGCGCGCCCTGGCGTTCGCGATGGCGGTGAGGACCGCCGCGATATCACCTGCTGCAACCGTACACCGGCCAGGCGCGCGCTTGCCATCATCCAGCGAGAGCTTCCAGCTCTTCTCGCCCAGTTCAAGTGCCATGTACAGCCGGCCACCTGCCGTCGCATTCTGCCCATGAAGGGCTGTGCCAGGCGCATCCAATCGTTCTGTCCTTGTCAGAATTGCGTCCGGTCGCTGAGTTCCCTATTCCATTCCGGAATTATAACTATCGCTCAGTAGCCTCTACTGCCTGGTGGCGTTTGCAGCCAACATGTCGTCACCCAATACTCTTTTGAGGATGACGTCATGAGCAAGCTTTTCAGCCATACGAAAGTCGGACATTTCCATCTGCAACACCGTGTTGTGCTTGCGCCGCTCACGAGAATGCGCACTGAGCCGGGCAACGTCCCGGGTGATCTCATGGTCGAGTACTACACGCAACGTGCGACGGACGGCGGGCTGCTCATTTCCGACGCAACGGCCGTAGCCCAGCTCGGCATTGCTTACGTTGAGGCGCCCGGAATTTATACTGAGGAACACGTTGAGGGCTGGAAGCGGGTGATCGACGCCGTCCATGCCAAGGGTGCTCGTATATTCCTGCAAATGTGGCATGCAGGACGTCAGGCGCATCCGGCCAATACCGACGGCGTCACCCCCGTTGCGCCGTCCGCATTGCGTTCGCTTGAGTACGCTGCGATTCGCGATGAGAACGGCCAGATTGCCGAGGCGGAACTGCCCGTTCCCCGCGCGCTCGAAACGAATGAGATTCCGGGCATTGTCGAGCAATTCCGTCGCAGTGCCGTGCTTGCGAAGCAGGCCGGATTTGACGGCGTTGAGCTTCACGCCGCGAACGGTTACCTGTTCGAACAATTTCTGCTCGATGGGACGAACCACCGAGACGACGTGTACGGCGGTCCGATCGAAAATCGCGCTCGCTTCCTCTTCGATACGCTCGACGCGGTCGTTTCCGTCTGGGGTCCTGGCCGCGTGGCCGTCCGTCTTTCGCCGAGCGGCACGTACGGCACGATGTCCGATAGCAACCCGCATGCGACGTTCGGTTACGTGGCAGAACGGCTGAATCAGTATGATCTCGCCTACCTGCATGTTATTGAGCCTCGCATTCGGGGTATCGTGGAGAAGGAGACGAGCGATTTCGACGTCTCCTCGAAGGACATTCGCCGGATCTACAAAGGCACGATCATCGCCGCGGGCGGCTTCACGCGTGAGAATGCCGAACAGATTATCGTCGACGGCCACGCGGATCTTGTTGCCTTCGGCCGGATGTTCATCTCCAATCCCGATCTGCCGGAACGGCTGCGTAGCGGTGCGCCGCTCAATCGATACGACCGCGCAACGTTTTACGGTGGTGACGCCCGCGGTTATACCGACTACGAGTCGCTGTCTGAGGGTGTCGTGGCCTGATTGAATTCGTAGGGTCGCGAGCAGGGTAGCGGGGTTGTTGACTCCGTCGCCCTTTGAGTGTATCGAGCAAACGTAGGCCGGCGCGCTGCGAGCGGTTATGCCTCGTCGGTATAACTGTTATGAGAAGTGCCGTCTATTCGACGCTACAGTGAGCGTCCAACATTGATGTCACAAAGCCGAGGGGAGCTCGACTGAATGGGGACGCTCGCAGTGATGCGAGCCAGGTGCTTGAGGACTATGGGTTCCGGGATGTTGCAACAGATGCTGAGTATCCACCGGACTGGTGACCGGACCGGCAAGCAATATTGTTGTCCAGATCGCCACTGCAGCGGCAATGCCTCGGCCCGGCTTGCGCCAGATTGTTCCGGGTCTGCCACGGGAGGAGAACAAACCTGGCTCGGAGATGACGACGAGAATGCGCTGCCAGCGACAAGGAAGGCGACCAGGCAGACGTCGAGGGCGACAGGCCGTTCACAGGTGGCACGCAATCGAGTGAAAAGTTCAGACATCGTTGCACCGATCTGAAGTTCGAGCCGTTCGTGGCAAGGACTGGCGAATTTAATCCGCGAGGAGTGGAAAGAAGACGATGGCCTGGCCATTGAGCCGTGGCATATGCACCACGGAATCAAGGAAGTGTCCGTCGCCAAAGTCGAATGCCATGACGTTGTCGCGCGCAACGCAATACAAATGTCCGTCGGGACCGAACCGTAAGCCTCGGGGTTGATGGAAGCCGACCCCGGGTGGAGGGGCAAATACACGCACCAGGCTGCCGGTCGAGCGGTCATATTCACGAATGCTCGTCACGGCGTCGGGCGCGCGAAACGGAAATTCGCTGGATACGATGATGTTTCCGTTGGGCGCGATCGCGAGATCCAATGGACTCATTGCGTCGTCCGTGATGAATCGGGACGCTAGCGGCGTGCCGTCTGCGTCGAATACAGCAATGCTGTTTTCCCCTTCGCCCCCCGGGCCGATGCCCGAGGCCAGATAGAGGGTTCCGTCTTCGGCCGACGCGAAACCGCGGGGAAACGGAACGATCCCTGTAGGTAGGACCTTTTGCGGCGCACCGGCAAGATCGGCGGCAAACGCGACGATTGTCCGTGCGCTGCGCATGCCGACCAGGTATTTGCCGTCGGGTGCAAGGTTGCCGCCTCCCGCATTGAGCCCCGGGATCTCTCCTGTGTCCCGTACCACATTTCCGCTAGCGTCCAGTGCGAGGATTCGATCGCTGCCGCTATTCACATAGAGAAGCCGTCGATTCGCGCTCACGCTCAGGCCGCGGGGATCCGTGATGCGAGGATCCGCGCTAAACGTCCCGTGTGCTGTTCCGTCGAGGGCAAAAGAAAGAAGCGAACCATATCCGTCGCCGTTGGCGCCGGATGCACTGGTGACGAGAATTTGCATGTTGGCGTTCTGCGAAGATAGTCTGTTGCGGTTCGAAGCAGTCTATCTACGTCGGGAGCGCGGCGCCACGCGCCTCGCGGCATAGCAGTTATCCCCTGCGGGAATAGCGCCTGCGACCAGGTCGGGCCGATGCTGACCGCAAGCCGGCTAGCAGCCTGTCACTCATCCATGCACGAAATGCCGTCTTCAGCGAAGCATTCCGGCTCGAACCGCAGGCTGAAGTCGACTCGGCGATACTGTTTCAAGGGCAAGCGCGCTCGGTGAGAACCTCATTGCCTGTCTGAGGGTTCTGCCGTGAATTGGCGCATTGAAGTCTCGCGAGTTCTGAGGCGAGGATCATCTCTCTGCCGTTCGACGGCATATCTCGTCCGCGGGACCGCGGGCGGTAGATCGCATCGCCGCCGCGGATAGGTTTGCCGCTCAATGCGCAGCGTCCCGATGAGCGGGCGGAAAGGATACGGCGGAGCGTAACGGCCCGCTGAGAGAGGATGTCTGTGCCGCACGCCTTGGCTGAAGACTAGTCTTTGCGCGGTGGGAAAACTATTGTACGGTCGGCTACGGTCTGTCTTCCTTCGCGTAATTGCTCTATACAAACGGCAAGCCGGTCGCAGCGTGTGTGCCAGCTCCAGTCGAAGTCGCACAGCGGCTTGAAGTTGCCCAGGCGTGCATCGCGGATACGTCGCTCCAGCGAACGGTCAATTGGTCTGGCGGCATGCCTTTCGCTCGCCACGATCACCGTGCGTTCACAAGAATTCAAACACGATCTTGCCTTCCTGAACGTGATCCAGCAAGGGGACACCGTGGTGGTCGAAGGTACCAGTCACGGAACGAGCAAAGGCGGCGCCGATTGGCGCGCGGGCGTCACGCACGCAGGCCGCTGGAGTGACGTGTTCGAAATTCGCGATTTCAAAATCCAGCGCTGCTTTATCTGCCTCGACCCGGCTTACGAAGACGCCGGTACGGGACGGTATCCCTGGCTCGCGGACGGGCGATAGACGCAAACTTGCCGTGGCGCAGCCGCAGCCATCCTCCTGACGGGGCGCCGCGCCTATACCCGTACCACGGCTACCTGCATTGCGGCGCGGCGCACATGTCGCATAGAGGCGGTCGGAGCCGTCAAGGTGCAATCGGTTGCGCCACTCGTGTCTTTTGGCGTCGTCCGGCACACCAGAGGCAGGGTTAACTGGCGCACCAGAGGCAGGGTTAACTATGAGATCTTTAGGTTTTGACATCGGCGTTTTTGCAAATTAATATGCAAACGATTGCATTGATGGAGAAGACCTGTGGAAGATTCAAACCATCTGAAGAACATCGTCGACGACGCCGCTTCGATAACCGCGGTTGTCAAAGCAGCCATGAGCCAGACCGACAATCCTCGGCTCAAGGAACTGCTCGACGCGCTAGTGGAGCATGGCCACGCATTCCTTAAGCAGGTGAAGCTGACTGACGAGGAATTCGAGAAGGGCCTTGATTTCGTGAGGGCCGTCGGCCTCGCTTGCAACGACAGGCACAACGAGGTCGTTCTGCTCGCCGACGTGCTGGGTCTATCGACCCTGGTTACGTTGCTGAACAACTCGGACGCAAGCGGTCGCACGCCGGGCGCCCTGTTGGGGCCGTTCTACCGGGGTGACTCGCCGCAATATGCGAATGGCGAATGCATCGCATGCGAGAACTCACCCGGCTCCCCGCTCTTCGTGAACGGACGCGTGCTCAACACCAAAGGCGAGCCTGTTGCCAACGCCAAAATCGACGTCTGGCAGGCCTCGCCAGTCGGCTTGTACGAGAACCAGGACTCGAGCCAGCCCGACAAGAACCTGCGCGGTCACTTTTACACCGACAGCGAGGGGCGGTTTACCTGCAAGACAGTGCGCCCTGCCGGCTACCCTGTGCCCACTGACGGACCGGTAGGCGTGCTGCTTGAAAAGCAGAATCGCCACCCGTTCCGGCCAGCGCATCTGCACTTCGTCATCATCGCGGAAGGCTACGCGACCCTGGTCTCGCAAGTGTTCGCCGATGACTCGGAGCACCTGAATTCCGATGTCGTGTTCGGTGTCAACCGCCGTCTCGTCGGCACGTTCCAGCGCCACGATGCCGGCACGGGGCCGAAGCGAGACGTAGACAGGCTCTACTACACGCTCGACTACGACTTCGTTCTCGCCGAAGGAACGCCGACCTATCCGACACCCCCCATCAAGTAAAGAAGAGGTCTCACGTGTCCAACACACTTTCAGGGAAGGTCGCGGTCATCCTGGGCGGAACCGGAGGGATCGGCGCTGCTGCCGCCCGCCGTCTTGGGCAAGCAGGCGCCCGTGTCGTCGTCGTCGGTCAGCATGACCTGGCCCGGGCGCAGCGCGTGGCCGACGACCTGCCAGGCGAGGGCCACAGCGCGGCGCTTGCATCCATTACGGCGAGCGAGAGTCTGAACGCGCTGGCGGGGCTGGCGCGCGACCGGTATGGCCGCGCGGACATTCTCGTGAACACGGCGGGCTTCACCCAGCCCGTCAAGCATTCCGACCTGAATGCACTCACCGACGAATTGATCGATGAGATTCTGAAGGTCAACTGGCGCGGGCAATTCGCGGCCATCCGCGCTTTCCGCGAATTGCTCGATGCGTCGGGGGACGGCCTCGTCGTCAACGTTTCATCGATTTCGGGCACGACGGGCGTTGGCAGCAACATCGCCTACTGCGCGGCCAAAGCCGGGCTTGACGTGATGGCGGCGTCGCTCGGCCGCGCACTTGCACCTCGCATTCGTGTCCTGAACGTGTCTCCAGGCGTGGTCGACACGTCGTTCGTTCCCGGTCGTGGCGAGGACTTCAACGATAAGGTCGCAGCCACCACGCCGCTAGGCCGCATCGGGACGCCCGACGATATCGCGGCGGCCATCGAGGCCTGCGCCACTCATCTGACATTCAGCACTGGGGTGACCATCGTCGTCGACGGTGGCCGTCGCCTGAACTAGTTGCAGCGAGGCCTGACATGCATTTCCGCAAGACCATTATCACCTGCGCTGTAACAGGCAATATCACCAGACCTGAGCAACATCCGGGGCTGCCGATCACACCCGAGCAGATCGCGACCGCTTCACTTGAGGCCGCACGCGCCGGCGCGGCCGCCGTTCACATCCACGTGCGTAATCCCGAGACGGGGCGACCCTCGATGGATGTGGCGCTTTACCGCGAAGTCATCGAACGCATCCGCGCGGTGAACGCCGATCTCATCATCAATCTGACCACCGGCCCGGGCGGCCGCTTTATTCCGAGCGACGACGACCCCAGGGTCGCGGCGCCAGGCACGACCTTGCTGCCGCCGGAAAGGCGCGTCGAGCACATTCTCGAACTCAAGCCGGACATCTGCAGTCTCGACCTGAACACGATGAACTCCGGCGGCGACGTTGTCATCAATACACCTAAGAATGTCACGCGCATGGCTAACGTCATCCGCGAGGCGGGTGTCAAGCCAGAACTTGAGATTTTCGACTCAGGTGACTTGCACCTTGCGTTGGACCTGATAAAGGAGGGCGTTCTTGATGGGCCGGGGTTTTGGACCCTGGTGATGGGCGTCAAATACGGCTTCTCGGCCAGTCCGGAAACGCTTCTCTACGCGCGTAACCTGCTACCCCGTCAGGCCGTCTGGTCGGCCTTCGGTGTCGGCCGTTTCGAGTTCCCGATCGTCGCCCAGTCATGGTTGGCGGGCGGCCATGTCCGGGTCGGACTTGAAGACAACATTTACATCGCCAGGGGCGTGCTTGCCAACAGCAACGCGGAGCTGGTCACGCGTGCGCGCGACATCGTGCACTCGCTGGGCGGTGAACTGGCGACTAGCCAGGAGGCTCGCGAGCTTCTGGGGCTGAACCGATGAGCGCGGATCAGGACGCGTCGGTATTCGGTGCGCCAAAGGTGGATCCAGGCGTCTACATCGCCCATGGCACGACGCTTGTCGGCGACGTGACAATAGGTCGTCAGTCGTCCGTCTGGTTCAACTGCGTGCTGCGTGGCGACGTCCGGGAAATTGTGATTGGCATGCGCACGAACATCCAGGACGGCACGGTCATCCACGGCACGACCAACGGCCTGCCCGTGATCATCGGGGATGACGTGACCGTTGGCCATGGCGCGATTTTGCACGCCTGCACCGTAGAAGACGCGGGGTTTGTCGGGTTCGGTGCGCGCGTACTCGATGGGGCTGTCGTCAGGTCAGGCGGCATGCTGGCTGCAGGGGCGGTCCTCACACCGCGCAAGGTGGTGGGTGCCGGGGAGTTGTGGGCCGGAAACCCGGCGCGTCTGTTGCGCATGCTGAATGACGAAGAATTCGAGGGCATGGCAGCGTCAGCTGTCCGCTACGTGGCACTTGCCGTGCGTTACAGAACCGCTCCACCTGGCATCTTGACCTTTTAGGAAATTAAAAATGAAAACAGTTCGTGTCATGGAAAAGAGCGCCGATATCGACTCGCTCGATCTGCACATCGGCGCGCAAGATGCGCCGGACGTCGACTTTGCCGAGTGTCTCGTGCGCGTGGTGAGCGCTGCAGTGAATCCGAGCGACGTGAAGGCTGTGCTGGGCTTCATGCCGCATGCGGTGTGGCCGCGCACGCCGGGTCGGGATTACGCCGGCATCGTTGTCGAGGGGCCGCAGGAGATGCTAGGCAAGGAAGTGTGGGGCAGCGGCGGCGAGCTGGGTATCCGGCGCGATGGCACGCATGCCGGCTATCTCGCCGTGCCCGTGGGCAGTGTGCGCGCCAAGCCTGGAAATCTGACCATGGAGGAGGCGGGCGCAATCGGCGTCCCCTTCGTTACCGCCTTCGAAGGACTGCAACGGGCCGGGGGCGTGGAAGAAGGCGACGTCGTCCTCGTGCTGGGGGCAAACGGGAAGGTGGGGCAGGCAGCGATACAGCTTGCGACCCAGGTTGGGGCAAAGGTGTTGGGTGTCGAACGCACGAATGAACCGTACATCGGCCATGCGAACGCCGACGTCACCATGATCGACGCCTCGTCGCAAAACCTCGACGAGATGGTTCGCCAATTGACAGATGGCCATGGCGCGGACATCGTGTACAACACGGTCGGCAGTCCATACTTCGAAAAGGCCAACAAGGCCATGGCGGTGCGAGGGACGCAGATTTTCATCTCTACCATCGAACGTCCGGTGCCATTTGACATCTTTACGTTCTATCGGGGGCAGCACACCTATGTCGGCATCGATACGCTCGCACTCGACAGCACGGAAGGCGCGCGCATTCTCGACGCGTTGCTGCCGGCTTTCGAACGTGGCACGTTAAAGCCGTTTCCTGTCGTTGAGGATTTTGTCTTCGATCTCTCCGACGCGGCGCTCGCGTATCAGGCCGTTTTCCGCGGCGCGGCGAACCGGGTTCTGCTCAAGCCATGAACATAACCCGCTTCGAAGAGGCGCCGGAATATTTTCCGCCCAACCACTTTTCGATGCGGTGCGTCCGGCTTCAAGGCCATGAAGCCGGACCGGCAGAGTCGCTGTGGCTAGGCGTTTCGGCGATCGAGCCGGGCGGCTACACCACCTCGGATGCGTCGCCCGTTGAAAAACATTATGTGGTGCTGGAAGGTGAAGTCGTCGTCATGACCGATGCAGGCGAGGCTATTCTCGCGGCCTTCGATTCGTGCCGTATCGCGCCGGGAGAACGGCGCGCATTGCACAACCGTTCCCGCAGCCCGGCGAAGATTCTGCTGGCGATGCCGTTTGTGCGGCCTGAGCATTGCGGATGAGGCGACGGCAGTGGTAACCGCCCGCGTGCTTTCCATGGCGACCCGCAAAAGTTGCGCATGATGCATTCCGCCTGTGTTGTGACGGATACGCGGCTTGGCGCGGGTGAACGGCGGCATGCCCAATCCGCCGCGGTCGGCTGCTTTCTCTATGTTCGGCAAGGTGGCGTGTGGATAACGGCGGGGCGGCGCGCGTACTGTGTGACACAAGGCAATGGCATCTGGCTTCCGCCGGCCGTCGCACATAGCGTCTCTGCGGTGTACGAAGCTGATATCTGCGCGCTTCGAATCGATACCGGCCTGAGCGCCGATTTCGTACCGGCGGCGCGCGTTCTACATTGCTCCGACGTATTGATCGCGATCTTCTCGGCCACGCAACGATCGACGATCGAACGCTCATGTGCAGCGGTTGTGGCTCTGTTGTCCGACGAACTACTTGCGGCGCCCGAAATCGCCGGGAATTTTGCTGTCCGCATGCCGTCATCGGGAAGCCGTGTCGCGGCGCTATGCGAGGCGATGCTTATGCATCCAACCAGGGATATGGCGCTCGGGGACGCAGCAAGCCAGGCTGGAGTCAGCTGCCGTACGTTGAGCCGGATTTTTACCAGGGAACTGGGCGCCAGTGTTGGCCGATGGCGCCGGGAGGTGCAGGTGGGGGCGGCGATGTGCGCACTTGTTCACGGGATTTCCGTGGCAGAGACGGCCCGTGTTCTTGGGTTCACGTCGAGCGCGTTTTCGACGCTCTTTAAATCGCGGATCGGTAACGCACCGCGCGAATGGCTCGCGCGTCAACGCATCAGGCCGCCTGAACGAAGCGCTTCAGGTTGAACCTTAGCGCTTCTGTGCTCACTCGGCAGAAGCAGGCGCGGTTTTCGGTGCTCTCGCTCGCAGCGGCGTGTTGCGTGGCGTTGCGGTCGAGCCGCGCACCATCAGTTCGGGCGGGAGCGTAATGCGGTGTGGAGCCGCGCTCGGTGTCGCGATCATCCCGAGAAGCAGTCTTGCGGCCTGCCGGCCCATTTCCCGGTGCTGGATGCGCAGCGTGGTTAATGGCGGATGGAGCATGTCGAGAAGCGGCATGTCGTTGTGACCGATGAGCGAAATATCTTTCGGGCACACCAGACGCTGTTCCGCGAAAACGTCATAGCACCCCAGCGCGATCAGGTCATTCGCGGCGATGATCGCGGTCACGCTTTTGTGCTCTTTCAACAGCTGGTCGCAGGCCACCCGGCCCGCTTCACGCGTGAATTCGGCGGCCTCGAGGATAACCGTTCCGGCCAGGCGATGCTGCTGCGTGGCCATCTGGAAGCCCTGGATTCGCGAGAGCCCGGTTGCGAGGCGCTCAGGGCCGGCGAGGTGCGCAATCCGCTTGTGCCCCAGCTCCACCAGGTGATCGACCGCAAGCTTCATGGAGAGGAAGTCGTCGTTGATCACTTCCGGCACCTGTCCGCCTTCCTCCGCGCGATTCACCAGCACGACGGGTATGCCATCGAGAATGCAGCGTCGTACTAACGGGTCGTGACGGGCGGCGGTTGCGAGAACCAGACCGTCGACCTGGCGCTCGAGCATCTGCTCAAGCATGCGTTCCTGGTCTTTCAACGTGCCAACGGTGTTGGCGATCAGGACGCCATAGCCCTCGGCCGCGAGTTCTTCCTCGATGCCACAGACAATCGGCGGAAATACCGGGTTCTCGATATCGGGCAAGCACACCCCGATCACCCTTGACTGCCCTCCGCGAAGCGCGGACGCGAGCTTGTTCTGACGGTAACCGAGCGATTTCGCGGACGCCAACACTCTGCGGACAACTTCGTCCCCAATCAGGTGACGGGTTGCAGGATTGAGGGCGCGCGAGACCGTCGACGCGTTGACAGACGCATGCAGCGCGACTTCGCGAATGGTGACGCGGCTCGTTGCCCGGGATTCTGATGTTTTGGCCATGGAAGTCATTGTATAGGTGCAAAGGGTTGCTCTCAATGTTGCAAGTAAAAACCCTATGCTCCGAGCGTCATAAATGAATTGACAAAGGTATCTGTCGGGATAGTATGTGCATACGTTTGCATAAAGATTGTTTCCTGAAAAACAGGAATGGCAGGCGCGATGCAGTAAAGACTTAATAATTGATTTGCCTTTAAGCAAACGATTGCATGGATTGTGCGCAAGATTGGAGGTGCTTCCCGCGATGCATTCCCGCAACCGGGCTGGCGTACCGGATTCAGGCACTCGCTTGAGGCCCGCAAAAAAACAGTTAAACGGAGACGACCTTGAAACTGACGACGGAACTGACGAGCCGACTGGCGAAAAAACGCATTCTCATCACCTGTGCGTTCGCACTGGGCATTGCCGCAGGGCCAAACGCATTTGCGACTGGCGAGAGCGTTGCGGCCTTCTACAAGAATCAGGTCGACCCGCATTTCGCGCTCGTCCACGCCGGCGTCGACGCGGCAGCAAACGATCTCGGCGTTTCAGTGACCCATTACGCGCCGACGCGGCCCAATGATCTTGGCGAGCAGCTCAGCGAGCTCGAGGACGTCAGTGTCAAGAAACCCAGCGTTGTGCTGTTCATGGGCGTCAACCCTCATGGCGTCGTTCCGGAGATCGAGAAGGTCAACGCGATCGGTATCCCGATCATCAACTACAACGACCGGGTTGCAGGCGGCAAATTCGCCTCCGTCGTCGTTGCCGATGACTTCAATCTTGGGCTGGACGTCGGCCGCTATCTGCTGAAGAGCATGGGCGGGAAAGGCAATGTCGTCATTCTTGAAGGGGTGAAGGGTTCCACCACGAGTGACGAGCGGGTACGCGGTTTCCACAAGGCGCTGGAGGAGTTCCCGAACGTCAGGCTTCTCGCCTCCCAGCCTGCGAACTATCAGCGTTTGCAGGCACTTCAGGTGATGGAAAACCTGATTCAGTCAAATCCAAAGATCGACGGTGTTCTCGCGGCAGCAGACGTGATGGCGATGGGGGCCATTGAGGCATTGGAGGCGGCCGGGCAGAAGCAGGTCAAGGTGGTGGGTATCGGGGGCGTGCCGGAGTCGGTCAAAGCCATCAAGGACGGTCGACTGCTGGCGACCGCCGAATTCAACGGCTACAAGATGGGCTGCATTGCCACGATGGCGGCCGTGAAAACGGTGCGTAAGGAGTCCGTTCCGCCGACCATTCTGATCAAGGGCATCGTCATCGACAAGACGAACTATGCGCCATTCGAAGTGCCGGGCGACAAACGGCAGTGTCCGAAATGGGGCGACGTCGTGAGTAACTAACGAGCCAGGAGTTCGCGCTGTCGCGATGCCGGATATCGCTCAAACGATACGCCGGCACCGCCAGTGACTGCTCAAGCCACAAAATGAAGGCAAACATGGAAACAATGATTCCGACCGGTGGCGTGCCTCTTCTGGAGTTGCGCAAGATCTGCAAGAGCTTTCCAGGTGTGCGCGCCCTGACTGACGTCGACCTTCAGCTGTATGCCGGTGAAGTGCATATGCTTCTCGGGGAGAACGGCGCGGGGAAGTCGTCCTTGATGAAAGTCCTGTTCGGCGCGTACAGAGCCGACTCCGGCGAGTTCTTCAGCGACGGCCGCCCGATAACAATCGAGTCGCCTGCTGACGCCAAACGCCTCGGCATTGCGGTGATCTTCCAGGAGTTCTCCCTCGTACCGCATTTGAACATCGCGCAGAACATCTACCTTGGGCGCGAACCGCGCAATCGCTTTGGCCTGATCGATCATCGCAAGATGCATCTCGACGCCAGGGCCGCTCTCGAAGAACTTGGCCTTGCCTACGATACCCATGCTTATGCAGCCGACCTTGGTGTCGCGCAGCAGCAGATGGTGGAGATCGCGAAGGCGCTCTCGCACAATGCCCGCGTGGTGGTCATGGATGAGCCGACGGCAGCGATTTCCGATCGTGAGGCCGAGGCGCTGTTCAGTGTCGTCAGGAAGCTGCGCGAGTCCGGTGCCGCGATTGTCTATATCTCCCATCGCATGAAGGAGGTGTTCGACCTCGGCGATCGCGTCACGGTATTGCGTGACGGCCGTCTGGTGCAATCGATGCTGGCCACCGCGGCGACACCCGACGAACTGATCGCATTGATGGTTGGCCGGTCAGTCGGGACGGTGTACAAGCGCCAATATTTCGGCGAGCCGGGCAAGGTCGCGCTCGACGTGCGCCAGCTGACCACCGCAACCGGCGTTCGAGGTGTGGATCTGCAGGTTCGGTGCGGCGAGATCGTCGGACTCTCGGGACTTGTCGGCGCCGGGCGCACGGAGGTCGTGCGGGCGGTCTTCGGCGCAGACCCGATTGAAACCGGCCAGGTCACCGTCTTTGGGGAGGCTGTGACCGGAGGTCCTCACAAAGTCGCGGCGATGGGCGTGGGTCTGATTCCTGAGAACCGGAAGCAGGAAGGGCTGGCGCTAAAGCGCTCCGTGCACGAAAACCTGCTCACTGCCAGCCTGTGGAAACTGTTTCCGAGAGGGTGGTATCAAGCGGAGAAAGCAAGGAGTGCGACTAAAGCGCTCATCGATTCCTTGCGGATCGCGCCTGGTGACCCCGGTAAGAGCGCCCGTGTCCTCAGCGGCGGCAATCAGCAGAAGATCGTGATCGGCAAATGGCTCAGTGCCGGCTGCCGGCTGTTCATATTTGATGAACCGACGCGGGGCATTGATATAGGCGCAAAGACGGAAATTTTCAATCTGATCGAGAAACTGATCAAAGACGGTGCCGCCGTTCTGCTCATCAGTTCTGAATTGTCGGAGATTGTTCACGTTTGCGATCGCGCATACGTCATGCGCGAAGGCGTGGTCTCGGGTGAATTGCCCAGAGAAAGCTTGAGCGAAAAGAACATTCTTCGCATGGCGATGCACGGGAGTTAAATCGTGGAAGCAAGCGTTGAAAGAATCGGTGTGATACGAAAGCGACGGCCTGTGCCGTCGATTGTCGCTGCGAGCGGCGTCCTTGCAGTGGTGGCGATGCTCGGTGTGCCCGGGTTTGCATCGAGCGGCAACATCACCAACATCGGACTGCAGGTCTCGATCCTGCTCATGATTGCCATGCCGATGACACTAGTCATCCTGAGCGAGGGGCTCGACCTCTCCGTGGGCGCGCTCCTCAGTCTCTGCGCGGTCGTTTTCGCTCAGACGCTCGGGTTGGGCTGGGGCATCGCGCCGGCGTTATGTGCTTCAGTGGCGCTGGGGATGCTGACGGGTCTCTTCAACGGCGCACTCATCGCGAAGCTGGGGCTTCCTCCCTTTGTTGTCACACTCGGTACGCTCGGCATTGCCCACGGTATTGCGCTAGTGCTGACGGACGGCAACGCGGTTGTCGTCGGGAACCCCAGCGTGGCCCAGCTCTACGCGTGGACCCTTTTCGGCATTCCGTTTCCGGTGATCTTTGCGCTCCTCGCGTATGCGCTTACCCATCTCCTGTTGTATCACACCCGGTTTGGCACCTATGTGTTCGCCATCGGCGGTAATCGGGATGCGCTGCTTCTCGCCGGTATCAAGGTCAAAGCCTTTCACATTGCGATCTATGTCTTCGGTGGGTTGATGGTCGGCCTGGCGGCGCTGGTGCTGGTCGGTCGAATGAATTCTGCAGAGCCCAACTCGGCAATCGGCATGGAGTTCGATGCCATTGCGGCCGTGGTTCTCGGTGGTACGTCTTTCGAGCGTGGCGAAGGATGGTTGTTCGGCACGGTGATGGGCGTCGTGACGATCGGCGTTTTGCGCAATGCCTTGAATCTCCTTGGCATTGAGTCCTCTCTTCAGGTTGTTTCCGTCGGGATGCTGGTGCTCCTCGTCGTTGTTATCGATAGTGTGCGCAAGTCCAGAGTCAATGGAGCGAAAGCATGAGTATTCTGAACAACTCCCGCTTCGTATGGTCCCGCGTCAGCCAGCTGGATGTGCGTCATCATGTCCGCGAGGAAACGGTCGCGCTGATCTATCGCGCCGTACTCATCGTTTTGATTGCGATGGCACTGGCTTTCACGACATCGGCGTTCTCCACAGCCCCCAATCTGCTCAACGTTCTGCGTCAGGCGAGCCTGATGTTCCTGCTCGCCTCCGGGCTCACGCTGGTGATCCTGTCCGGCGGCTTTGATCTCTCGATCGCGGCCAATCTTACGCTGTCGGCCTGTCTGGCGGCGGGTGTCATGAAGACAGGCGGGTCGCCGATTCTGGGGGCCGCCACCGCGCTTTCATGCAGCACGCTGATCGGCCTGCTCAATGGTCTCGCTGTAACGTTGTTGCGGCTTCCACCGTTTCTCGCCACCTATGGGATGCTTTGGGTCGTTCAGGGGCTCGCGTTCCATTACATGGGCGGTAACGAAATCTACGGCTTTCCGACGGGGTTCAGAACACTGGGCACAGGATTCCTCGGCGGCATACCGTTGCCCGTCTACATGATGGTATTCGTGCTGATTGGCGCGACGATCGTCACGGGAGGACTCAACTTCGGTCGGGAGATCTACGCGATCGGTGCCAATAGCGAGGTTGCGAGGCTCTCAGGCATACCGGTGCGTCGGCGCAAAATTGCCGTTTATACAATAAGCGGCTTGATGTCCGGGATTGCCGCGCTTATCTATCTCGCGCGGGTCAATGCAGCAGATTCAGCCATGGGCGAACCGCTTCTGCTTCCCGTTATCGCGGCCATATTGATCGGTGGCACCTCCCTGTTCGGTGGCGCAGGGAGCTTGCTCGGCACGTTGTCCGGGTGCCTCATTCTTGCGCTCGTGATCGACGGGATGAACCTCCTGAACCTCAACTCAAACTGGCAGCCATTGATCGTTGGCGCCGTTCTGCTCATTGCGGTGCTCGCGGACGTGCTCGGAAGGGGCAGAAAGGAGCGGATCGGCTGACTCTGCCAGGCGATACATGACCTCAGGGTTGTTTGTCGCTCATTGTGTTGTTAGTCCTGCATGCCCTTTGCCGTCGTTGTCGCTATTTCCGGCTAACGTTAGTCACGAAAACGGACGCTTTGATAAGCGGCGAGACTTCGAGGTCAAGGACTTTAACCCGATGTTCCGTACTATCCGGATAACGATCCGGCCGACAAAAACGTTGTCGGTAGCGAGATCGGTCGAGCACGCACCGGAAGAATAGGGCGGTCAACGGATTTTCAGTGTTGATCATGGGGCAGTCGATTGCACCAGTATTGCAGAAGTAGAGCTTAAGGAAGGATTTGGCGTGGTGGTGGGTCGGAAAGTCGGCCAAGGCGACGACCGAGGCAATCTGGCTGTCTTGCAGGTGAGTCGTGTGTTTATTTTAGCTTGTCTTTTCTTCCCAAATGATTCGTACAACGAACATATAAATGCGAGCTGTGAAGTCGGAAGCGGCTGGCAGTGAGTCCATTACCAAGAGCGAGTGAGGAAGACATGAAACGAAGGCTGATTGCCGCGGTCATTGGTGCGGGGCTGTGCAGCGCTGGTTTGAGCTGTGCGAGCTTTGCGCAGAGCAGCATCACGATGGCGGGCAAACTGGACGACGGTATCACGTTCGTCGACAACGAAGGCGGTCACCACAATTACAAGGCCGATAGCGGCGTGCTCTTTCCAAATCTATGGATATTGACGGGCACCGAGGATATGGGCGGCGGCATCAAGACCGTGTTCAAGTTGTCGTCGCTGTTTAACCTGAACAACGGTCAGCTCAATCAGCCGAACACCTTATTTGGCCAGCAGGCATGGGTGGGTCTGCAGACCGACTACGGCACGCTGACAATGGGCAGGCAGTTCGACTTCAGCGCGGATTTCTTTGGGCAGTTCAACGTGGGCGCCTCCGGCAGTGGTTACGCGATCCATCAGGGCGACTTCGACCACACCAACAATGACCGCTTGAACAACTCCATCAAGTACACGAGTCCCGTATGGGGCGGCTTCACGTTTGGCGCGATGTACGGCTTTAGCAATACGCCGGGAAGTTTTCATGACGGAAGCGGCTGGAGTGCCGGTTTGCAATACACCAATGGACCTCTGATTGTGGGGGCAGCGTACACGTACGAGGCCAAGCCCACGCTGGACCCTTATGCGCAAATTGGTGTCCACACGTTCTTCAATGTGCCTGTTGCCTCTGTGTCGGGCAATACCGCGACCGATCTGATGCCCGAGTTCCAGATCAGCTCTCTGGGAACGTTCGGGATCGGCGCATCGTACGCGATTGGAGACTTCACGCTCTACGGCGACTTCAGCGACACCGCCCTGAAGTACCAGGCCCAGACCTCGGTCATGCATGTCTATGAAACCGGGGCGACGTATCAGGTGACGCCGGCCACGCAACTGGTTCTGGGTTATCAGCACACCGGCTTCGAAGGCCACACGTGGAATCAGGTGACTGCAGCGGCGCTTTATTCGCTGTCGAAACGGACTCAGGTTTATATCTCCTCGGATTACCTGAAGGCGTCATCCGGCGTGGACCCCGTCATCGGCGGGAGTTTCGCGCCCTCGCTGGCAGGTCAGCAGGCTGACGTGCGAATCGGCATGTATCACGCTTTCTAAGAACCCTTATTTCGCAGGTTTGTCTGCGCTGCGATAACCGAATTGGGGAAGTACTCCCCGTCCCAGCTGCGACTGGAAATTTTAACGATTGATTGGAGGAGTCAACACATGAAACGTACATACCTTGGCCTGGCTTTAGCCGGTACTCTCGCGGTCGGCGCTTATACGTGGGCGAGCAACGCGGCGGAGACCGCGCCCAAATGGGTTGCGAATATTCCGGTGACGAGCGCCAAGCCGTTCGGCTTCGACATCAGCGCGTCGGCGGACGGCAAGTACTACCTGGCTGACGGGGCGAACGCCACGCTGGACGTGTTCGACGCAAAAACGGCCACGCTGCTCGACCAGATTTCGGCGAACTTCGCCGGCATCGGACCCAGCCATGACAAATCGGGACCGTCGGGGGTCACGCCGGTGCCGGGCACGTCGCTGGTGTACGTCGGCGACGTCAACTCGGTCAAGGTGATCGACGTCGCAACCAAAAAGCTGGTTAAGACCATTACCGTCAGCACGTCTGGTATTCGCGCCGACGAGAGCTGCCTGGACCCTGAACATCATGTCGTGATGTTCTCGAGCGGCGCAGAGGAACCGCCTTTTGCCACCTTCATCAATACCGAGAGCCAGGAAGTGATCGGGAAACTCTCGTTGAAAGACTCGACCGGTCTTGAAGCTTGCGCGTATGACCCGAAGGGCAAGAACTTCGTGTTGAACAACGATGGCACGAAAGCCAATCCAAAAGGGGAGGTCGATGTAATTCCGGTCGCGTCGGTTCTCGAAGGCAAGCCTGTCGTTGCGACCGTTTTCTCGCTGAAGGGGTGTGAAGGCCCGACCGGCCTCGCGATGGGTCCGGGCAACGATGCACTGATCGGATGCGATCCGGACGAGGGTGGCAAGCAGACTACGGTGATCATCGATCGTACGAACGGCAAAACCATCGCCGAGTTGCCGTTCGGCGGCGCGGACGAAGTCGTGTACGACCCGGTGTCCAATCGTTACTTCCTCGCCGCCGGTCACCGTTCAGCCGACAACGTCTCCCAGGTTGGCAGCAAGACGGCGAAGTTCGACCCGGCACTCGGCATTATCGACGCCGCTACGCGCAGCATCGTCGCGATTGTTCCGACCACGATGGGCGCGCACTCAGTGGCGGTGGACGGTGAGTCTCATCGTGTCTTCGTGCCGCACGGACCGGGTCATTCAGAGCAGTTTGCAGGTGCGGGCGTAGCGGTATTCGCGACCGAGTAAGCGCCCCGGTAGTTGTTTGCCGCGTGTGACTCGCAGTTGGACCGTTGCTATTTCCCCAGGACTTCGTCGAGTGGTCCTGGGGCGCCTTGCAGCACTGTCCCGCCGCCCTCAGTAATTCAACTTTCAAAGAGACTCAATCATGGTCCAGTTTCGTGCAGTTTCAGCTGCACTCGTCGTATCGCTTGGTTTGGTGCTTATCGAGGCGCCTGTGGCGACGGCTCAACCGGCTAGTGGCGAGCAGGCGTCCTCTTTCATGGGCGCATCAACGCCAAAGCAGGTCGCCAAGGCCCAACGGAAGGCTGCTAGCAAGGCCCGGCGGGAAAAGAAGAACGCCGAGTTGAAGGCCCTCGAGAAGAACGGCTATCGCGAGTCAGGCAATCAGGATAACTATCCGCAGAATCTCATGGACGCGGAGCGTAAGGCCGCTGCATCGAAACCCGCTACACCGGCATCCGCATCGGGTCAATAAGACGTTCAACTTTAAGAGTGGCGCTGGGGGCTACGTTCTCAGCGATAAGGTGGGTCGAAGATTATTGGACTTGTTGGTAAGCGCGCAATCTTTCTGGTTATAGGGACGCGCGCTCTCCAGCATAAGCTTCATCTATCGAGCGGTGCTCGAGGTGTCATGAAGAGGAGACTAGCTTGAGATTCCGTCGTTCAGCTCCGTCAAACAAGGCTGTATTAGCCACATTGCTGGGTTCGGCGTGCCTCGTTTTTCTGAACAACGTTTGCGTCGCCGAGACGACTCAAGCGCAGCAGGCAGCGGCCCCGCTTGCAAGCTATTCGCTGAGTATCAAGCAGGCAATGAAGCTTGTTGAGATCGCATCGGCAACTGCGCAGAGCCGCCATCTCGCGATGAGTTTCGCCGTGCTCGACCCGGGGGGGCACCTCATTATGGCTTTACGCATGGACGGCGCGCCCTTTGCCAGCGTTGATTTCGCCCGTGGCAAAGCCTTTGCCTCCGTTGCGCTCGGCGGCCAGTCCGGCGCAACGCTGGAGCAGCGCTTCAAGGACGATCCTTCGGAGTACAGCAATGTTTCCAGTTCGGGTTATTTCGCTCCGTTCCTGCCGGCTCGGGGTGTGTTTCCCGTCTTTATTGATGGGCATCTGTTAGGCGCCGTTGGCGCGAGCGGTGCACCCTCGGAGATCGATGATCAGGTCGTCAAGGGTGCAATTGAAGCAATCGGTGCAACGACTGTGCGATGACACGTCGTGTCCTATTGAAACGATATCAGGAAGATTTTCATGAAACACGAAACAGAACAACGCGATGCAGTGGGTGTAACAGGCGCCACGGACGACAGGTATGCCTCGACATGTGACGCCACAGACGCTTGCCGCCGATCGATTTTGAAGCTTGGTTTCGGTGCGTTTGCGGCGGGCGCTTTAGGTTTGTCCGGCGCGGTTCGCGCGCAGAGCAGCACGTCGCAAGGGGCGGCCGTCGCGGCAGCCTCGCGCGAAGGTCAGACCATCAAACTGGTGCCGTCGCTGGACACGGTCAAGGTCGGGCAGATCGAGCCCAGCGCGCCGACGGCGGTCACGATCAAGTCGGGCGATACCGTATGGTATGACGGCACGTGGACCAATTGGGGCAATGAGGCAAAGTATGGGCTGACCTTCAAGGAACGCGAGCCGATCCGCAAGAAGTACCCCAACGGTCCCTTCTCGCTGATTGGGCCTGTTTCGATCATCGGTGCCGAAGCGGGCGATCTGATCGAATGCCGTATGTTGAAGATGCGGCCGATCGACTGGGGCTGGAATTCCGCGCCTCCCGGCGTCGGCGCATTGCCGCACGATTTCAAGCCTTACCTGCGCTATCTGAAATTCGACAAGGACAGGACCGCCGCCGCGTATGTGCCCGGCGTCAATATTCCGCTGAAGCCATTTCAGGCGTATATCGCCGCGCAGCCGGCCGGCGAGAAGCCCATTAGCGCGAATCTGGCTGGCAATTATGGCGGCAATCTCGACTGTGCCGTGCTGGGTGTGGATACGTCGATCTTCCTGCCTGTACAGGTGAGCGGTGCGCGGGTGTGGACGGGCGGCTCCATGGGGGCCTCGGGTGAAGGCAACGTCGATCAGACCTCGATTGAGACGGCCTTCGAAGAGATGCGTATCCAGTACATCCTGCACAAGAGTGCTGCACTGAATGTGCCGATGGCGGAAACGCCTGACCACTGGATCGGCTTCGGGTTTTCCGACTCCCTCGAGAATTCGCTGGTGGCCTGCCTGCGCCAGATGATCAGCTGGCTGTCTGCCTCCAGCGGCATTGCACCGGAAGATTGCTACGGGATCTATAGCGTGGCCGGTAGCTTCCGTGTGACGCAATACGCCAATCAGACCGGAACGGTCTACTCGACTATCCCGCCAAAGGGTATTCACTGCATGCTTCCCAAGCGCATTTTTTCCCCTGCGTTACAAGAGCGCATTGCTACGTCTATCCGGGCCTAAACCCGTGATGGTGCGTCAGTTCAACAGGCGTGTGCTAACGCCTGGCTACAGCATTGCGACCGGGCCATGTGCCCGCGCATATGCCAGCGTTATAAGGAGATGATTCGATGAATGCGAAAGACCCGAAACCGTCGATAGAAGGCGGCTTGGCCAAAACGCGCCGCGCAGGACCAATACTGGCCCTGTTGGTGTGCTTCCTGGTGATCGTCCTGGACGGATTCAATACTACGTCGATCTCCTTTGTCGTGCCAAAGCTCGCTCATGAATGGCACCTGGCGCCCGCGGTTTTCACCACTGTTTTTGTGGCGACGAACATTGGCGCGGCGATCGGTTTCATGGTTTCCGGTCCTCTCGCTCAACGTTTCGGACACCGTTCCATCGGCGTCGCCAGCGTTGTGCTGTTCGCCGGGAGCACGCTGCTGACCTCGTATGCGAGCAGTATCGCCAGCTTGTCCGCCATGCGCCTCGCGGCGGCCATCGGTCTAGGCGCGGCGTTGCCGATCGCCATTACGGCGGCGGCCGGCATCATGGGCGCGAAGCACAAGGTGGCGGCGTCCCTGCTCATTACGACCGGCATGTCCGTGGGCGCGGTCACGGGCGGCGTGGCCGGGGGCCCTCTGATGAGTCACTTCGGCTGGCAATCTATCTTTGTGACCGGCGGCGTCCTTCCTTTTCTGCTGGTTCCCGCGTTCTTTCGCATCCTCCCGGCGCGCAGCCCGGCAATAGCCGATGCCGCCGCCGTGCGGGTGTCGAACCCGCTCAAGGCGCTGTTTGAAAATGGTCTGGGCGCCTACACGTGCCTGCTGTGGCTGTTTTCATTCCTGATCTTCATGGACGTCTATGCACTGCTGTTCTGGGTGCCGACGCTGCTGGTGGATTTCGGCTTCTCAGCGGACCATGCGTCAGTTGGCATGGCGGCCTTCAGTATCGGTGGTCTGAGCGGCAACATCCTGATGACCGGGGCTGTCGCGATCATGACGCTTGCCGGCCGGCTCAGAGTGAAATCGGCGCTGGTTCTGGGATTGTTGCTGGTGATTATCAGCATTGCCGGACTTAGTCAGGTGGCGGTGACGCCGGGCATCGTGCTGCTGCTCATCGGCGTGATCGGCGCCGGTCTGGTCAACGGCATCATGGGTCAGACCGCGCTCGCAGTCGCTTTCTATCCGCCGGAGATACGCGCGACCGGAGTCGGCTGGGGGCATGCAATCGGGCGGGTCGGTTCCTTCGTTGGGCCGGCGATTGGAGGCGGCTTGCTGTCGCTCGGCTGGCCGGTACGCGATATCGTCCTCACCTCCGTTGCGCCCGCCGGCGCTGCGATCCTCGCGCTCGCTGCCTTGTCGTTGATCGGTCGTAGAACGGTTCAAAAGGTTCCCGATAGCGCGGTGGTGGAGAACTGAGACTCGCCACGTCATGCTCCGTTCACTGACAAGTCGTCGAGCTGGACTCGCAACCGCCAGCGCGCTGCCGGCGCCATCGACGCACATGGGGCACTGCGCCGCCATTCAGACTGCAAACCCTGCTATTTAACCGAACGCAAAGACACGCTCGCTCATGAAGATTATTGCTTACTCCGACGATAGCCGCATCGCGCTTGGAATCGTCACCAGCCCGACCCATTTCGTTGCTGTCTCCGACATCGCCCCGGACCTTCCAGCCAGCCTCATTTCAATCCTGGAGCAGGAGGATGGGCTAACGCGGCTGCGGCTGGCGGCAGAAGGACGGCAGGGCGATCGGGCGCTCGCCGACGTCACACTCAAGCCCTTCCTGGACCGCCCGAACGCGATGTGGGCACTGGCGTTGAACTTCAAGAGCCATATCGCGGAAACGGGACTTCAAACGTCGATGGAATTTCCCCACCTTTTCATGCGCACGGCTGCGTCCTATGTCGGCGCCGGCGAGCCGATTCTGGCGCCGCCGGAATCCGTTGCACGCGCGTTCGACTATGAGGGCGAACTAGGTGTCGTCATCGGCGCGCCTGGTCGTTATATTCCGGTGGAGCGAGCGCTGGAACATGTGGCGGGTTACACCTGCCTCAACGAAGGATCGGTTCGCGAGTTCCAGATGCACAATCGTCAATTCGGCCTCGGCAAGAATTTCGAAGCATCCGGGTCCTATGGGCCGTGGTTGATGACCCGTGACGAGTTTGGCGATCCTGCCACGCACACTATCAAGACCCGCATCAACGGTGTCGTTCGTCAGAGCGCACCGCTCGACGATATGTTGCTGGGCGTTGCGCAAGTGATCAGCTATCTCAGTCAGGGCTATCGTTTGCGGCCCGGCGACCTGATTGCAATGGGAACGCCCGGCGCGTTGAAACCTCAGCCGGATGATGTCGAGGGCCACGATCTCTCGCGTCAGTACGGTCCCTTTCCGACACCGGGACTGGTGCATATGCGGCCGGGAGACTGGGTCGAGGTCGAGATCGATGGACTAGGCGTTCTCGGCAATCCGGTAGTCGCCGACACGTCCAACAGTGAAAGTAGTTACGTAGTAGAGAAGTCCGCAGCCTGATTCCGGTGACAACAATCGTCGCTTTCGGAGGGTGTGGGGATCGTTCGGGGCCCTACACCCCCGTTCAGCCGTGCTGATTGTCCAGCGTCACCGAATGCCTGCGAAACTCACTGGGTGGCACGCCCATGTGTTGTGCGAAGAAACGGGTGAAGTGGCTGTGTTCTTCGAACCCTAACTCTTCGGCTACATCGGAAAGCGGTTTATCGCTAGCGCCAAGCAACTGGATCGCATGCGACATGCGGACCCAATCGATATAGTGCTGCGGTGAAATGCCCATGCACAGTCGGAATTGCTGGAAGAATCTCGACCTGGACAGGCCGACTTGAGCCGCCACCTGGGCAACGGTGGGATTCGTCACTGACGCGTGCTTGATGAAATCCACCGCTTTGCGGATGCGAAAATCGATCGGCCTGCCTGACGGGATGATGCCGGCCGTCAACGCGGGTTCGGCAAAATCCCGACCGAGTGCGGTCACCAGATCAGCAAGAATGGGCATGCAACTGTCGTCGTTGGCGACCAGGTGGTTGGTGATCGCCGCAGCGATACGATCCACGTGATGCCGCACGTCCGGCGTGACGACGACCTCGGCTTTCGGGAAAATGCTCGCGATACCGTTTTCAGCGAGTTTCAATTGCTGGCGCAGCCAGGGTGCTTCGATCACGAGCGAAAGGATCAGGGAAGGCTCGCCGTCGCTGCTGCTTTTCGAGTGCTCGACCCAGGGATTCAGACAGATGGCCCGCTCCGCGGTAAGCGCGCATTCGTCTGCGCCGATGCGGAAATTGCAATTGCTTCCGCCAAGCTTGAAAAGGAACTGGTATTGGGAGTGAGCGTGAGCGACAAGCGGACGGCTAATGAAGTTCACCGTTGCTCGCCCGAAACTTCCTTGCAGAATCCAGACGGGCTTGTCTCCATCAATTGGTACTGTCGTCATACCCAACATTTCTCCACGTGGAACGAGGCAGTGCATTACGCTTTGCCGGATTCCATGAATAAAAAAAGACGCTTCGGTCGGCGGCAAGATCTTGCGGCAAGCCAGTCGATTGAAAACTCTCGTAGACGTCACTTAATCAAAAGTAAGGAGTGCGGTCAATGGGTAGAAACGTGTGTTCTGACATGCGATGTATCCGATCGCCTTGACACGCATGGGGCCGTGATGAGATGCGTATGAACAGGCTGTTGCGTGTGTGCCCGTTCAACGCGGAGGTCTCGGTTGTCTACGCCTGAATAGCCTGATCTGCGCGAAGAATTCTGGACGATTCGACAAGCAATCGGCTCTTACGGTCAGGTGTTCCAGCGAAGGTCGGCTTATATTGAATCCACCGTGTTATTCGAAAGTAGGGATCGGTATGCCGTTTTTTGAACGAGAAGGGATACGCTTCGCATACGATGAGTTCGGCCTTCCCGGGGCGCCTGTCGTTGTCTTCAGTCATGGCTTCCTCATGGACGGTGACATGTTCCAGCCGAACATTGCGGAACTAACGAATGAATTCCGTTGCGTCGTTTGGGACCAGCGAGGTTTCGGTGCAACCGGAGCCGCGACCCGGGCGTTCAGCTACTGGGACTCCGCGAGGGATCTCATTGCCTTGCTCGATCATCTGGAGGTTGCCTCGGCATCGCTTGTCGGCATGTCTCAAGGCGGATTTATATCGATGCGTGCAGCGTTGCTGGAGCCGGATCGATTTCGGGCAATCGCCCTGATATCGACAAGAAGCGATGTCGACTCCGAAGCGGTTCGGCAGTCTTTTGAAGAGCTGAAAGCGGAGTGGGTACGTAACGGCGCGAAAAATGTCGCGCAGAATCTGTCAGCGTTTCTGTTCGGTCCCGAGTACGCGGCATCGGCATGGATCCGGAAATGGATGAACGCTAGCGCGGATCACTTCGAACATCCGGTTAATGCCCTTGTCTCCAGGGACGACATCACGCCGCGCCTTGCGGAGATTACGCATACGTCGATCGTGTTCCATGGACGCGACGACGCCGCCATCAGCCCTGACTGCGCAGAGGCGCTCGCCGCCCGGTTGCCGAACTGCAAAGATCTTGTTCTGGTCGACCGAGCGGGACATACACCGAATTTGACGCATGCCGATATTGTGAATCCGCTGTTACGCGATTTCCTGCTTCGCTATGCGCGCTAAGGCGAGGCACGCGCTCCTCGAGCTTACTTGCTGCCCGGAACGGTCTGATTGTTGTCCCGTGGTGCCTGAGCCGATGTATTTTGATCCGCGCTGGGCGGTTGATAGCGGGTGTGTTCGTGATCGTGATTCACATGCATATGCTCACTGGCAAAGGCCGGCGTAAAAAGGGAAATGCTTAAAACCACGACCGCGAAAAACGCAGTGACATTCATGATGATCCTCTCCGCTTGATCTGAATCGCGTCGGTTTAACGCCGTTTACATTCTATGCACGACGAGGGTCGGCGGAAACCCGTGAGTGGCTCGATCTAAACGATCGCATTTAATTCATTCGTTTTATGGACAACAAGTTGGCCGTGTCATCGATATAGGCGATGATTTCGTACTCGATTGGATTGGCCGAAGCCCTCGTGGCGAGTTGCGCTGAGGTTTTACGTTTGATCCAGTGAGTCATGTCATTGCACGCGCTGTGCGGCAAGCCGTTCATCGAATACGACAACCCCTACGACGTTGGCATAACCGGGTTGATCGGCTTTAGCTCCGGTTGTCACGCGATGATGTCGTGCGATCCGCTCCTCCTGCTGGGCTGCGATTTCCCGTATCGCCCGTTCTCTCCGCTGCCAGATCTCGTCGTTTTTCAGCGGCATCGAGCGGGCCCCAGCAAAATCGGATCATTCGGTAAGCCATAGGACATGCAGCGCATCCAGTTACGTCGCAAGAGATTGATACTGCATGAGTTTTCCGGGCGTAGAGGTCGTTCTGTGTCCACGTTATTCGAGAGATCTGGCCATGGTTCAATTCGGCATTGCGTCCCGGAAGGTCATCGCAACCCTCTGCCTCAGTTTTGCGCTGCTTAACGCGGACGCTGCTTTCGCGCAGGGCGTCCGATGCGCTCATCGCGTCGGCCTCCAACGCGTCTGGTGTGTCCACGCAGAGGCAGATTCGCAAGGCACAGCGAAAGGCCGCCCGTGCCAGGAAGAAGGCTGAGCTCAAAACGCTCGAGAAGAATGGCTATCAGTCGGGCGGCGACCTGACCGGCTATCCACAGAATGTGCAGAACGCAGAGCGCAATGCGGCGCCCAAGCCGGCCAGCACATTGCCCGCTTCAGCACACTGAAGCGATTAACCAATTAACCGGACGGGATTTTTTGTGCTGCTCAGCAGGTGCATATCAATCCCGTCCGACTTTGATAGGAACTCAAAATCATGCATTGGATTGTTTTCTGTACCGATAAGCCTGGTGCCTTGGCCCTTCGCGAAGCCAACACCCCGAAGCATCGCGCCTATCTGGAGAGCGGGCCGATCACGCTTGTCACATCCGGGCCATTGGTAGACGACGCTGGCGAAAACAAGATCGGTAGCTTCTTTCTTGTGGAAGCGCAAACACGCGGCGAAGTCGAGGCATTCAATCGTAATGACCCGCTCTTCGCCGCTGGGATCTGGGACGAAGTCAGAATTCATCGTGTTCATCGCAGGGTGGGGTGACGCAGTAAGATTGGCGCATTCAGTCCTCGAGTAACGGAAAGAAAATGACCGCGTGACCGTGGAGTCGCGGCATAGGACGGCCAATTCCAGGAAGTGTCCGTTGCCAAAATCAAATACCGCGACGCCATCGCGCGACGCAATACAGATATCCGGCGGGACCAAAACCGCAGGCCCGGAGGCTGATGGAAACCGGCGCCGGACGGCGGGATGAATACACGCACCAAGGCTCCAGTGGCACGATCATATTCACGGATACTCGTCACGGCATCGGGTGCGCGAAACGGAAACTCACTGGATACAAGGATGTTTCCGCTGGGCGCGATGGTCAGATCCAGCGGGCTCACAGCGTCGTCGGTGATGAATCGCTGCGCCAGCGGCACGCCGTCTGCATCGAACACCGCAATTGTGTTTCCGCCTTCGCCACTCGCTCCGATGCCCGAGGCCAGATAAATCGTCCCGTCTAGACGCGCTGACCATCTTCCTGATCAACCTCGCTCTGGGCTGGAACGTGGTCGGCTGGTTTGCCGCTCTCGTCCTCGCGCGTCGCCGCGTCGGCGAAATGCGCCTGTCGCGTATCGCCAGGCGCAGCCGTCAAAAGGCAGCGCGTTCGACTATCGACAGAATTATGATTCACGCCCATGATTGCCCGATTTTCGAGCATGGTGCGGAGAAAGCCCGATGCGTGATGTTGGGTTCCTGAGCCTCACAGGAGGCCGTTGCCCATGCCCAAGTGCGGGCGGCATGGCGAAGTGTCACCGCATGAGCATGAGGCAAACGCGGTGCCCGGCTACGCGATAGCAGCGCATCTCGCGCATGAAACGCCCGGCGGCGCCAATTGCAATTCCATCCAGACCGTTCTGGATCCACTCGCGCCCGAGCGTTTTAGTCTAGTTCAGAGGACCAGCGCCGAAGCCCAAGGTATCTACGAGAAAGTTGAGGAACGCGCGTGTTTTGGCGTTGACCATGCGGCCCGCGGAGAATACGGCCCAAAGCTCAACGGGGGGCAGACGCCAGTCGTTCAGCACTGAGCAGACCTCACCGCTCTTCAGTTCGGGAGAAAACATCCATTCGGATACGACGGCCAGGCCGAGATTGGCGAGAACCGCCGCGCGCAGGCCTTCAGCCGCCGTGATGGCCACGCGCCCCGATACCACGACGGCCAATTCCGAACTGCCGCGCCGAAACGTCCACGTGGTGCCGCCACCGCGCTGGCTATAGACAATTGCCTGATGCGAAGGGAGGTCCGCTGGAGAAGCGGGAATTCCCGCGTGTTCGAAGTATGCCCGCGTTCCGACAACCAGACGCGGGGCCTCGCCGATCTTGCGTGCCGTCATGCTCGAGTCCTCAAGTTGACCGATGCGCAACGCGATGTCGATGCCTTCTTCGCGCAGATCGACGTTGCGATCGTCGAGCACCAGGTCAATGTTGAGCTCTGGATGGGCTTCGAGGAACCGTCCGATGGCCGGCACGATATGCAGCCTGGCAAACGTAACAGGGGCGCATACGCGCAGGCGTCCCGTGAGGTTGCTTCCGGCCCCGCGGGCGGCGAGCTCTGCTTCCTCTGCCTCCTCGATCGCGCGCTTTGCGCGACCGTAGAACGCCTGGCCCGCCTCGGTCGGCGTCAGCCCGCGCGTGGAGCGCAGCAACAGGCGCACCGAGAGACGTTCTTCGAGTAGTGCGATGGCCTTCGAAACGGCAGGCTGCCCTACATTCAGTAGGCGCGCGGCACCTGAAAAGCTACCGGACTCCACCACGCAGACAAACGTTTCCATCGCTGTTAGCCGATCCACGGCAGTCTCCTCACTGGGTGAATAGTAGGAGCACCCGCGTTCCTGCATCAGTCCAATCGGGCACGACAAGCGCTCCAGGCAGAAGCGCCCCCGGGTGATACTAACGAGCATTTTATTGATCCGGATGGGGCTGATCAAGATCACGCTGCAGGCTTAAAGTGCGGCTCCTTACCAACCTGAGAAAGAAAGGAGTTTCACCATGAGCCGTATCACTGTTCCCGCTATCGAGTCGGCGACCGGCGCAACTGCCGAAGTGTATGCCGAAGTCAAGAAGCTTGCTGGTGGTGTGCCGAACCTGTTTGCCGCGCTGGGCGCACTGTCCCCGCAGGTGCTCAAGGCAGTACTGAATGCGGAAAGCGTGCTGGGCGCCGGCACCCTGAGCAAGCAGGAACTGGAGACGATCAAGTTGCTCGTGAGCGAGCTCACCGGTTGCGACTACTGCGTCGCCGCGCACACGGTGATTGGCAAGATGACGGGGCTGTCGGCGGAGTCGCTGCGTCAGATCCGTGCCGGCGAGCCGACGGGGGATGCCCGCCGCGACGCGCTGGCGCGCTTTGTGCGGCAAGTGCAGACGACGAGCGGCACGATCAACACTCAGCAATACGAAGCGATCCGTGCGGCGGGCTACAGCGAGACGCAACTTGTGGAGATCACCCTGGCGATCGCACTGACGGTGTTCACAAATACGTTCAACCGTATCAACGACACGGACCTGGATTTCCCACCGGTCCGCTAACGCCACGAGGTCCGGACGCCTTAACCCGGCGTCCGGGCTCCGGTAAAAAGCGGGTATCCATCAGGTGTGCGTTGCGTTCGCTTTCGAAAATTGCCGTTGCGCGCTGAGAAACTGGTGGATCTGTGCGATTACGGCGGCTCCTTCGCCAACAGCAGCGGCGACCCGTTTGGTCGAGCCGGCGCGAGCATCACCGATGGCAAATACGCCGTCGACACTGGTTTGCAGCGGAAGCTGCCGGATCACGCCATCATCGATATCGGCTCCCGTCAGGACGAATCCCTTGCGGTCCAGCGAAACCCCGCATGAGCGAAGCCATCCGGTATTGGGTTCCGCACCCATAAATATAAAAAGGTTGCGGCACAGGATCGACGCTTCAGTTTCCGAAATACGGCAGCGGTAACGAATCTGTTCGAGCCGTTCGCTGCCCTCGAGCGCGGTGATTTCCACGCGCGGATGCAGTGTCACGTTAGGCAACGACATGACGCGTTCATTCAGATACCGCGACATGCTCAGGTCGAGGCTCGCGGCGCGGATGAACAGATGAACGTGCGCGGCAAAAGAAGCCAGGAAGACGACGGCTTGCCCGGCGGAATTGCCACCGCCTACGACCAGTACCGGTTCGTTGCGGCAGAGCTTTGCTTCGATCGGCGTCGCCCAATAATAGACGCCGTGACCCTCGAATTGCGCGAGTCCGTCGAAAAACGGGCGGCGGTATTCCGCGCCGCTTGCGATGACAACGGAACGTGTCATGATGTGCCGGCCGTCGGCGAGCTCGACGGCAAGGGGGCGCTTGCTGCAATGGAGCGCTTTGACTTCGCACGGAATCCCGATATGCGCCCCGAACTTCTGGGCTTGATGGAAGGCCCGGCCGGCCAGCGCCTGGCCAGAGATACCAGTGGGGAACCCCAGATAGTTTTCTATGCGCGCGCTGGTGCCGGCCTGGCCGCCCGGCGCCCTGCAATCGAACGCGGCTGCAGAAAGACCTTCCGATGCCGCATAGACGGCCGCTGCGAGCCCTGAAGGCCCCGCGCCGACGATCACGACGTCGTAGACGTGTGCGGGATCGAACTCGGGCATCAATCCCAGGCATGAGGCGAGTTGCAGCTCGTCGGGATTGCGCAGCAACGCGCCGTTTGGACAGATCACGAGCGGGAAATCATCGAGCCCGGGGGCGAGTCGCTCGACGAAGGCGACCGCTTCCGGATCATGCTGGGCATCGAGCGCAACATGCGGATGCCCATTTCGCCGCAGGAAATTGCACAGTGACACCATGCGGGGATTGTCGCTTGCGCCGACGAGAACCGGTCCATCGCCTCGTTCGATCGCGGCCACGCGTCTGAGAATGAGGGCGCGCGTTAGCCGTTCGCCGAGTTCGGCCTCGGCCACCATCAACGCGCGCAATCCTTCCGCGGGGAGCACGAGTGCTTCGAGATCTTCGAGCACGCGTGCATCCACGAGGGCAGTCTTGCCGGACAGCTGGCCTATGTCGGAGCTGAATTCTCCGCGCTGCATTCTCGCGCGCACGACTCGCTCACGTCCCAGGCCGTCTCGACCGATGACGCGTACCGCGCCGGAGAGGAACACGAACATGCCGGGACTCACGCTCCCCGCGCGGTACAAATAGTCACCCGCAGGACAACGACGCATCGTTCCGAAGCGCCGCATCCTGTCGATGTCCGCATCGGTCAGCGTGGGATAGAGTTGATAGTAGCGAGGGTTTCCCCGCACGCTGGGATCCTCGCTGCTCAAGTCGTTCGGGGCTCCGTTCGAACTGAATTCGTCATCGCGAGGGGATGCACCGCTGTCCGGGTGGGAGTCGCTATTCATCGTGATCCTCCTGGCGGCGGGTTCCGCTCAATCGGAGATAGCCATGTTACGCCTCGTGACAGCGTTGCGCTTCATGGCCGCGAACGATGTTTTTTGACCGTATCGCCGTCGAATGTCCGGTACAGCTTCTTCGACACATAGCCGATATGTGGCGTGGCGAGCACATCGGGCAGCTCGCGCAACGGATGGGGATTTTCAAGGGACTCGACGTCGTAGACGTCCAGCGCCGCGCCGGCGATCCGATCCGTCCTGAGCGCGTCGAGCAACGCGGTACCGTCGACTATGGGGCCGCGAGAGGTATTGATCAGGCGGCTCGTCGGTTTCATCTTCGCCAGCTCGGCGGCGCCAACGAGGTGATGCGTGCGTGCACTGAGGCGCACGTGAATGGAGAGGAAATCGGAGATCCATTGCCGGCCATCGATCCACATCTTTTCGCCGTTCCGTGCGGCGCCGGGGGAAGCGTATCGGGCGATACTCGACGGAACCGGTATGACTTTCGGCGTGCTCGTCCAGATCAGCGTCTACGGGACCGATGGAAGCCGCCGTGCATCGGTGTTTGCCCACCGCTCCCTGGCGATTGCCGCCTTGTACGGTGCTCATCCCTGGAGGATTCAGATGGCCACGATGAAAGCAACCGAATTCGTGAAACCTGGTCCCGCAGCGCGGCATTGCCCCCAGGAATGAATCATATGCCGCGCCCGGCACTACTCGGCTGACCTCCCCCTCGCTAGCATGTCCTGCATCGACTCGCGGTCGCATTCCAACGGCAGAGGCCTGGAACGGCTGGCACAATCGGAGGGGCGATGAAGATCACGGCGATGAATATGGGCTTTGGAGCGCACGTCGAGGAGGCCGACCTGACCGCGTTGACGCAAGACGATGTGGACGGGTTGCGTACGGCGCTTCTCGAGCATGGCTTGCTGGTCATCCGGAATCAGAAGCTTCCGCCTGCTGGGCAGGTCAGGATGTCAGAGGTCTTTGGCACGCTCGAGACGTTTTCGCCGGGCGAAGGACAGTTGGCCGAATATCCGCAAATCTTTCGCGTGGCCAGCCGCCCCGCGGAAGGTCATACGAACGTTGGCCGCTACTGGCATTCCGACGGTTCGTTCCGTGCAGAGGTCACGCCTATCTCGATCTGGTATCTGGTCGCGCAACCGGCCAATGGTGGCGAGACGCTTTTTGCCGATCTGCGGGAGGCGTACAGGGCGTTGCCGGATGAGAGGAAGCACACAATCGACGGCCTCGTCACGCTGCATCGAAACGGGATAAAACATCCGCTCGTCATGCGGCATCCTGCGACACGCGAGCCGTCGCTCTACTTCAACGTCGGCCTTACCGGCAGCGTCGTGGGCTACACGCCCGAACAGTTCATGGCGTTGCGGACCGATCTGAACGATCACCTCTCCCGCGCAGGTGCCGCTTACGTCCATCACTGGCGCGAAGGCGATGTCGTCATTGCCGACAACTTCCGGGTTGCCCACCGCGCTACGCCGATCTCGGTGGATCAGCATCGCATTCTGGATCGAACGACGATACGGGCGGATGGCGTGTACTGGGGCAAGGCTCAGATCTGAGGGACCTTGGCCCGTGGACGTGCCGGCCCGCGCAAAATCTCCATCTTGCCGACGACGCGCCGCGCGCTCTGCGCAATGCGGCGCGCCGTTATCGCCGAGTTAACAATCGGCCTCCGGGAACGAACCCGACTCCGTCGGCGGCAAACGCGGAGCCGCCTGGAAGAGGTGCGATGCCGGGCCTCAGGATCGGCGTGCCAACGCCGTCGAGGTCGGGAGGAAACGCGGCAACGTCGTCGTTGAACGCGCCGAACGGCGCGCCATCGCCCGAGAAGGCCAGAAGCTTGCCATATCCGTTTCCGTTGGATCCGGATGCGCTCGCCACCACTATCTTCATGTCGCCATTCCTGTCGCGGATTGATCGCCCCGGTATCGCCTTCATCATCGCGGCAAGCGGCGGGCCACAACAGGCCGTCATGGGCATAACCGGCTTTCATCGCAGGCATGGATTGCCGGATGCCGTTCTCTTCTGCGACCCGCGGCGCCTCGGGCATAGCCTGCATCGTTGCGGCGCAGCCTGCTACGAGGACCGCTACCGGGCAGGCGCGCGGCCTCGCACCTTGCGTAGCGCTCGAGCGAGGTCGTTATTTATTGAGCGGGCTTTTCGGCAAACAGAAATCGGCTGAGTGCGAGCAGCGGGAACAGCATGCCGACGACCGTGACCCAAGTCCAGCCGCCGTGCTTGTACAGCGTGCTCGCGATTGCGGAGCCGACGGCGCCGCCGACGAACACGCTCGTCATGTAGATCGAGTTCAGACGGTTGCGGCTCTTTGGATCGAGCTGGTAAATTTCGCGCTGGCCCAGGACCAGGTTCATCTGCACCGCGAAGTCGAGCAGCAGGCCGGTGCCGACCAGCCCGAACACGCCGAGGCCCGGAACCAGCATGGCAGGCAGGTAGCTGATCGCCGCCAGCGCGAGCGCGAACGCCGTTGCGCGATGCGCGTGGCCGGCGTCGGCGAGGCGCCCGGCGATGGGCGCGGACGTCGCGCCCATCGCGCCGACCAGCGAGAACACGGCGACCGCCGTCTGCGACAGGTGGTAGTGGTTCATCAGCTCGATCGGCACCGCGGTCCAGAACAGACTGAATGAGCCGAACATCAGTCCTTGGTACAGCGAGCGCTGGCGCAGCACCGGCAGCGTCGCGACGAGGCGCTCAAGCGAACGGATCAGCTGCAGATAGCTTGCCGAATGGTTGGGACGCCGGCCCGGTAGCGTCAATGCCAGCAGCACCGTGACGAGCGTCATCACGACTGCGCCGAAGCCGAATACCGCGCGCCACCCGAACTGCCCGGCGATGGAGCTCGAGATCGGACGCGAGAGCAGAATGCCGAGCAGCAGCCCGCTCATGATCGTGCCGACCACGCGGCCGCGCGTCTCGGCCGCCGCGAAATGCGCGGCGAGCGGAACCAGCAGTTGCACCGTAACCGACGTGAAGCCGATCAACAGCGAGATCCCGAGAAAGAGACCCGGCTCGTCCAGCGTAGCGGCGGCAGCGAGACTTGCAATCGATAGCACGGCGCTGATGATCATCAGCCGCTTGTTTTCGACCAGGTCGCCGAGCGGCACGAGGAAGAACAGCCCGGCGGCGTAGCCGATCTGCGTGAGCGAGACGATCAGGCTCGCGGTGCCTTCGGACATGTGCAGGTCGGGCGCAATCAGCGAAATGATGGGTTGCGCGTAGTACAGGTTCGCGGCGATCACGCCGCAACTGAAGGCGAACAGCAGGATCAGGCTGCGCGCCATCGTCGGCGCGGTGCCGGAGCGGGCCGGGAAAGCGAGGTTCGTGCTCATGGGGCTCTGTCTCGTATCGGGTTGACGGGCAATGTGTGACGAGCGCCTGCCGCTACTTGCGATAACGACAGGCTGCGAATCAAGTGCAGGGGATGGCGGAATTTTCGATGCATTTGCGGCAGGGCAGAAGACAGGCTCGGGCAATAGACTTCATTCCCGGGCGGAATATCGACACGTTCGCAGAAGGGCGATTTTTCATGGGGAGCGTCATCGTTCGCGTGATCGCGTCACACAGACCTGCTTTCAAGCACGACGACTGCGGCGCGCTACAGGTGCCCCAGCAAGACGATGGTGCCGCTCAGCGTCACGGCGGATAGCAGGCTCGAAGCGACAAGCGTCGTTCCCGCAGACGCGTCGCTGACACCGTACGGCAAGCCAAAGAGAATGCCGAAAGACCCGCAGGGGATCGCCGCGAGCAGGATCGCCTGTCCAGCGATAGCTTTCGGCACGGCTAGCAGGCTGACGAGCGCCAGTGCAATCAGCGGTTGCACGACGTTACTCAACAAAACGCCGAAACCCGCCTGCGCGTCGAGCTTGAACGGCTGCGCCGCAAGCACAAGCCCGGTCGAGAACAACGCCAGACCGGCCGTCGTGCTGCCAATGATGTTGAGCGATTGGGATAGCAAATCCGGCAACGTCCACCCGCAGACCGATGCGAGTACACCTGCAATCGGAGCGAGTACGACCGGTTTGAGGAACGTGTTGCGCAATGCCTTGGCTAACAATCCATCCATTCCCTGAGACTCGTTCGACGAGACGGGCGCCGCAGGACGCGCACGTTCGAGCAGAATGAGCGCGGCGGGCGACATGACGACTGCCGCCGTCGTGACGGCGATGGCGACCGTAAGGTCGCTTTCGGGGCCATACACCGCACGCAGTAACGGCAGGCCCACCGACGCGAAATTCGGCATGCCGATCGTGACGGCCCTCACGGCGGCGTGGGCGAGATCCGATTTGAACACCACGCGCGAAACCAGCAACGAGGCGAAATAGGGCACCAGCATCACGCCGACCAGCACCGCGATCAGCACGGCATGTTGCGCAAGACTCGTCCGCTGCATCTTCGCGGTGTAAAGAAAAAGAGCGAACGGCAGCGCATAGTCGACGAGCATCGTATTGATCGACGACAGCGGCAGCGCTCCTTTTTTGATTCTCCCGGCAAAATATCCCGCTCCCATCGAGAACAGGAATGGGATCAGCGCACTTACGATTTCGGAAGTCATGATGGTTACCCTGTGTGCAGGCCGGACGAAGCGTCGCGAACACGCCATGGCTGGCCGTGCTCGCGACGGATTGGCTTCAGCCTTTCCAGTCCTTGAGAAAGTCGACCAGAAGTTGATTGACGATTTCCGGCTGTTCTTCATGCGGCAAATGGCCGGCACGCGGAATGGCGTGCGTGACGACGTCGCGCGCCATGCCTTTCCACACGCTCGGCATGTCGAACAACTTGCCTACCGCGTAGAACTCCGCGCCCCACAGGGCGAGCGTCGGGGCTTGGATCAGCACATCGGCGTCTATTTTGTCGTGAGCGACATCGACCGCGTTGGCACGGTAGTCCGCCATTGCGCCCCGCACGGCACCCGGTGCTTCGTATGCGCGAACGTAGGTCTCGAACGCTTCGCCCGAGATCGCGTGCGGGTTGTAGGACCAGTCGGAGAACAAGTGTCGCAGCCATGCACGCTCGTTGCCCGCGATCAGCGTCTCCGGCAGATCGGGAACCTGATGGAACAGGAAGAACCAATATGCGCGCGCGATCTGTGCGTTGATTGACTGGGCGACGATGCGCGTCGGCACGTTGTCCATGACGACGAGGCGATCGACCACCTCCGGATGGTCCTTCGCAAAGCGCGTCGCGACCCGCGCACCGCGATCGTGGCTCACGAGCGCAATACGCTCGATCGACAGTTCGCGCAGGAGCGCACGCAGATCGTTCGCCATCGTGCGCTTGTCGTAGCCGCCGGCGGGCTTTTCCGTTTCGCCGTAGCCGCGCAGATCCGGTGCGATCACGCGGTAGTGCTGCGCGAGCACGGGGATCTGGTGTCGCCATGCGTAGTGCGTTTCCGGAAAGCCGTGCAGCAGGACGACGGGGGCGCCTTCGCCCGCCTCGACAAAGTGCTGGCGGATGCCGTTCGCCGTAATCGTGTGATGCGTGACCTCGAGATTGCTCATGATCAGCTCCCGAAATAGACGGGCTGCAAACCCGGGATCGCGGGGGCAGGGGCGGTGCGGCTGCCGGACGAAGTCTTGCCGGACACCGGTGCGCCGTAGCCGCTGTCGGCTGCGCCGCCCGCGTGCGAGACGTTGCGGGCCGCGACGCGCTGTTGCGCGGCGAGCAGTTCGGACGGATACGTGGCGTCGGACGTCGTGCCGCGATAGCCCGCCTGCTGCAGTTCGAGTAGCTCTGCCCGTACCTGCGCGCGCGTGACGCCGGATTGAGCGAAGGCTGCGACAGGGAGGGCCGTCGTGGCCGTGAGCAGTGAAGCAATGAGGACGCGTTTCATGATCGATTCTCCAAGAAAAGATCCGGTCAGCGCGTTCAATGGGGTGAACGTCTACCGGTTGGGAATCAGTCTATCGGGCGGTATCCGCGCAATTAAGCCGGTGGCGCAGATAAAGATTTTTGATGGCGCTGCACGGAATCCGCATGCGTGCCTTTTGAGTGGCGGCCGCGGGCAGTGTCAGGCGGCAGGGCCGCGGCAGCCGCAAACCGGGGTCGAGAAAGCCATCCGCGTTGCGTGGCCCGCGCCGCAGGGCTTCAGGTCTGCAGCGAATCCGCGCGGGCCAGCGCCTCGATGCGCTCGATTGCGTTATTCAAGGACGACGAGAGCGTCGAGCGCAGGTGCTCGAGCAGCGTGCGCACCTTGGCATCGAGATAGCGGCGCGAGGGGTAGACCGCGAACACGGTGAACGGCCTGAGACGACAGTGCGGGAGCACGCGTACGAGCTTGCCGTCGACAAGATCGTCAACGGCGGTGTAAGTCGCGAGTGTGCCAATGCCGGCCCCCAGGAGGAGCGCTGCCCGCATCACATCGGGGACATTGACCTGGAGCGGCGACTTCGCAATCTTCCAGATCTGAACGTCCGCTTCGCTTTCGATATGCCATTCGTCGGGCGGCGACACGGGCGATTCGAGCATCAGCAACGTGTGGGCGCTTAGTTCGTCGCGCGTGCGTGGCGTGCCGTGCCGTTTCAGATAGTCCGGCGAGGCCACCATGACTGCGTACGCCGCGCCGAGCGGCTGCGCGACGTACACGGAGTCGGGAAGCTCCGTGGCAGAAATCAGCGAGAGGTCATACCCCTCCTCGACCAGATTGGGCATGCTTTGTTCGATCTTCAGTTCGACGAAGACATCGGGGTACGCGTTCCGATAACTGGTCAACGCCGCGGCCACCATGCTCTGCGCGAGGCCTGGCGCGCAATGCAGCCGCAACCTGCCTGTTGGAGACACGCCTGCGCTGCGAGCCTCGTCGGTTGCCGAGTCGATGGCTGCGAGAATCGCCTTGGCGCGCTCGTAGAAGCGTCCACCGGGTTCGGTGACAGAGAGGTGTCGCGTCGTGCGATGCAGCACGACGGTCTGCAACTGTTGCTCCAGCGCCGTGACTGCACGCGAAACCTGCGCAGCCGTCACGTTGTTCTCTTTCGCGACGGCGGTGAAGGAACCGGTTTCGACCACGCGGACGAATATTCGCATACTGCTGACGATATCTGACATTCTGTTCCCGCACGGTGAGAGCACCCATTTTTTCCGGAGCGCCGGCTCGGAGCCGACCTTTCTCAATGTGCTGCCGCTTTCTGGCGCAATCTGACTGACATCAGGCGTGGCGGGCGCATTGAACGTCTTATGCCTGCCAGGAATGGATGTTATGTGCCTCGAAGGTCTTCTGCCGGCGTGACGCCGCGCGCATCATCTGGATACCACGAATTTCCCGTTTGGAAAAGATCATGAGCACGTTCCCGTCGTACACGATTGAGACCGCACCGGCCGCTTCGAAACCCGCCCTGGAAGACGCGAAAAAGACCTTTGGCTTTGTGCCGAATCTCCAGTCTCACATGGCCGAATCGCCCGAGCTCCTTGCCGGCTACTCCGCCCTCTGGGACCTCTTTGCCAGGAGCACGCTTACCCCGCATGAGCAGCAGGTCGTCTACCTGACCTCGAACTTCGAAAACAATTGCCATTACTGTATGGCCGGCCATTCGGCACTTGCCCGGATGATCAAGATGGATCCCGCTGTCATCTCCGCGCTGCGCGATGGAGAGCCTCTGCCTGATCCGAAGCTTGAAGCCCTGCATCGCTTCACGACGATTGTCGTACGCGAACGCGGCTTTGCTTCTGACGCAGATGTCGAGGTATTTCTCGCCGCCGGCTTCACGCGCCAGAACGTGCTTGAAGTGATACTCGGAGTTGCCACGAAGGTCATGAGCAACTATACAAACCACATCGTACATACGCAGTACGATCCGTTCATGAAGGGCAACGAGTGGACGATGCCGGTAAAGTCCGCCGCCTGACCCGTGCGCACGGTGCGCCGATATCTTATGGAGGTCCCGTAGCATGACCAGCACAACTGCAAGAAAGCCTGATGAGCGTGCTATCCCTTATCAGCTGCCTCAACCTCCTGACATGTCACCCGACATCGTGCATTTGGGCATGCTCGACAAATGGCTGGAGGACGATAACCTTTGGGTGCCGATGACGCCGACTGTTTCGTTCAAGCCGCTGCTTCTCAGCGCCAGCCAGGGCTACTACGTCAATCTGCTTAGAGTGCGCCAGTCCGGCGTGCTCTCGCGCCACCGCCATACCGGGCCTGTGCACGCGATCGTTCTGAAAGGCAGATGGTATTACCTCGAGCACGACTGGGTTGCGGAGCAGGGTGGCTACGCACACGAGCCGGCAGGCGAGACGCACACCTTGTACGTGCCCGAGGACGTAAAAGAGATGATCACGTGGTTCCACGTCACGGGCGGGTACACCTACGTCGATCCCCAAGGCACGGCAGTGGGATACGAAGATGTGTTCACGAAAATCGAAGCGGCTCGCAGGCATTACGAAGAGATCGGCCTCGGCGCCGACTACGTAAAGCAGTTCATTCGCTAAGCGTATTCGTTATGTGCGAATTTTCGGATGCCGCGAAAGCACGAACGAAGATGTGCCTATGCGCGGCGGCGGCCGGGCACCTCGATCGCCCGACACCACGGGCTGCAACGGAGGATTTTCACCATGGAACGAAGAACTGTTGACGTGGCTGGCGTACCGGTCAGCTACCTGAGCGCTGGCGACCCGGCAGGATCCGTCTTGTTGTTGCTGCACGGCACCTATTGGAGCCGGGTATGGCAGCCGGTGCTAGACGACCTGGCCGCCGCCGGATTACGCCCCATCGCGGTAGATTTCCCTGGCTCCGGCCGCTCGGGTGGCGAGCTGACGATTGCGGATGCCTCGATTCCCGCTTTGGCGGCCTGGCTGCCGCGCTTCCTGGATGCGCTCGGTATCGTGGGACCGGTGGGCGTCGCAGGGCACGACATTGGCGGGGGCATTGCGCAGCAGGTGCTGGTCGATGGGAAGATAGAGGTCAGCAAACTCGCACTCGTCAATGCAGTGATGTTCGATTCGTGGCCGGTGCCCGGCGTTGCCCGGTTCCGCGATCCGGCGGTGGCCGCTGCGACGACGACGGAGGATATCCTTGCTGCCCGTCGCAAGTCAGTCCTCACGGCACTGGCCAGGCCAACAACGGAAAGCGAGGTGACCGAGTATCTCGAACCCTGGACGGACCCGCGCGTTGCACGGTCGTGGCTTGCCTTTGCCGGTGCCGCGGACAATCGTTACACGATGGAGTTGTTGCCGCGCCTTCGCGCGTCGCAGACGCCAAAGCTGCTCGTCTGGGGCGAAGACGACAGCTTCCAGCTCGTCGAGCAAGCGGAGCGCTTCGCCAAAGAGATCCCGAACACGCAGCTTGTCCGGATTCCCAAGGCGGGCCACATTCCCATGGAAAATGACGCTGTCGCAGTGGCTCGTGCGTTGGCTGGGTTCTTCATGTGACGCAGCGCAGCAGGCACGAGCGGTTGTCGCTTGCCGGTCCGTTCATCGCAATTGAACAGCAAGAAACGGAGTGCCTGTACCGATCTGCTGCGCTAGCTTGAGCATTCGATCCCGCACTAGCCGAGGTCGTCGGACGACGCGCGGCGCGTCCGAACCACACCTATCTCGCAGGCGCCCGACATGCTAATTCTTTCATCCTCATCGCGCTCGCCTGTCTTTCATCGACTGGAGTTCGACCATGTTGCCATTTCTCTCGCTTCACGCTCTTGCAGCACAACGCGGCGACGGACTGCGCCCTGAACTTCTCGCCTTGTTCGAACGCCATGTCAGATTGGAGACTGGTCTGGCTGCCATCATCGAACCTGTCGAAACAGAACTCCCTTGCCAAGCGGTGGACGTTGTTCCCAAAGTCCCTGTGGCGCCGTGCGGGGCCGATGAGTCTTCGGCGGAGGTCTCATGCCGCTGCGAAAGCGGACAGCGGGAAGCGAGTTCTGGGTGACCCAAACGGGTCCCTTCTCGGACGCCATATCATGGGGCTGACGTAGTCGAGTATGGGCCGGCGAGCATTCTAAAAGCGGACCCGTTGACAACCTCTTTCATCCCAGCGCGCCTGGTAGCCAAGTGGCGGCCTTGCAAGCGGGTCAACTTCGGAGAAGCACATTCAAAAATGTTGATTCTTGGCACTTACGGTGCGGCGTTGCGGGACAAAGAAAATGGCCAGTGTCAGCGGTTATCGACGCCTGAGTAATGTTTTGCAAGGAAAAACCAGCAGCAACCGTTGCGTCGCATGCGTGGCCGTTTCTGTTGCGCAGAATTCGGCTGGAAGCCTTGAACTACTGTCGCCGGTTGCCCGAAAAACGCAACAGTCCCAAACATACCAGTGTCGAGGCCATTTCTTTTATGCAAAATTCCAAAATAGCAGAACAGTGAAGGCTTCTCAGCCTCTCAACTCCGCTCCAGACGGCGAGCTATTCCGCCGGCCACGAAAAAAGTTCGCCATATTCTCGTTGGTCTGAGTGATCACATTATCGGAATACGCAACAAAATACCGACCGACGCGAGAGCGCTTGTTGACAAGCGCAAGGTTAGTACGGCGGCGACCATGTTTATCTAGTGGAAGTACGTTGCGCATGGCGCCCAAAATCGGCGGTAGCCTGGGCGCATGAGAGGCAATCGCTTCGAGTACGGGCTTGACCTCTGGCGTGGCAAGCGTCGAAATGGGCTTGTTGCGGAGTGCGGGAGTCAGGTATTCGCGCACGACAAACTCCGCCTTCCGGTAGGTTTCGTCCGCCCATTCCTTGCGTTTGAAGTCGAGCCAGCGCTGGGCCACGAGATGGAAGGCGCCTTCGGCCACGCGTTTGCGGGCGATGGACTCGGCCTGGCGATATGCAACCGGATCGATGCCTTCGCGTACGAGATTGCGTGCGGTAGTGGCCGACCGTCGCGCATCAACAAGCGTGATATCGGGGTAGGGGCCGAGGCTGAGGAAGTTCTCCTTGCCCGTGCTCGGTCGTCGGTAGCGGAGCAGCCAGGTCTTGCTTCCATCCGGCCAGACGCGTAAGGCGAGCCCATTCCCATCCGTGAGCAGATAGGGGCGCTCGCGGGGTTTGGCAACACGAAACACCACTTCGGACTTGGGTTCGACGCGTTTGGGCATGGCTTGGCACCTCGATTCCGTGTATACGCAAAAATAGTCGATGCCAGTGGAACGCACAGGAACTGCAGGCAACAAAAAACCCCGTAAGACGTTGATCTTACGGGGTTTCTCGGACTTCTTCAGCTTGCGCCGGAACAACTGTTGGTGCCCAGGAGAGGACTCGAACCTCCACACCTTGCGGCGCATGGACCTGAACCATGTGCGTCTACCAATTCCGCCACCTGGGCACATCTCAAGCTAGATCGCTATTTTAACGGGTTGATGCACTGTGTCAATCAGAACGACACAATCAATTACAACCCGCATTACTGCATCCGCTTTTAACCCTGAAACCCTGAAACCCTGAATTAAACCGCTTCGAACGCGGCGTAAAACAGGCGAAAGGCTTTCACAAAAAAAGAAAACCGCCCGAAGGCGGTTTTCTTTTGAATCTGGTGCCCAAGAGAGGACTCGAACCTCCACGGTGTTGCCACCGCCAGGACCTGAACCTGGTGCGTCTACCAATTCCGCCACCTGGGCAGGTGGGTGTGCAGCAAAGAACGCAATTATAGCGGGCCGAATAATCGTGTCAAGCATTTTGCGACAGCCCGGCGCGAACGCGGCAGCGCCTTGCCGCGCAAGGCTGCAAGGGCCGCGTGGCGCGCGAGACGGATGTTAGAATGCCCCGCAGAAGTTCGTTGGCACGGGGAACGCGCCCGCCGGGCAATCTGCACGAACCGCGTCAAGGCAGTGGCAACGCAGTAACTGGCATTGAATTGCAGGCGCAGCACAGAAGCGCATCATCGACCGATGTCCACGCAACGAGAAAAAATCATCGACAAGCCCTTGAGCAAATATCCGTATCCGATTCCGAGCCGCGAAGAAATTCTCGGCGTGCTGCGCACGAGCGAAACGCCGCTCGCCGCGAATGACATCGCTGAGGCACTGTCGATCAAGCGCCAGGAGCGCGAAGGTTTTTTCAAGCGCCTCGCGGCGATGGAGCGCGACGGGCAGATCCGTCTCGACCAGCGCGGCCACTATCAGCTGACCCATCCGTCAAACTTTGTCGCAGGCCGCGTCCAGGGCCATCGCGACGGCTACGGCTTTCTTGTCCGCGATGACGGTCAGGACGATCTGTTCCTGCCCACCGGCGAGATGCAGAAGGTCATGCATAACGACCGCGTGCTTGCGCGCATCGTCGGTTACGACCGGCGCGGCCGGCCCGAAGGTCATATCGTCGAGGTCACGGATCGCGCGAACCGTCGCGTGATCGGGCGTCTCCTGAACGAGAACGGCGCGCTGATCGTCGCGCCCGAAGACAAGCGTATCGGCCACGACATCCTGATCACGCAGAACACGAAAAAGGCGAAGGTCGGGCAGGTGGTGGTCGTCGAGCTGACGGATTTTCCGAGCCGTCACTCGCAGCCGCTTGGCCGCGTGGTCGAAGTGCTCGGCGACATCGACGATCCGGGCATGGAAATCGAAATCGCCGTGCGCAAGTACGGCGTACCGCACGAATTCAGCCAGGCCGCGCTCGATGATGCCGCGAAGCTGCCAGACGAAGTGCGTCCGTCGGACATCCGACATCGCATGGATCTGCGCGATGTGCCGCTCGTCACGATCGACGGCGAAGACGCGCGCGACTTCGACGATGCCGTGTACTGCGAGCCGATCACGGTCGGCCGCGGCGAGGGCTTCCGCCTGATCGTCGCGATTGCGGACGTCTCGCATTACGTGCATCCGGATAGCGGCCTCGACGTCGATGCGATCGAGCGCAGTACGTCGGTGTATTTCCCGCGTCGCGTGATTCCGATGTTGCCGGAGAAGTTGTCGAACGGATTGTGTTCGCTGAATCCGCACGTCGATCGGTGCGTGCTGGTGTGCGATATGGTCATCACCGCGCGCGGCGAGATCAAGGCGTACCAGTTCTATCCGGGCGTGATGCATTCGGCTGCGCGCCTGACGTACACCGAAGTCGCCGCGGTGCTGACCAACACGAAGGGTCCTGAGGCGGCGCGCCGCGCGGCGCTGCTGCCGCAGCTGCAGAACCTGCATGGCGTGTACAAGTCGCTCTTCACCGCGCGCCAGAAGCGCGGCGCGATCGACTTCGATACGACCGAGACGTACATCGTCTGCAACGCGCAGGGCAAGATCGAGCAGATCGTGCCGCGCACCCGCAATGACGCGCACAAGCTGATCGAAGAGTGCATGCTGGCGGCGAACGTCTGCGCAGCCGACTTCATGAAGCGCAACAAGCACGCGGGTCTTTACCGCGTGCACGCCGGGCCGACTGCTGAAAAGCTCGAGAACCTGCGTACGTTCCTGCGCGGCATGGGTCTTTCGCTCGGCGGCGGCGACACGCCGCACGCAAGCGACTACGCCGCGTTGATGGCGCAGATCCGCGACCGGCCCGATGCCCAGATGCTCCAGACGATGCTGCTGCGCTCGATGCAGCAGGCCGTCTACAGCCCGGACAATATCGGTCACTTCGGGCTTGCGTATGAGGCGTACGCGCACTTTACGAGCCCGATCCGTCGTTATCCGGATCTGCTGACGCACCGCGCGATCTACGCGGTCCTGCAGGGCCGCAAGTATCAGCCGGGCGCGCCGCATGGCGTCACGCTGAACACGGCGCTGTCGCCACGCGCACGGGCAATGCAGCAGGCCGACGACGAAAAGCGCAATCGCAACCGTTCGAACACCGCGATCTGGGAAGAGCTGGGTCTGCACTGCTCGGCGAACGAACGGCGCGCCGACGAAGCGTCGCGCGATGTCGAAGCATGGCTCAAGTGCTATTTCATGCGCGACAAGCTCGGCGAAGAGTACGGCGGCATGGTGAACGGCGTGACGTCGTTCGGCATTTTCGTGCAGCTCGATGCGCTCTTTATCGAAGGCCTCGTGCATGTGACCGAACTGGGCTCCGACTACTTCCAGTACGACGAGATCAAGAACGAACTGCGCGGTGAGCGTACGGGCATTCGCTACCGTCTGTCGGATCGCGTGCGGGTGCAGGTGAGCCGCGTCGATCTCGATGCACGCAAGATCGATTTCCGTCTGGTGCGCGATACGCCGATCAAGGCGCCGTCGAGCCGACCCGTGATCTCCGAAAAGTCAGGTGCGGATGGCGGTCCGCGTGTGCGTTCGCTGCCGCCAGCCGAAGGTGGCCGTCGCAAGAAAGCCGCGCCCGCAGCGAGTGCGGCGGTGAAGGAAGCGCGCGATGCGCGCGGCGCGTCGAGAAAGCGCAGTGCTTCGTCATCGTCGGCGAAACCTGCATCGAAGACGCAGGCGCGCAAGAAGCGTTAAGGCGGGATCGACCTTTTGCGTAGCAGAAGGTCGATGCGCCGAAAGTAGTGTGCAGCGCGCAACGGGCTCATCATCGAATGCCGGTTGCGCGTTGTCTGTTTTTCCGGCTCCCGGTTACGGGTTTCCGTTTTCTGTTTTTCGTTTTCAGCACGCACTCTGTCGACGTGCCATTCACGCGCGTTCACAGGCGCATTCGAAGCGCAACGCAGCTTCGCTCAATCAAAGGTTGTCCAGTCATGTCACGTCTCAAGGTTCTATACGGTTTCCACGCAGTGACCGCGCGTTTGCGGCACGACGCATCGTCGGTCGAAGAGGTCTATTACGACGCGACGCGCAAGGACCGTCGCATGACGGAGTTCCTGCATGTGGCGAAGGAAGCGGGCGCGCGTCTGATTGCCGCCGACGAAACGCGTCTGTGGGGCCTCGCGCATACGGAACGGCATCAGGGCGTCGTGGCGCGTGCGGGCGACCTGCCGCTGGCGCAGAACCTGGCGGAACTGCTTGACGGCATCAACGGGCCGGCGCTCCTGCTCGTGCTCGATGGCGTGACCGATCCGCATAACCTCGGCGCCTGTCTGCGTGTCGCCGATGCGGCTGGCGCGCATGCGGTGATCGCGCCGCGCGATCGCGCGGTTGGACTCAACGCGACGGCCGCGAAAGTGGCGAGCGGCGCGGCCGATACCGTGCCGTACATCACGGTGACCAACCTTGCACGCGCGCTGCGCGAGCTGAAAGACGCGGGCGTGTGGATTGTCGGGACATCCGGTGAAGCGTCGGCGGAACTCTATGACACGAAACTCGACGGTCCGGTCGCGATCGTGATGGGCGCCGAAGGCGAAGGCATGCGCCGTCTGACGCGCGATACGTGCGACGTCGTGATGCATATTCCGATGGCCGGCAGCGTCGAAAGCCTCAATGTTTCCGTGGCGAGCGGCGTGTGCCTGTTCGAAGCCGTGCGGCAGCGTGGGGCGCTTACTAAAACCTGATGACCTTAAGCGCCTGACTGTGCCGTGATATGAATTTCATCGACAGAAGCCGCGGGTGTCTCCTGCACCTCACACGCTTCGCGGCGCTCGGGCTGGGCGCGATCCTTCTTGCCGCCTGCACGACCACCACGATCGATCGCGGCACCTACCTCGCTGACACGCGCTGGCACGCGCAGAATGCCGACTCGCGCGTGCGATTTCTTGTGATGCACTACACGGAAATCGACGAAGCGAAGTCGCTGCGCGTGCTGACGACCGAGGGCGTCAGTGCCCATTACGTCGTTCCAGACGCACCGGACATCGAGCATGGCGAACCCGTGATCTTTCAGCTCGTGCCGGAAAACCAGCGCGCGTGGCATGCAGGCGTCAGCTACTGGCAGGGCACGACTGAACTGAACGCCGCGTCGATCGGCATCGAGAATGTCAACCTCGGACCCGTTGACACACCGCAGGGTCGCGGCTGGCAGCCGTATCCGCCGGCGCAGGTCGACGCGCTGATCCGTCTCGCGAAAGACATCGTCACGCGCTACAACATTCCGCCGACGCGCGTCGTCGGTCACAGCGATGTCGCCCCGCAACGCAAGATCGATCCCGGCCCGCTGTTTCCGTGGAAGCCGCTCTACGATGCGGGTGTCGGTGCGTGGCCGGACGCCCCGACGGTCAGCGCGCATCTTGCCGGACGCGATCCGGCCGCGCCAGTCGATGTGCTCGGCCTGCGGCGGAAGCTCGCGCGCTACGGCTACGAGATCGCGACCGACGGCGTGCTCGACGACCGCACGCGCCGGGTCTTCGCCGCGTTCCAGATGCACTTCCGTCCGCGCGACTACGCGGGCAACCCTGACGCCGAAACCGAAGCAATCGCGGAGGCGCTGCTCGACAAATACGCCGGCACCGAACTGCCGGAAACGCGGCCGGCGCCTTAGGCTTCCGCTAAACTCACGTTTTTACACCCGTCTGCCTTACTTTCCCATGACCCAGGACGAACTCAAGAAAATGGTCGGCCAGGCCGCCGCCGACTACGTGAACGCCAATGTGCCTGAAGGCTCCGTGATCGGCGTCGGCACCGGCTCGACCGCAAACTGTTTCATCGATGCACTGGCCGCGACGAAACAGCGCTATCGCGGCGCAGTGTCCAGCTCGCTCGCCACCACTGCGCGCCTGCAGTCGCACGGCATCAAGGTATTCGATCTGAACGAGATCGAATCATTGACCGTGTATGTCGACGGCGCCGACGAGATCGACGACAGCGGCGCGATGATCAAGGGCGGCGGTGGCGCGCTCACGCGCGAGAAGATCGTTGCTTCTGTGTCAGAGGTATTCGTGTGCATCGTGGACGCCAGCAAGCGCGTGGATGTACTCGGCGCCTTCCCGTTGCCGATCGAAGTGGTGCCGATGGCGCGCACCGCGATTGGCCGGCGTATCACTGCGATGGGCGGCGTGCCGGTGGTTCGCGTGCAGAAGGACGGCATGCCGTTCCTGACCGACAACGGCAACGAAATCCTCGACGTCAAGGGCCTGCGCATCAGCGACCCCCGTACGCTCGAAATGCACGTCAACGCGTGGCCTGGCGTGGTGACAGTGGGCCTCTTCGCCGGGCGTGGCGCCGATATTTGCCTGCTTGGCACGGAGACGGGCGTGGAAAAAATCGAGTACTCAAGAAGCTGAATTCGTTGCATCGCGTTGGGTCCGAAAAAGGCGCCGCACTGCACCCCGCAGGCGGCGCTTTTTTAATGTGCCCGATGTTTCTCGCGACCGCCATATGCCATCCGGCCAGTTTCGCGTGAGGAGGCGCGCAGGTACGCTTCTTCTGTCGTTATCGAAGGCAGAAAGGAGAATCCCGGTGACCATGCATCGCAATCTGAGGCGCACGCTCGATGTCGCGTACGAACGTATGAAGCGCGAGCCGTCCGCGGACATCGCTTTCACGGGTAACTATGGGCTGTGTCTTGGCGTCATCATGGGCGCGCAGGCGTGCAACGCCATGACAGAGGAAGAAGTGGCCACCGAGCGCGCACATCTGGCGATGCTGGCCGCGCTGCATGATATGAAGGCCGGTGGTTTGGGCCGCTCGCAGGTCTGACGTGCACCCGCCCCAGCGGAAGCAGGACGCGTTTCGCCGCTGCGACGCGCAACGCGCGCTACCGCGCCGCCCGCGCAATCGCCTGCGTCATCCGTGTTACGTAGGCTTCGAGCGAAAAATCGCGTTGTGCGTCGATCGTGCCCTGGCTGGCAAGGCGCTGCGCGACATCGGGCTGAAGCCGCAATGTGTCGATGGCGCTGACGATACCGTCCACGTCGCCAGGCTTCACGAGCAGACCGTTGTGGCCATCACGCACGATCTCCAGAACGCCGCCGGCCGCCGCAGCGACTACCGGGCGTCCCGCGACCATGCCTTCGATCACCACACGCCCGAGCGGTTCAGGATCGATCGACGTATGCAGGATCACGTCCATCGCTTTCATCCAGGCGGGCATGTCGTCACGAAAGCCGGCGAAATGCACACGGTCAGTCACGCCAAGTTCCTCCGCCTGCAGTCGCAGACCATCGGCGTATGCGCGTTCGCCGAAAAGCGGCGCACCGACCAGCACGAGATGCATATCGGGCAGCCGTGCAAGTGCCTGAAGCGCAATGTGCTGACCTTTCCACGGCGCGAGTCGACCGAACAGGCCGGCAAGATACGCGTTTTCCGGCAGACCAAGGCGGCGGCGCAGTGCAGCGCGATCGTCGGGGGCGTCGGCATCGACCTTGTGGAACGCGGCCGCGTCGATACCGTTAGGAATCACGGGAATACGTTCGAGCGGAATACCGGCCAGCGCGCTCAGGGTCTCGGCCGACGCGTGGGAGTTGGCCACGACCTGATCGACTACGTAACGCGAGAGCCATTTGACAACCATCAGCTGCACGCGCCCGAAATGCGCGCGCGACATGATGTCGTGCAGGAACCAGATCACGGGGCGTCGATGCAGCGGTTTGCCGAGCGCGCCCAGCACCATCGCTTTCTGTGTGTTGACGAAGAGCACGTCGAAGCGCCGTGCCTCGCGTGCGATCGCGCGTATCTGCCGCACGATGCCCGGCACGGCGGAGAGCAGGTTGAGGCGCACGGCTTCGCGGTCGAGGTTCGAGACGCGCGCATCGCTCAGCACCTTTACCCGAACGCCGGTCTCTTCGAGCCGTGTACGAAACGGGCCATCGGCAAGCAGCACGACTTCGCTGCGCGAGGTGCACGCTTCGGCCAGCGGCAGCAGCGCGAATTCGGCGCCGCCCAGCTGGCCGGTCTGATCGAGGAAGAGCACCGTCGGCGCGTGCGCGCTGTCGTACACACCGGCATCGGCGGGCAGCGATGCGCCGGCGTCGGCAGGCGGAAAACGTCGGATCAGGTCAGGAGCATTCATCGTCGTGCGCCACGGGAAAATGCGGGATCGGGCGGGCAGTGCGCGGCGCGAAAGCCGGCCGCCCGACGAGTCATCATTATTCGCAAAGCGGCGTGCCTGCTGTGTGGCCGCGCGCACGCACGGGCGCAGAACGGACGCTTACACTGGCTCCGTCTGTTTCTATCCTGGTACGGAAATCATGAAAGTCGCGATCGTGCACGACTGGCTGGTGAAGCCCGGCGGTGCGGAGAAGGTGCTCGAGCACATCATCCACTGCTTTCCGGATGCGGAGCTGTTCAGTCTCGTCGATTTTCTGGAGGACCGTGCGCCGGTTCACGGCAAGAAGGTGACGACCAGTTTCATCCAGCATCTGCCGTTCGCACGTCGTCACTATCGTGCGTATCTGCCGTTCATGCCGCTCGCTATCGAACAACTCGATCTGTCGAACTTCGATCTCGTCATTTCGAGTTCGTACGCGGTCGCGAAGGGCGTGCTTGTCGGTCCGGACCAGACCCACGTGAGCTACGTGCATTCGCCGATGCGTTACGCGTGGGACCTGCAGCATCAGTACCTGCGCGAAGCAAAGCTCACACGCGGGCCGCGATCCTGGGTGACGCGCGCGCTGCTGCACTATCTGCGCGGCTGGGATACCCATTCGACGAACGGCGTCGACCGGCTGATCGCGGGATCGCAGTTCGTCGCACGCCGTATCCAGAAGACCTATCGCCGCGACGCGGCCGTGATCGCACCGCCCGTCGATGTGAACAAATTCGATGTGTGCGCGCAGAAGGACGATTTCTATCTGACCGCGTCGCGCATGGTGCAGTACAAGCGGATGGCGATGATTGTCGAGGCGTTCAGCGCCACGCCGGATCGCCGTCTGGTGGTGCTCGGCGACGGGCCGGAGATGGCGTCGATCCGCTCGAAGGCCGGACCGAACGTGCAGATTCTCGGCTATCAGCCGTTCGAAGTATTGAAGGATTACATGCAGCGTGCGAAGGCCTTCGTGTTCGCCGCGGAGGAAGACTTCGGCCTCGTATCGGTGGAAGCGCAGGCGTGCGGAACGCCGGTTATCGCGTTCGGTAAGGGCGGCACGCTCGAAACCGTGATCCCGGTAGGCGAGGACAATCCGACGGGCGTGTATTTCGACCAGCAGACGGTACCGTCGCTGCTCGACGCACTCGATCGGTTCGACCGTCAGCGTGCGCTCATCACGCCATCCGCGTGCCGCATGAATGCCGAGCGGTTTTCGGCGGCGATCTTCCGGCACGAGTTCATGCTGGAGGTGACGCGCACGATCGCCGCAGGCGGCGCGCGCGCGCGCATCGAGGCAGCGCCTGTCGATGCATGGCCGGGCGACGCCGCGCGTCGCGGCACGTGGGGCCGCTAAACCGGCGGAACGCTGCTGCGACAGGCGCACGCAGGACGCGAGATTGAGCGTGCGTCCGCGAACAGTGCGCACGCGGCCATCCGCCAATAATGTCGACACGGTGTCGCTCGCCATCACTCGCCTGCGACGCCGTGTTTTTACTGTCGATCGAACCCGCCGCGAATGTCGGCAACCGGTGCAAGGAGCAGTCGATGCAACAGGCTACTGAGTTTTGGGACGGCTTGTTTCGCACACGCAGCGAAGACAGCAGCCGTCTCGTTGAAATGCCGGATCTCGACTGTCCGGTGTTTCGCCGCGCGGTCGAACACTTTGGTCCGTTGCGCGGCAAGACGCTGATCGATCTCGGCTGCGGCGCGGGCGCGTCGTCGCTGTTTTTCGCGTCGCTGGGCGCGAACGTGATCAGCGTCGATCTGAGCCCCCTCGCGATCGAAAACCTGAAGCGCTACTGTGCCCAGCAGAACATCGAAAATATCCGTCCGGTCGTGCTCGCGGCGCAGAACCTTGCGACGCTGCCGCCCGCCGATTGCGTGTTCGGCTCGATGATCCTGCATCACATCGAGCCGTTCGACCAGTTCGGCGCCACGTTGCGCGAAGCGATCAAGCCAGGCGGCCGGGCGTTCTTCTGGGAAAACAACGGCGCGAGCGACATGATGATGTGGTTCCGCGATAACGTCATCGGCAAATTCTGGGTGCCGAAGTACGGCGACTCCGATGAATCGCCGCTCGCGCCGCGCGAAGTGGATGAACTGCGCAAGCATTTTCGCGTGACCACCGAATTCCCGGAAATGATCTTCATCCAGATGGCCTCGACCTATCTGCTACGCGGCAAGCTGCACGGTCCTGCGCTGGCGATCGACAAGATGCTGTCTCACTTTCCCGCGCTGCGTAAATACAGCTATCGTCAGTACGTGTGCCTGTCCTGACAGCTGAACGCTGAAAGACCTTCCTGTGATGTGATGAAGCAGAACGCCGGCGCAAGCCGGCGTTCTGCTTTTGATGCGTCGCTGACACAACAAAAAAACGCGAAAAAAACGCGAAAAAAACGCCGCGCCTGTTCACACTGAAAGGCACGGCGATTCCGTCATCGAAGCGATACGCAACAGCGCCAAAGCGCCAAAGCACGCAGGCAGCAAAATCCTCAAACGTCCTTCGTTTCCGCATCAGGCGGCGTCACCGTATAAGTATGCACATACGCATAGTCATACGCGCCGTACCGTCCGCCACGCTTCACCTGCATTGCGTTCATCACGCTGCCAATGATCCGTGCGCGCGCGCGTCGCAGTTTCTTCAGCGATTCGTTGATGTCGCGTTCCGTATGCACACCCGCGCGCATCACAAGAATCGTCGAGCCGGCCACGTTAGCGACGACAGCCGCGTCAGCGACAGCCAGCAAAGGCGGCGTATCGACCAGCACAATATCGAACTCACGTTCGAGCCGATGAATCACATGCGCGAACCGCGACGACGCGAGAATCTCCGACGGGTTCGGCGGATACGCGCCCGCGCCGATGAAGTGCAGTCCGTCGACGCCGGTCGCGCGTGCCGCGGTCTCGACATCGATCTGTCCGGTCAGCAGCTCGGTCAGCCCGCCTTCAGGGGAACTGCCGAAATATTGCGCGAGCCGGCCGCGCCGGAGGTCCGCGTCGATCAACAGGACGCGGCGTCCCGATTCCGAAAGCAGCGTCGCGAGATTCGCACACAGAAAACTCTTGCCATCCGACGGCGCGGGACTCGTCAGGCAGACGATCCGGTTCGGCGCATCGACGAGACCGAATTGCAGCGCCGACCGCAGCCCGCGCAATCCTTCGACGGAGACGTCGAACGGATTCATCTTCACGAGAAGAGGGCGGGAAGGCGGATGTTCGCCGGGCAGCACCACGGTTGACTCCCGTGCCGCCGTCGATGCCGCAGTCGCGCCCGGCAGGCGCGGCATCACGCGACGCATCAGCACGGACAGACTGTTAGCGTTCGACATCGCGGGGCCCGCCAGCCGGCTCCATCCCTGCGCACGCGGCAGTGCGGCCTGCTTTCTGTCATAGGCGAGGCGGTCGGCACGCGCCTGATCCACGCTATACGAAATCGACCCGAGCACAGGCACACGGAAGCGACGCTCGACCAGATCCGGATCGGCGACGCCGGTCAGGAATTTGCGCCGCACGATCGCAAAGCCGATGCCCGCGATGATCCCAAGCATCGTGCCGCCCGAGATGATCAGCGAGGCTTTCGGTTTGACCGGCGCCGACGGCACCAGTGCTTCATCGACGATGTGCACGTTACCGACCGTGCCTGCGCGCGTGATCGACAGTTCCTGAATGCGGTTGAGCAGCGCGACGTAGACTTCCTCGGCAACCTTCGCATCGCGTTGCAGCGACAGCGCTTCACGCTCGGTGCCCGGCAATGTCTTGAAGCGGTCTTCGAAGCGCGATTTTTCGCGCCCCATTGCGGCGATCTGCGCGTCGACCGTCTGCACTTCGAGACTGTCAGCGGTGAAACGCTGCAGAAGCTGCGCGCGCTGGATTCTCAGCGAAGCAATTTCCTTTTCGTATTGGAGACCGCCTGACAGATACACCTGTGCTTCCTGGGTAGGCTGGAACGTGCCGACACGTGCCTGATACTCGGAGAGCGCTGTCTCCGAACGTTTCAGTTCGTCGCGCAGATGCGGCAGCTCGCTGTTCAGGAACGACAGCATCTTGCTCGCTTCTTCCTGCGCGCGCTCTGTCCGGTGATGCAGATACGAGAGCGCAACCGCATTCGTGATCGCCGTGATCGCTTTCGGATCGACGCCGGAGTAGGACAGCTGCACGATACCTGTATCGTGGCCTTTTTCGCTGACCTGCAGGCCGCCGGCGAGACCGAGCACGGCATCGAGCTGGTTGGAGCGCGTCACGGAAAATTCGGTGCCGGGGCGCGCGACGAGCTGCTTCACGAAAAGCGTGACGCCGCCGGCCGAAGCCGTTTCACCCGCGGCACCCGTCAGCAGAACCCGCTGGTCCGCATCGAGCAGTGTGTAGCGGCCATTGCCCTGCGCGATCAGGGTGAGCGGGACGCCTTCCAGCGCTTTCGGCACCGTGATCGAATCGACCGAAAAAATCTCGCCGCCCCACGCGTATTTCTGCATGCCGAACCATGCAGGAAGCGGTTTGCCCGGATGCGCGAAGACGTGCGATATCGCGCCGAGATACGGCATCCGCTTGTCCGAGGTCCAGAAGTTGAGCTTGAACTGTTCGACAACCGGCTCAACGACCGTCCGGCTGCGGATAATTTCGATCTCCGCGTCCGTGTGCGGCGCGCCGCCTGCTGCCGAGAGTGCCGAAATAGCCGCGGCGCTCGACGTGCTGGCATTCGGCGTTTCAACCTGGATCAATGCATCCGCGGAATAAATGTGGGTGGCCGTCTTCGCGTAGAAGACGGACATCATGATCACGGCGCCAGCGATGCCGATCACCCACCAGATCTGTTCGAAAATGATACGTATCAGATCCCGTACTACCTCTTCCTCATCGCTTCCAGGCGCGGGCGAGGGGTCAAGCATGTCGAAGGTACTCATATGAATCTCGCGTGCCGTGGATTAGGGGTGGACCAGTTCTTTGGTGAAGAAGATGGTCTGGATCGTCGGCGTCAACTGTTCGAGGAAGCGGTTAAAGCGTGCCGAACTTGCAACCTGCACGTAGACCACGTCGCGCGGCTGAAGGTCGAACCGGGTCATCAGCATGATGGCGTCGACCTGTGTCATGTCGAGCCGGTACACGAGGGGTATCAGCGCGCTGTCCTTGACGTTGGCCTTTGCCACTACGGGTACCGGTGCTGCGGCCGTCGGCTCGGTGACGGGTGCAAGCGCTGGATTGATCGCGCCGCGCACCACGTAGATGAAGCGCGGATCGCCGGTCTTCACGTCGAGCCCGTTTGCGCCCGTCAACGCGTCGGCGAGCGTCAGCTTGCCGCGGTTCATCGGCAGCGACGTCGGGTGCACGACTTCGCCGAGCACGAATACGCGGCTGTTCGAGCGGTCGGGCACGTCGACGATGTCGCCGTCTTTCAGGATGACGTTCTGCTGCGGGTCGCCGGTTTCGAGCAGCGCCGCGACGTCGACCAGGTAGCGTTTGCCATCGCGCGTGATGCCGACGTTCTGCAGATCCGCATCAGGTTGCGCGCCACCGGCACGGTTGATCGCGTCGACCACGGAAAGCGGCAGGTCCGTGATCGATTCGGCGGCGGGGCTTCGTACATTGCCCGTCATCTGAATGACCTGGCTGTTGAAGCCCGAGACGCGCACATCGAGTTGCGGATCGCGGATCGTCTTCGAGAGGCGTTGCGTCAGCAATTGCTGGATCTGCTGCGCTGTCATGCCCAGAACCTTGATGCGGCCCGCGCGCGGGAAAAATATCGTGCCGTCGTTCGCGACGCGCACGACGAGTCCACCCTCGACACCACCGGTGCTGGTGATGCCCCCGGATCCGGATCCGGGCGAGAGTGCAGCTGAACCGCCGGCATTACCCTGCGGCAACGGCGGTGGCGTGGTGCCGCCCCCTCCGCCGCCGCCCGTCAGTTCCGGATGATCCCAGACGATGACGGTGATCTGGTCGTTGATGCCGACGTGGTATGCGTAATTGTTGCGTTCCGCCTTCGTCAGGCATGTCAGCGGACACGTCGACGGTTGCGCGGCGGCGCGCTTTTCGGCGAAGTAGGCGATATCGATCGGCTTGACCGGATAGGTGTCGGCGGCATACGTCGGCTCGACGGTCTGGTCAAGACGGTTACGGTCCAGATACGGCCCCGGTGCCAGCGAACACGCTGAGAGGCTTATCAGGAGCAGGCCGGCGGATAATTTTCTGATAGTCATAGTGGTCCCTCGCGTTAGCGGGTACTGCTATTGCGCCTGGCGAATGGCTTCGCGCCAGGCTCCGCGCATCGCGCGTAATCCGACCCACCATTTACGCAGCGCGATCCTGAGACTTTCGCCGGCCAGCACCAGCGACAACGCGCGCGCAAGCCCCGGGTCCGCGCGATTGCCGATCAGCGATGCATAGACGACGAACATCCCTCTGCCAAACGGCGGCAGGTGTTCACACATGATGAGACGGAGATTGAATGAAGCGTTGTAAAACGCCGTGTCGTTGAACGTGTAGCGCTGGTCTTCGTCGCTGCGCTGCGCCGGATAATGTTCGACGAGCAGCGTCGGATCGTAGACGAGCTTCCAGCCGCGGCGCATCACGTCGAGGCAGAACGCCATTTCGCAATGCACCTGGGCGCCGCTGCCGCGCAGACGCGGGTCGAACCGCACGGGCCCGATGGCTTCCCGACGGAACGCCATGTTGACCGCTTTCAGCACCTGCACGTTGCGCGGCGCGCCGGCACCGATGTGATGATTGCCGACCGCGCGTCCATACCAGCTGACAAGGCCAACCGTCTGCTTCTCGCCGGTGAGAATACCGTTGCGTTCGTGAACGATGTCGCGGCCGCCCAGGCCGCCGAGCAGCGGATCTTTCGCAAACGCTGCGACGATACGTTCGACCCAGTCGGCGTGCGGCGCGGCGTCGTCATCGGTGAAGCAGACGAGGTCGCCGGTCGATGTCTCGATGCCGCGGTTGTACGCGGCGACCACACCAGGCTCGCGCACGAGCGCGACGCGCAGCGGTGTTCCGTCCGGCATCTTCTGGAGCGCTTCGAGCCATCGAAGTGCGTCGTGATCTTCCGTGCGTGCAACGACAACCAGCTGATCGACACGCCGCGTCTGCGCGCACAGCGCGGCAACGCAACGAGCGAGATCAGCGGTACGCCGCCACGTCGGCACGATCACGGAAACCTTCACGATGAATCCCCGGTAAAACAGAATCAATAGACGTTGTGGCCGACAAAACCTTTAAAGATCGTGATGAACACGATCCGGATGTCGAACCAGAACGACCAGTTATGTATGTAGAAGAGGTCGAACTTCACGCGCGATTCCATCTTTTCGACTTTCGTCGTCGCGCCGCGATACCCATTCACCTGGGCCCAGCCGGTGATGCCCGGCTTGATGCGGTAGCGGTGCATGTAGCCGTACACGAGATCCTTATAGAGATTGTCGTGTTCCAGCGCATGCGGCCGTGGTCCAACCACCGACATCTGGCCTCGCAACACATTGATGAACTGCGGCAGCTCGTCGAGACTCGTCTTGCGCAGCAGCGCACCGAGCCTTGTCACCCGTGCATCGTTGCGGCAGGCCTGAGTGAGCTGGCCTGCCACCTCGTCATGCACGGTCATCGAACGGAACTTGTAGATCTTGAACGGCCGGCCATCCGCACCCTTGCGCATCTGCGTGAAGAACACCGGCCCAGGCGTTGTCAGCTTGATCGCCGCGGCGATCAGCGCGAACAGCGGCGACAGCACGGTCAGCACCGCGAGCGCAAACAGACGGTCAAAAATGAGTTTTGGCCACAACTGCGGTGGCGAAATCGGCGAGGCGCTCAGATTGATTGTCGGCAGGCCGAGAATCTCGACGATCGCGCGGTCGAACAGCGAAAGACTGCGTACGTCAGGAATGAAACGCAGGTTGATGAAGTCGTCGCGAAAGAGCTTGGTGAAGCGATAGATCGTGCGTTCTTCCGAGAGCGGCAGCGCGAGCCACACTTCGTTGACTTCATCGGTGCGCGTTTTCTTCACGAACGCGTCGACATCGGTCAGCACCGGCACGTGATGCATGCGCGTGCTGGCCGCTTCGGTGTATTCGGGGTCGGCGCTCGTGTCGAGCACGAACACCGGTTTGAAGCCGGCTTCGGGCGCATGTTCGAGATGCGCGAGCAGCATGCGCACGAAGCCCGGTGTGCCCACGATCGCCACCGTGCGGTAATTCAGTCCGCGACGGCGTACGTGACGCAGCGCCAGGTGAGCGAACAGTTTTGTCGCAATGATGAGGCCGCCGGAAATCAGCGTCGACGAGCCGTACCAGAGCCGCGACACCGCATCCATCCGGTGGAGCGTGAAGACCAGCACGAGACCCAGCGCCGACGCCGCGATGAGCGCGGTCAGCACGCGTGCGAGCATCCCCGGCAGCGATTTGCCGCGCCACGTTTCGTACACGCCGAAGCTCGGGAACAGCAGCAGCACGAGCGCGCAATGAAACGCGATCAGGAGCCGTTCGGTATCGGACAGCTCGATCGGCGTCGAAAAGCGCATCCAGTGGGCGATCAGCGCGCCCGTGATGATGAAGAGCGCGTCGAGGGCGCGCGCGATGTGCTTGAAGAGCATGATAGGGCTCCCGCCGCGTCCCCGTTCAGGTCACCGCCTCGGCCTGATGCAGACGCGGCAGCAGCCGGTCGAATTCACGCTTGACGAGCCCATAGCATTCGCATGCACGCGATTCGAGCGCGTGACGGTCAAGGATGCGGATGTGGCCACGGCTGTGGTGAATCAGGCCTTCGGCATGCAGACGTCCCGCTGCTTCCGTAATGCCTTCGCGACGCACGCCGAGCATGTCGGCAATCAGCTGCTGCGTGACGGTGAGATCGTTTGATGCGACGCGATCCACTTCGATCAGGAGCCACCGGCACAGCTGCTTGCTGAGCGAGTGATGGCGGTTGCACGCTGCCGTTTGCGCGACCTGCGTGAGGAGGGCGTGCATGTAGAGCAGCATGAGGCGGCGGATCAGGTCCGAGCGCGCAAACTGTTGACGCAGACATTGCGAGGTCATGCGATATGCGAAGCCTGCACATTGAACCTGTACGCGGTTCGGCATCGTTTCGCCGCCGGTGAGGATCGGCACACCCGTCATGCCTTCGCGACCGACTGCGGCGATTTCGACGGAGCCGCCGTCTTCCATCGTGGAGAGCAGCGAGATGATCGAGCTCGTCGGGAAATACACGTGATGAATGCGCTGTCCTGAATCGCAGAGCAACTGTTCAGCACGCAGATGAACGAGCTCGAGGTGAGGCGCAATGGCCTGCCATTCGTGGGACGGCAGCGCACCCAGCAGATGATTGCCGTGCAGGTCGGATTGGAGCGTCAACATGATTTGGTCCTCGCACGAAGCCGCGTAGTGCGCGTCTTCTGTTTTTTGATCCGGCTTCTGCATTCCGTTATGGCTTCCGCCTGGCGAGCGGTGGTAGATCTGCAGTGCCGGCCCCGTATGGCCCGTTGCGCGACCGATGTAGTTGACCTCTTGTACGGTGGCGCTTGTTGTGTTGCGCTCATCTCTAAGCGAGTTGTGTGCCAGTCAGATCGAAAGCGAGTGCTGATGCGGTGCAGCGAACCACGTCATCGTCAAACGCTTCGAAAAATGACGGTTTTTGTTTCACATCTGCAAACACGTTTCGACGCGCGCACCGGCTCCGGGATGTTTTTGTACGCGCCAAGTCGTTGATCGGATTGGGTTCGCGACCTTTCTGAAAATGCGTGCGGCGCTGTAACACCCACTACACGGGGATCGCCCGAGCCGCCTCGCGGCGTGACAGAAGTGATTCAAAACTGGTTAGCTGCGCGTGAGGGCCGAGGGCTTTCGCGCGTGTGCGCAAACCTCTCTAGCCATAGAAGACGGGCGCGAGCGCGTTGATCGCGCGTAGTTCGCCCTGCGGCCTGGCGTCTGTATCGTCTGGGTTGAGTCTGATCAGTTGAATCGTTTGCGGCCGGTTCGGCGCGAGGTGAAACACATCGCGCGCGGCACGAAAGCGCGGGTCGACGACATGCACCGCGCGCGCGAAGCGGTGTGCCTCGATAACCAGCTGCCAGCCTTGCTCCGTGGGCTCGAGCGCGACTTCCATCGGGATGTCATGACGGCTTTCGACACGTCGGTCAGGCAGATGAAACGCCTCCGACAGGACCTGTCCGCCCGATGCGTCGAACAACGTAGCAATTGTTACGTCGTGCGAACGTGGACCGAAGCGATACGCGTGCGTCAAGTCGAAAAACTGGCCGAGACAGTCGGAAGCACGCAGACACTGTGTGCTTCGCGCCGACAGTTCAACCGCTACGGTTGCCGATGCAACCTTCTGCACGCCGGCGCGCAGACTCACGATTTCCAGTTGCGCCTTGAGCGCAGTGTCCGTCTCATTGATGAGATGAAGGTCGAGGCCGTCGAGGCCTTCGTCGGTGATCAGCAGTTGCACCGGTTGCAACGTGCGGGCGAGAGCGTGCCATACGCTTTTCGGGCGGCCGGTGGCATCGACGATGCCCCAGCCCGCGCCTGCGCGCAGATCCTGGAACTGCCACACCAGCGCGCCACGGCACGACGCGCCATGCCGGCGCCACTCCGCGAACACGTCGGTCATGACCTCCGCGACGACTGCGCGCGACAGGTCCAGATAGCGTTGCGGGTCTTCATAGCGCAGCCGCGCGGGCTCGACGCCATAGAGCGTGTGCAGGTAATGGTCGCGCACGTCGTCGAAGTCCCAGCCGGAGCCAGGATCGCGCGGCACCGCGGCCTTCCAGCGCGGATCGTGCTGCTGGATCGTGCCGAGTGCATTGTGCAGCGTGGCATCGTCGGGGACGTTGGCCAACGCGAGGCACTCGGCGGCGAAGCGCACCTGAGCGCGCCGCGCGTCGTCGAGCGGGCGCATGTAGGCGCCGACGCCGTAGTAGTGCGTCACGCCGCGACGCGTCGAAAACGGCCACGTGCCGCCCGACGGCGAGTTGACGACATAAGGCACGTCGGGCCTTTCGGCCGCGACGATGGCGGGCAGGCGCTCCGTGAAGAGCGGTTGCGCGCGCAAGGCCGGCGGCAGACCGAACATCGCGGCCTGCTGGTCGACTTCGCTGCCGCCGCACAGCACGGCAAGCGAAGCAAAGCGGCGCGTGCGGGCAAGGAACTGGCTCGCTTCACGCGTCGTCTGACTGGTAAACGATTCATCGGTCGGATAATCGAAATTCGCGAACGCAAAGTCCTGCCAGATCAGGATGCCGAACCGGTCAGCGAGTGCGTAGAACGCATCCGACTCATACACCATCGTGCCGCCGACGCGCAGCATGTTCATGCCTGCGTCACGGGCAAGCGCAAACGCGTGTTCGAGTTGCGCCGGTGTGCCGGCAAGCGTGACGAGATCCGCTGTCGTCCAGCACGCGCCCCGGCAAAACACGGGAACGCCGTTCACGATCAGCCCGAACCCTTCGCCGTCGGCGCCACGATCGACTTCGATCGTGCGGAAGCCGACGCGCCCGAGCCCGATCGACGCAGGAACGTCGCCGAGCTTCAGGGCGACGTCGTAGAGGCTCGCCACGCCGTGCGTATGCGGCCACCATCGGTTGGCATTGGGAACGCGCAGCGAGCCCGTCAGCGTGCGTTTATCGCGCCAGGCGAGCGTCGCATCGACGCCACCGCACGTGAGTTGCGCGGCAGGCATCGAAATCTGCTCATCGATGAAGGTCAGCGTGAGCGAAACGACGCCATTGTTGCCCTCCACCCGGCTCGACAGGTCGACGGTATCGAACGCGTGAGGCGAGCCGCCGAGCAGCTCGACGGGCCGCCACGGGCCGGCCGCCTGCAGCGGCGGACACCAGCCCGGCATATGTCCGAGGAGCGTCGTGCGGACGTTGCGCAGCGTCGGCGGACTGACGAGCCGCGGTCGCCAGCGGGCGCGCGAACGGCGCGCCTCGAGCGCGGGCGTGATCGAGCGGAAGCACAGCGCGAGCGCGGCCGTGCCGTTGAGTTCGATATCGATATCGTGCGCTTCGAACATCGAGTCCGAGCGCAGGATCAGCGTGCCATCGAGCCACACTTCGGTGATCGAGGCGAGGCCGTGCAGGCGCAGACGCCGGTGGCCATGGCCGGACAGCGCGACACGGTACCAGTGATCGTCGTACGCGAAGCGCGGCGGATGGCCGGCGTTCAGACGGCCCGCCGCGCGCCACGCGGACGCTACAGTGCCGGGCACGTCAGCGGCCAGCCAGCCTTCGTTCGGGCAGTCGGCGGGCGTCGCGCACGCGCCTGAGGGTGTGGTCACGCAATGCCAGCCCGACGAAAGCGCGAGCGGCCAGACCTGCGCGACATTGTCGTCGGGACGCGTCATCAGGTCCCGCAGATCAGGCGGCGCCCGCATGGCTGGCTCGCGTGATGCACGCGCGTCTGGAAGCGCGTGTCAAGGCGCCAGCGCGGCGAGCGGCGACATCGTACGCTCGTACGCAGCCTCGAGCACGTCGAAGCAGTCCTGGCACAGGTCGTGGCGTTTGCGTGTGACCGCGCGCACGAGCCGGAACTGCATCACCATCGCTTCCGAGGCGATCTGCTGCGCGGCCGCCGGAATCGACGCGGGCACGTCGTAACCCTGCGCCGCCAGCCATAGCAGATACTTCGACAGAAACTCGAAGTTCGCGCCGAGCTGCCGCATCAGGTTGAACGAATACAGGTGAAAGTACGACTCGCCACGCGTGAGCAGGCGCTCGAGATGTTCCGGGAATACTTCGCGCCACATCGAGACCGGATTGCGCATCGGCCGGCGCGCGAGATGCGCGCACAGCAGTTCCGCCGACGCTTCGGCGAGCGCCGCCCCTTCTAGTGCCGGCCGCGCATTCTTCGCGAACTCGACATACGGAAACAGCAGGTCGGGCCGGCCGCAAAACTGCGGCAGCTTGCGGAACACGCCGTCGTAGTCTTCGCCTTCGAGATGGTGATAGCCGGTGTTATGGAAATAGCCCAGCCTGTGCCGGACCGGATCGATAAAGTCGATGCCGATCGTGGTCTTCGGATGGTCGCGCCTGTACGACGTCGCGCGCGTATTCGGCAGGTAGTGGCCATCGACCTCGACGAGCACCGTATGGCCGCGCTGCGTCTGCGCGACCACGCGGTCTTCGAGCGAGTCGTAGATGGCGAGTTCCTGCACCTGCACGCCGTACAGCCGCTCGATATCTTCGAGCGGAAACTTGAAGAACGTGAACTGGTCGCCTTCGAAGTCCTGCGTCACCGTGAATGCGAACGCAGGCCGCGGATCGAGGCCGAGGCCGTGCAACAGTTCGATCCACAGATCGACGTAGCAGTTCGTTTCCTGCCAGACGCGGTCACCCTGATGCAGCACGTGGGGTTCGTGGTCGCGTCGCGGCATCACGTTGGGATTCGTCCAGGCGGTCATGAGCGGTGGATTCATGTGGCGGCTCCGGCGAGGCCATGTTCGATGCGAGCTTTCGTATCGCCCCACAGCAGTCCGCGCACATCGTCGGGCCATGCGTGAACGTCGAAGCCGTGATGGCGGAAGAGGGCGAGCGTGATGCGTTCCATGCCGAAGCCGACGCAACCCGTATGCGCGACCGAGCCGTCTTCGCAGGCCAGCTTCCAGATGAGACCGAAGTGGTCCATGTGGTAGTTGAACGAGAGGCACGCCGTCTTGCTGTCGTCCAGCGCGACCGGAATCAGCAGCTCGAACTTGAGCGCCTGCGCGCGCTGGCTGTCGGCGACGATCTTGCCGCCGCGACCGAAGAACGGGTCGTTGGCGAGATCGACTTCGACCGGCAGACGCAGCAGATCGATCAGAAGCGAGCCGCGTTCGATCCACATCTGGCGGAATGCCATTACCTGTTCCGGCGAACCGATCCGCACATATTCGCGCTGGCGGAACATCTGCATGCGGCCCGGATCGACCGACGGCTCATGACGGAAGCAGTACGACAGCACGTCGACCGTGTGGCCGCTGGCCGGCGCCGGGCCGCGTCGCGCGATGACCGGATAGATCGGATAGCAGGCCGCGGGCGTCAGCGTGAGCCGCGTCGGCTTCTGGTATTTCATCCATTCCTGGCTGCGGTCGTCGTCGCTCTCTTTCATCGCGTCGTCGAGACAGCGCAGGAGGCGAACGTGATCGCCCTCGTTGCCGCAGAACGAGTGGATCGTGCCCGCGAGATTCGGAAAGCTCTTCAGGTACTCGCTGTCCTCGAAGTCGGTGCGGCGCATTGCCGGCGGAAAACGCAGGAATTCCGGGTGCTGGTCGGCGCCCAGGTGCGTGATCGCGTTGTTCAGGCCGTCCACGACGCTTTCGAACACCTGGCTGCGGCCGTACAGGCCGTTTTCGCCGGTATCGATGAGGATGCCGTGAGCGAAGAGTCCCTCCCGAAATGCCGGCGCATCCGTCCGCGTAGCAGCGGCGGCGAGCGCGGCTGCATCGGTCATCGTATTCATGGTCATGCTCTCCCCGGAGTGGCTGGCCGCTGCGCGAGCAGGAGGCTGGCCGTGTTCTGTGCGATACGGTCGTTATTGATCATCAGCGGCGCCGAGTAAAGGTCGCGCAGATGCCGCCCGACGCTGTATTCCGTGCCGTTCTTGTAGCCCGCCATGCCGCAGATCATCAACACTTCGTGAACAACCTTGAGTGCCATGGTCGAAATGCTGGTTTTCAGCGTATTCATGTCGGACGCGAAGCCGAGCATCGCGGCGAGCGGTGCGTCGGCCTGCTCCGTGGCCTGCGACGCACGGCGCGCCACGCGCGCGGCATCGAGCGCGACCGACAGGCGCGACTGCATCATCTGCAGCAGTCCAACTGCTTCGGCGAGACGCGGGCCCGAAGGCGGAACAAAGCCAGGCTTGCCGCGCGCCTGCGCGCGAAAGAAAGCTTTCGCGCGGTTTACTGCATCGGCAGCGATGCCGGTCCAGACCGCGGCCCACAGCGTGTGCGATACCGGCAGCATGGTCTGGTCGGCGATTTCGGCGAAGGGCGTCGGCAGGATCTGCGCGGTGAGGCCCGTGGCGACGAGGCGAAAGCCTTCGCTGCACGTGCCGCGCATGCCCATCGAATCCCAGCTGCCGCGCTTTTCCAGCGTGATGGTGTCGTTCAGCGCGACGATCAGCACCTGGTCGCTCGCAGGGCTTTCGGCGGTGCGCCGCGCGGTGACGAGAATGCCGTCTGCGTGCGCGCCATATGAAATCGTCGGCGCGAGTTTTTCGATGCGAAAGCGCTCGCCGTCCACTTCGACGGCGCATGCGCTTGTGCGCATATTGCCGCCAATCGTTTCTTCGGACGTCGCCGATGCCAGCAGCCATTGCTGTTCGACGATCTGCGCGAGCACGCCGCGCTGCCACGCCGAATCGCTGCCGTGTTCCTCGATGCAGGCCACCTGGATCTGGTGCATCGCGTAGACCATCGCGGTCGACGCGCAGCTCTGCCCGAGGATTTCGCAGATCGTCGCAATATCGGCGAGCGGCAGGCCGGCTCCGCCGAATTCGGTCGAAATCATCGCGGAGAGCAGGCGTTCGGCGCGCAATGCGGCGAAAGCTTCGGTGGGAAAGCGTGCTTCACGGTCGACCGAATCGGCGTGCTGTGCCGCCACCTGAGCGGCGCGGCGGGCCGCGAGACGCCAGCTGGATTCAGTTTCGACGGTGGCAAGCGGGGCCGGCGCAGGCGCCGGCGGATCTGCGCGACCGAGCGCGACGGCATCCTGCGCGAGCGGGGCGTTCATGCTGCCGCCTGCGCCTGTTGAAGCTCACTGACGGCGGCCGCGAGCGAATCGATGCTCGAAAAGAGGCGCCGGGTCAACATCCGGTCCGGAATTTCGATGCCGAATTCATCTTCGATTGCGAGCATCAAATGGACAGTCGCGAGCGAGGAAAGTCCCGCCGCGTAAAGATCGGCATCGTCGGCCAGGGTGTCCGGTGCCACGTCGAGACGTGCCGACTCGGAAAGAATGCGTCGCAGTGCCGTTTTCATGGAATTCAACCCCTTCAGGAATTGTGACATCGCACCAGCATGGTTGTAGGGAGCCCGTCGCCGGTGAATCCAGGCCCATTGCACGGCGCCCTGGACGAACGCGACTGTGCATCGTTGGCGTATTAAACGGACTGCCAAGGTTGAGCGTCAGTGCGATTCCGCACGGAGAAATGCCGGTTGCAGACGTAAGGTAGCGCCATGGCAACGGGTGTTTGCCATTGAGCGAACTGTCTGGGGGAGACCGTGATGAACTGGAAGACGCTGGAGTTCGAGCATCTCACCGCGCGCGAGCTGTATCTGATCCTGCGTGCACGTAGCGCGGTGTTCGTGGTCGAACAGTGGCACGTCCATCTCGATGCGGACGGCCACGACGACGGCGCACTGCACCTCTTCGCCGCCGAAGACATGACCCGCCCGATGCCGATCATGGCGTACGCGCGCATCCAGCCGGGCGATGCCGAGGATCCGGAAGTCGTAATCGACAAGGTGCTGACGAGCCCCGCGCGACGGGGCGACGGCACAGCAGAAGAATTGATCGAGCGTGCCCTGAACGCAATTTCTGAACGCTGGCCTGGCCGGGTCGTGCGTCTGACCGCGCCTGTCGGGCTGCGCGGTTTCTATGAGCAGTTTGGCTTTCGTAAGACAGATGGGCCGTTTCTGGATCACGGCACACCTTTCATCGGCCTGCGGCGCCAGCCGCGCGGCGGCGGTCAGCCGATGTTCAGCTCGCTTCGCCGGGAGCGCAGTGGCCTGTCGGTCGTCAGTACCTTCGAGTTGCTGTGAATTCGAACGCGGGCTTTCCTGACGGTCTGCCTCCGGGTCGCGTCGCCGGCCTGCCGGTTGCTGGCGGCGCGGGCGCTGTCGCGCCCGCCGCGGAGCCGCCCGAAAGGGACCCGGCGGCGTGGGCGCAGCCGGCGCATCCGCATCTGCATCACTACGCGGGGAGGCGGCATGCGCCGGTAGCGAGGGCGAAAAAGAAGCGCCATATCGGCCCGGTTTCGGTGCCCGCCGGCATGTTCCTCGTCATGTTCGTGATGTGCTTCATGCACATGGGACGGATGGTCGAACTGTTTTATCCGGCCGCCGCGGTGCTGATCGCGCTGTGGCTGTATCGCGTGCATCCGGCGCACTATCTCGGGTTTACGTGCTGGGTATTTTTTCTGTCGGCGGAACTCCGGCGCATAGGCGACTTTTTCGCGGGCGGCTTCAATCCAGTCAGTACGATCATGGTGGCGCCGCTTGCCTGCGCCGCGATATCCGGCCTCGCGCTCATCACCGACATGAAGATTCTCGGCCAGCGCCGCGCGATGCCGCTCGCGCTGGTCCTGTCGGCGCTGCTGTATACGTGGCTCATCGGCGTGACGCGTGCGGGCTTTTCCGCGGCGACGTTCGCGCTTGCCACGGCGATATTTCCTGCGCTGGTCGGCTTTCGCATGGTCGCCACGTGGCGTGAATATCCGGATTATCAGCGTGTGCTGCTGAACACATTCATCTTTGGCGCCATTCTGATGGGTGTTTATGGCATCTACCAGTTCATCTCGCCGCCGCCGTGGGACGTGTTCTGGCACGTCGCATCCGGGATGACATCGGAAGGCGAACCGGTGCCATTTGGATTGCGGATATCGAGCACGATGAATTCGTCCGGTCCGTTCGCCAATACCGCGCTGGTGTGCATCCTGATGGCGCTCGCGGGTAAGGGCAAACTGCGCGTAGCCGCTTCGATTGCGTTGCCGGCGCTGATGTTTACCTCGGTGCGCAGCGCGTGGGGCGGCCTTCTGCTTGGCCTGATCTATCCGGTCATGATGCTCGATGGACGCAGCCGGATGCGTCTGATCGCCGGCATCGTTGCCTGCGTGGTGATCTGCCTGCCGGTCACGATGATCGATGAGGTATCGAAGAATTTCGGCTCGCGGCTTGGAACGGTCCAGAACCTCGGCGAAGACAACAGCTACCAGGTGCGCGCCGCGATGTATTCGAGTTTCATGACGCGTGCACTGACCGACATCTCGGGCCAGGGCTTTGGTACGACGGGGACCGCGAGCAAGCTCGCCGACAATGGCTCGGAGGTGATCGCCGTGCTCGATAGCGGTCTGATGGAAGTGCCTTACACGATGGGCTGGCCGGGCACGCTGCTCTACGTTGCCGGCATTGCCACGCTGATCACCCGCGCGTTCGCGGCGAGCCGTGCGCGGCCGCATGACCGCTTCGCTGTGTCGGGGGTCGGTATCGCTGTCGCGATCGTCGCGATGATGATTTTCTCCAACACGCTGGCAGGGATGACAGGCATGTTCTTCTTTATCGGCGTGCTGATGCCGGTCAACGGGCTACGCTATGCACGCGAGGCTGAAGCGGCCGCGCGTCGCGCGGCCGCGAAACGTCGGGCCGACGCGCCCGCGCCACCCCCAGTCGTCGTTCCTCAATACGGACCGCGCACGGTACCGGCCGTTTCAACACGTGACGGAGTCACGTCATGAAAATACTGATCGTGACGCACGTCGTGGGCAATCACGATGGCCAGGGGCGCGTGAACTACGAGATCGTGCGCGCGTTGCTCGCGGCCGGCCATGCGGTGACGGTGCTCGGTTCGCAGATCGACGACACGTTGCGCGCGCATCCATTGTTGCGTTTCGTATCGATCCGTGAGAGCCGGCTTCCGACGCGGTTGCTGAAGTATCAGGTTTTCGCATTGAAGAGCGGTGCATGGATCGCGTCGCATCGCAGGGAATTCGACCTCATCCACGTGAACGGTTTCATCACGTGGGCGCGCGCGGATGTGAACAGTGTGCATTTCGTGCACGACGGCTGGTATCGGTGCGGCTTCTATCCCTTCAGTCTTCGCCACGGCGCGTACGCGGCCTATCAGGTGGCCTTCACGCGGGTCAACGCATGGTGCGAGAAGCGGGCGTTCCGCGCGGCACGCAGGGTGGTGCCGGTCTCGCAGAAAGTCGCCGCTGAAGTGCAGGCCACCGGCATCGACGCGGGGCGTCTGCACGTGATCCATAACGGTGTCGACGTCGACGAATTCGCGCCGGGAACGTCGGAGCGTGAGCGCTTCAATCTGCCGGCCGCGCCGTTCCTGCTGCTGTTCGCCGGTGATCTGCGGACGTCGCGCAAGAATCTCGACGCCGTGCTGCACGCGCTGGTCTCGACGCCGTCTCACGTGCATCTGGTGGTGGCGGGCGGCTTGCGCAACAGTCCGTATCCAGTGCTCGCGGCCACGCTTGGCGTCACCGGGCGCGTTCATTTCGTCGATTTCGTGCGGGATATGCCTGCGTTGATGCGCTCGGTGGATGCGTTCGTGTTTCCGTCGCGCTATGAGGCGATGAGCCTCGTCGTGCTCGAAGCGCTCGCCAGCGCGCTGCCGGTCGTGACGGTCGCGACTTCCGGCGGCGCCGAAGTGATCGACCCGGCGTGCGGCGTGGTACTCGACAGTCCCGAAGATATCGAAGGTCTTGCCGCCGCGATCAGCACGATCGCCACCGATCCGCAACGCGCGCGCGCGATGGGCGCGGCCGCCCGCGAACTGGCGCGCTCGTTGAGCTGGGAGCAGATGGCCATGCGCTACCTGTCGCTGTATGAGGACCTGCTGCAGGCGCAGCGTGCGGGCGCGGGCGAAGCGGCGCACGATACCGTGTCGGCGGCGTCATGAGCGCGCCGATCGATTCGCTGCAGATCGGCATGCACTGGTTCGGCGAGCGGCCAGGCGGGCTCGATCGCGTCTTCAAGGCGCTGATCGAATCGCTGCCGGCCCAGGGCGTCAATGTGCGTGGCCTCGTCGCGGGTAGCACCCGTGTGTTCGGCGATTCCGGCGGCCAGGTGCAGGCGTTCGCCGACGCCGAAGACCGCCTGCCGACGCGCATGTGGCAGGCGCGCCGCCATTCGCAGAAGATGAAACGCGCGCTGCCGCCCGATGTGGTGGCGTCGCATTTCGCGCTCTATACGGCGCCGACAGCGGGCGTGTTCGCCCGGATTCCGCGCGTCGTGCATTTTCATGGGCCGTGGGCAGACGAATCCGCCGTGGAAGGGCACAGCAGCGTCTCGCGCATCGTCAGACATGCAATCGAAAAATCGGTCTACCGCAATGCAAGCCGGCATATCGTGCTCTCGCGTGCGTTCGGCGACCTCCTGCGCACCCGCTATGGCGTCCGCGAAGACACGATCCGTATCGTGCCGGGCTGTGTCGACGTCGAGCGTTTCAACGTGACGCAGACAAAAGCCGAGGTACGGGAGGCGCTCGGTCTGCCCGCCGACCGTCCGCTGATTTTCTGCATCCGGCGGCTCGTGTCGCGCATGGGGCTGGAAGAACTCGTCGATGCAATGTTCGTCGTGCGTCAGACGGTGCCCGATGCGCTCCTGGTCATCGCGGGCACCGGCCCGCTCGAACCCGCGCTGCGCGCGACGATCGCGGCGCGCAGGCTGGAGAACCACGTGCGTCTCGTCGGTTTCGTCGCCGACGAAACGCTGCCGTTCTGGTATCGCAGCGCCGACGTGACCGTGGTGCCGACGCTCTCGCTCGAAGGCTTTGGTCTGACGACAATCGAGTCGCTCGCGGCCGGCACGCCCGTGCTGGTGACGCCTGTGGGCGGCCTGCCGGAAGCGGTGGCGCCGCTGTCGCAGGAACTGGTGCTGCCGTCCGTCGGCTATCGGGCGATCGCTGCCGGTATCGCCGACGCGCTGCGCGGCAAACGCGTGCTGCCGGACGAGGCGGCCTGCCGCGCTTACGCCCGTGCAAGGTTCGACAATGCCGTGGTGGCTGCCCAGGTCGCCCAGGTCTACCGCGAGGCCGTCGGCGAGCGGTAAGCCGCACGACGTGGCGGGATTTGTGTGTGCGCGCACCGAGATCGCAGAGGAACGCTGGTCCAATACGTCAAACGAGGCATTCCGGCTTGCGCGGGCCCGGTCCGCATGGCGACACGCAGCGAACTGACGATCGCCGCATGAACGGTGATGTCGCCAACCTGGGGGCAAGATGGACAGTCGGATCCTGCGCAACGTCGGCTTGAATCTGCTCGGAACCGCGGTCCCGATCGCGATTTCGCTCGTGACGGTGCCGGGTTACCTGATCACGCTTGGCGCAGAACGCTATGGCGTGATGAATCTTGTCTGGACGCTGATCGGCTATTTCGGCGTGCTCGACATGGGCATCAGCCTCGCCACCGAGAACCGCATATCGATCGCCCGCGCGGCAAGAGACCAGTCGCACGAACGCGTCGAGCAGGTGTTCTTCAGCGCGCTCTTCGTCAACTTCATGACCGGCACGGCCGGCGCGCTGCTGCTCTGGGGTATCTCGCTGACGTGGCTGAAGATGTTCGGACACCTGTCGCCCGCGTTCAGCCATGAGGTCTATACGAGCCTGCCGTGGCTCGCGGTCGCGATTCCACTCGCGAACGTCACGTGGGTGATGGCCGGTTCGCTGACGGGCGCCGAGCGCTTCGCCGTGTTCAACCTCAACCAGGTGTTCGGCATGGCGACGTTTCAGTGCCTGCCGCTGGCGGCCGCGCACTGGATCTCCCCGACGCTGCCCGTCGTGATCGCGACCGCGGTCGCCACGCGCTTCTTTGGCGCGATCATCTTCGGTGTGTCGACGTGGCGTGTGCTCGGCCTCACGCGCTGGCGACGGCCGCGCTGGCCGGTCATCAAGGAACTGTTCCAGTACGGTAGCTGGATTGTGATCGGCGGCAGCGCGGAGATGTTCGCGGCGAGTATCGATCGCGTGATCATCGGCACGATGCTCGGCGCACGTGCCGTTGCGTATTACTCGACACCGCAGAATCTGGTGAGCCGCCTGTCGGTTCTGCCGACCGCGGTGATGCGCACGCTTTTTCCCCGTCTTTCTTCTTCGTCGCACGTCGATGCGCATGAGCTGGCGCGCCAGGGCATCGCGCTCGTCGTCGGCATCCTGACCCCGTGCACGATCGTCGCGATCTGCGCGTTGCAGCCGTTCCTGACGTGGTGGGTCGGCAGCGAAATGGCCAGCGCGGGGACGGCCGCGGGTCACATCATCGCGCTGTCGGTGTGGGTCGGCAGTTCGGCGAGCGTCGTACGCGTGCTGCTGCAGGCGCGTGCCGATCCGGGCCGCGCGGCGCGCATCAGCCTTGTCCAGTTGCCGGTGCTCGCGCTCCTGCTGTGGCTCGGGATCACGACGTTCGGTCTCGTCGGCGCGGCGCTTGCCGTGCTGCTGAAGACGCTCATCGACGGCGCGGTGCTGATCGTGCTGTCGCGCCTCGGCGGTCGTGCGTTGCTGGGCGTGCTCGTGCCGCACGCGCTCTGTCTGTGTCTTGCGATTGCGGTAGCGAGCCTGGTCGACAGCCGTCTGATGCTGGCGGGCGCGGCGATCGTGCTGACCGTGGCGAATCTGGCGTTGTCGCTGGCGCTTTCGGCGGAACTCCGCGAGTTCGTGCGCAAGCTCTCGGAACGCGCGGGCCTCGGCCGGCGGATCGCGCGGCGCGCCGAGCCAGTCGATGCGGAAACGTAAAGCGATGCAGAGCGCGGATTCCGCGATTGTGTGCATGCGTACGGAAGCGCGGCGGGCCGCCTGCTCTAATGCGCGAGACAGGACTTCACGCGCCGTGTGCGCTGATGCGACGGGGGATTGAACGGGCGATGGAACCGATCATTTTTGGCGAGTGTGCTGGCTGGCTACACGGCGCGGAAAATCCACGTGCAGGGCGCGGCGTCGTGCTGTGCAGCCCGTTCGGCTACGACATTCTCTGCACGCATCGCGGCTGGCGCAAGCTGGCCGAGGGGCTTGCCGCGAGCGGCATGCCGACCTTGCGTTTCGACTATCCCGGCTCGGGCGATTCGGCGGGAATCGAGGAAGATCCAGGCCGCGTGGACGCGTGGCTCGACAGTATCGATGCCGCCATCGATACATTGCGCGCCCGCACGGGCGTCACCGAAGTGGCGCTGTGCGGCTTCCGACTCGGGGCGCTGCTGGCCGCGCGGGCAGCCGAACGGCGCGGCGGCGTCGATGTGCTGGCGCTGCTCGCGCCGGTGATCTCCGGACGTCAGTACGTGCGCGAACTGCGCGCGCACCGTCAAAGCTGGATGACGACGCCCGCGGGATTCAGCGCCGATCCGCTGCCGGAAACGAATACTTACGTCGAAGCGTTCGGCTTTGGCGTGCACGGCGACGACGTCGCGCAACTCTCGGCGCTCGACCTGACGAAGGTGGAATCCAGGGTTGCGAAGCGCGTGCTGCTGCTCGATTCGCGCGGCGGCAAACAGGTCGGCAATCTGGTGAGCCGATACGAAGCACTCGGCAGCGAAGTGGAAACGGGTCCGTTCGACGAATGCGACCGGTTCCAGCTGGAGGCGCTGTACAGCGAAGTGCCGGAGCAGGTGTTCAGCACGGCGACGGAATGGCTGGCGCGCGATATGCCTCTACGCGATGTTGAGACGCCTGTCGAACAGCTGACACAAGGCGCACAAGGCGAACAGGGCGCACAAGGTGAGCTGAAGCTCCCCGCGCAGGGCGCCTGCGAGACACCGGTTTCGTTCGATGTGCCTTACCAGAGCGGTCGATATTTCGGCATCCATTGTGTGCCGGACCGCATCGATCCCGAATTGCCCGCAGTACTCTTCTGCAATACCGGTGCAAGCCATCATATTGGCGACGGACGCCTGTTCGTGCTGTTCGCGCGACGCCTGGCCGAGCAGGGCATCGCATCGTTACGCATGGATCTGGCGGGGCTTGGCGACAGCTCGCCGCTTTCGCCGACGGTCACGCTCGATACGATCTACGCCGATGAATCCGGCATCGATGTCGCGGCGGGCGCGCAGTGGCTCGCCTCGCAGGGTTATCGACGCGTCGTGGTGGTGGGTGTGTGCGGCGGCGCGTTCAACGGACTGCATGGCGCGCGCAGACATCCAGCGATTGTCGGTTGCGTCGGCGTCAATCTGCAGAAGTTCATCTGGGATGGCGAGGATCGCGCACCCGGCACGCCGGTGTTTGCGCAGAGCCGTCTCTACTGGCGTTCCGCTTTCAGCCTGAAGAAATGGCTCGAAGCGCTGAGAGGCAAGGCGAACCCCGTGCGCGCGGCACGTGCCGTGTCGCAGCGCGCATGGCGTCTCGTGCGTGCGCGGACAGGCGACGCGCTGGCGCGCGTCGGCGGCGAGGATAAGGATCCGATCCGTACCCTTGCGCGTGATCTGGCAGAAAAGGGCGTGCAGGTGCGACTCGTGTATGGCGAGTTCGATGTCGGCCTCGAAGAGCTCAAGATTCATTTCGGCACACATGGCAGCGGTCTTAAGCGCTATCCGTCGATTCGCGTGGTGCTGCTGCCGAAACTCGATCACGCGCTTTTCACCGGCGCGGCGCGCGAAGCAGTGATGCGCGACACCGAAACATGGCTTACGCAGGCAATGCGCGAGCCCGCAGTTGCGAAGTGCGACGCGAAGGAAGCGTCGCAAGTGAGGCAGGGCGCGAACTGGCTGCACGCTGGCGTCGCGCTCGATGCAGCTAATCCTGCCGTCGCGGTTACGGAAAGAGACTCCGACCGTCAGGGCGGCACGGCGCTCCAAGGGGCGCATTTTCCAGGAGTCGGATCATGAATCTGGGCAAGGCACTCGATCACGTTAACCAGAGCGCGTGGAATTCGCGCGACGCCAAACGCGAGTTCACGCACAACCCGGGGTGGAGCGATCCGGGCGAACGGGCGGCCGTCGAATGGGTCGCCTCCCGTACCCGTGGCCAGCCGATTCTCGATATCGGCGTCGGTGCGGGACGCACGGTGCCGTTGCTGACGGCGCTGTCAAAAGACTACACGGCCGTCGACTACACGCAGAAGCTCATCGATCTGTGCAAGGAACGCTATCCGGAAATCGATCTGCGCTGGATGGATGCGCGCGACATGTCCGCGTTGCCTTCCAATCACTATGCATTCGTGCAGTTCAGCTGGAACGGTATCGATTGCGTCGACTACGACGACCGGATGCGCATCCTGCAGGAAATGAAGCGTGTGACGCGACCCGGCGGCCTGATTCTGTTCTCGTCACATAACCGTGGAGGCCCGGGTTATCGTGAGCCGTTCAGCCGCATTCTGCCGGTGTTTTCGTTCAACCCGGTCAAGCTCGGCTGGCGGACGTTTCGTACGTTGCGCCGCATGCCGATAGCGGCTTACAATTATCTGCATAACGCGCGTCTGACGCGCGATTTCGAAGGTTATTCGATCGCGACGGCCGCGGCACACAACTTCGGCATTGTCATCGTGTACACAACGCTCGCGCATGAACGTCGCCAGATCGCGGACCTCGGTCTCGAACTCGAAGCAGTGTTCGGCAGCACCGACTCACAGCGCATTCCGGACGATGCGGCTTCGTCCGACGCGTGGTGGCTGCATTTCGTGGCGAAGAAGCCGGAGCAGGTGGCTTGACGCTGCGAGGTGGTTTGAAGGCTTGAAGCGGCCTGAAGCGGCTTGGCGCCGTTTCAGGTCGCATTGACTGGTTTGAATAAAAAAGGGCAGAACGTCACCGTGCTGCCCTTTTCTGCATTGACGGGCGTGCGCGCCCTTACACCCAGATCCACGGCGCGACGATCGACAGCACGTTACGCAGCAGATATTTCCCACGTCCACCCAGATGGTAGCCCGCGCCATCCGCGCCGCGAATGCCCACGAGTTTCGGCGTCTTCCTGAAGCGATACGGCCCTGCAAAGCGGATGCGCGTCAGGTGCTCGCGCATCAGATGTTCGGCGGTCACCGGGCGGCCATCGGGATCGTCGATGAGTTGCGTATAAACGCCCGACAGATACGCGCGATACGACGCCGGCGTCCACGCCATCAGGTAAAGGTCCATCCAGCCTTTCTTCGGCACGTCGCGATAGTTGCAATAGAGCGCGGAGCCGTGCGGGCGCGTGTCGATGATGCTGTGCAGGTTCTCGACGATATAGCGGCCGGTGATCTTCCAGATCGGGTCGTCATCGTGCGCCCTGCGGATGAACTGCGACGTCGCCATCGCGTGCTCGACCATCTTGAACTCGCCGTATCCGCGGCCATACGTCGGCGGAAAATCGTTGCCCGCGAAGCTCAGGAACTCGATCGAATCCGTGACGTTGAACCTGCGCGCGATGTCCTTCAGCGTGGTCAGATCCGAGGCGGAGTTCTCGCAGAAAACGATTTTCTCGCCCGGACGCAGCAGGCGTACGTAATGCTCCAGCGCCTGTTCGTAATCGCGAAGGCGCTGCAGCGGATCGGTACGGCTCAGGTTATTGATGTTCTTCAGCGGGGTGATCGTGGCTGTCAACAGCAGGATGTGCTGCTCGATGCGTCGGCTCATGCTGAATCCTTTCCGTGACGGGTCGTCCAGACCCACGGCGGCTCGGGCGGCAATGGACGTCGATGTGGCGCCCATTCCAGCTTTGCCAGTCTGCATTGACTCTAACGCGAAGACAGGCCGCTTTCCGTTCGCCAGGCCACGCTGAAACGCCCGCCTGGAACGCCTGATATGCCTGATACGCCTGAAATAGCCGTTTCGCGTGTGCGCAACCCGGGACGCACTTCCGGGCGGCACGCAGGCTTCTCTCCTTCTGTGTGACGTATCGCACGGCGGGCGCGCATTGCCGCCACTACGATGCTTCCATGATGCGTCGCAGACGTTCACGCGACGCCGGACCGGCGTTTGCAAAGGTATCCAAGGGATGAAGCGGACCTGTTCGTGGCTGACTTACCTGCTCGTAGGCGCTTCCATCTCACTGGTCTGGGCCGTGACGATGTTGAACCCGGCGCATCTGAACTGGAGCCCGTGGGCCTATTCGGAATGGCTGATCAGCTATGACGCGGGCTTTATCCGGCGCGGCATCAGCGGCTGGCTGATCCGCCTCGTGCGCGGCGATGGCGCCGATGTCGCGACGGTCAATCTCGTCGTCTTTGCCAACTACGCGGCGCTCAGCCTGCTGATGGTGTGGGTCTGGGCCCGCTCGCGCGAACGCAGCCCTGCCGCGCTTGCGCTTGCATTCCTTGTGCCCGGTGGACTCTTCCAGATGGCGATCGGCAACGCGTTCTTCTTTCGCAAGGAGATCGTGTTTCATGTTGCGCTCGGCCTCGACTGCCTGCTGTACAGCGTGATTGCGCGTTCGACTGTCGAGCCACGCAGGCTGCGCGCGGCGTGGTTCTTTGCTGCGTTCTTTCTGGTGCAGGCCGCGGTTTTGCCGCTGCTGCACGAGTCGTATGCGTTCATTTCGTTTCCGGCGGCGTGGCTGCTCGCGCGACGTCTTGCCGCGATGTTCCCCGCACAGCCCGCGCTTGCCCGCGTGGTAAAGGCGGCGATCGCGCTGCAGGTCGTGATGTTCCTGATGTGCGCGGCGTTCAAGGGCAATCCGGATATCGCCAGCCAGATCTGGCACATGCTCGCGCCCTCCGACCGCTCGCTGATTTCTCCCGGCGCGCCGGCCGTGCCCGGTGGCGGCATCTCGGCAATCGGCTGGAGCACGGTCTTCAACCTGTCGGGCGTCGCGTTCCTGTTCATGGGCGGCCAGTTCTGGGTCTGGGGTTTCGCGGGCGTCGGCATCGCCGCGATTCTCGTGCTGGTGACGTTGTGGAACGGGCGCGGTTACGGCCTCGCGCACGAAGAGATGCTGCGCCGGCATATGGCGCAACTCGGTTTTCTCTTCGTCGCGTCGTTGCCGATGTATTTGCTCGGCATCGACTGGGGGCGCTGGCTTTCGTCGGTGTCGATTTCGTATCTGTTGCTGTTTTTCGTCGACGGACCGTCGGCGATCACCGTGCCCAACCTGACGCTTCTCGTGCCGCGCGCGCTGAGAACGCGAATGGCGTTGTCTTTCGACATCAGTCCGCTGGACGTGATGCACAGCATCGTTGCATCGACGTCGCGGCACCGGAAGGCGCTGTTTCTTCTCGCGCTGTTCTTCTGTCTCACGTTCCGGGCGCCCGAGTGCTGCATGACGCTCGGCAGCCCGTTCTACCGGTTAAAGCCGGTACTGGAACAGATCTTCAAACCGGCCGCGTGACCACGCCGGGCGCAGGCCCGATATGTGGCGCCTCGTACAGAGGCAAGCGAGCCGGTCTGCTTCAATGAGCCTGTGATGCGCGTTGCGCGCATCGCGTGCCTGTGCAGCGCGTGGTGTGTTGCGCGCGCTGAACGCTGTAGCCACGGGAGAGGGTCGGATGAACGATCTAGCATTGCCTTTAACGCTTCGTGACCGTGACGCGAAGTCGCGTTGCACGGTTCAGCCCGTGATTCTTGCGGGTGGGTCGGGTACGCGGCTGTGGCCGCTGTCGCGCGAACAGTACCCGAAGCAGATGATCGGCCTCATCGACGACGAGTCGCTGCTCGAAGCCACGCTGCGCCGTCTCGACGGCGCGTTCGTGCCGGCCTCCGATGACGCTGGCGACATCGATGTGGTCAAGGCCGCGCCGATGATCGTCTGCGGTGAAGACCTGCGCCTGTTGACCGTCGACAAGCTCGAACGCTGCGGCAAGGCCGCGCGGCTGGTGCTCGAACCGCTGCCGCGCAATACGGCGCCCGCGTTGACCATTGCCGCGCTCGCTGCACTGGGCGACGCGCCGGCCGGCAGCGACCCGGTGCTGATCGTCATGCCGGCCGACCATCTGATCGCCGATCAAGCCGTCTTTGCACGTGCGCTCGAAGAGGCCGTCACGCACGCGGCGTGCGGTGCGATTGTCGCGCTCGGCGTGCCGCCGGAGCGTGCCGAAACCGGCTACGGCTATATCCGTACGGGCGTAGCGAGCGGCGAGAATGGCGCGCGCGCAATCGACCGTTTCGTCGAAAAGCCTGACGCCGAACTCGCCGCGCACTACGTTGCTTCCCGCGAATACTGGTGGAATAGCGGCATCTTCGTTGTGCGCGCATCGGTCTGGCTCGATGCGATCGGGTTGTGCCGTCCCGCGATCGCATCGGCGTGCGCGGATGCCTTCGCACGCGCATCGATCGAGGGCGATGGCGCGTTGCGGCTCGATCGCGCGGCCTTCGCGAACTGCCCGTCCGATTCGATCGATTACGCGGTGATGGAACAGATCACGAGCGATACGCGGCTCACCGGCGTCGTCGTGCCGTTCGTCGCGGGATGGTCCGACGTCGGTGCATGGGACGCCGTGTGGGACGTCTCGAAGAAGGATGCCGACGGCAACGTCGCGCGCGGCCGCGTGCTGTTCGAAGGCTCGCACGACAGCTTCGCGCATTCGGATGGACGTCTTGTGGCGTGCGTCGGCGTGAGCGGCGTGGTGGTCGTCGAAACAGCGGATGCGGTGCTCGTCGCGTCGAAGGATCGCGTGCAGGATGTGAAGGCGATCGTCGGCCGGCTGAAGGCCAGCGCCGGCACCGAAGCGAAGGAACATCGCAAGGTGCAGCGGCCGTGGGGCTGCTATGACTCGATCGATCACGGCGAGCGTTTTCAGGTGAAGCGCATTGTCGTGAAGCCGGGCGGACGGCTGTCGTTGCAGATGCATCATCACCGCGCGGAGCACTGGGTGGTCGTGCGCGGCACGGCGCGTGTCACGCGCGGCGAAGAGCGTTTCCTGCTGTCCGAAAACCAGTCTACGTATATCCCGCTTGGCGTCACGCACCGGCTCGAAAATCCCGGCAAGACGCCCCTCGAAATCATCGAGGTGCAATCGGGCAGCTATCTCGGCGAAGACGACATCGTGCGCTTCGACGATCAGTACGGACGCGCCGCGACGGGCGCCGCCGGGCAGGGAACCTTGAACGGAACCGTGACGGGGGCCGACGATGAATGCACGGGCACTTCCGGTCAGTGACACAGCGTGTCCTGACCGTGCGGCGAACGAGGCCGCCGCGGGTTTCGACGAGCGCCATTTTCGGCGCGCGCTCGGCCGCTTTGCAACGGGCGTCGTCGTGATCTCGACGGGCAGCGGGGATCATCTGCATGCGATGACCGCCAACGCGTTCATGTCGGGCTCGCTCAAGCCGCCGCTGATCGTCGTGTCGGTCGGGCATCGCGCGCGCATGCACGAGCGCCTGATGCAGAGCGATCTGTTCGGCGTCAGCGTGCTGTCCGACGAACAGGAACCCCACAGCCGGCACTTCGCCGGCGAGCCGCAGACCTGGCTTGCGCCGAGCTTTACGGAGGTCGACGGCCTCGACGGTGTCGTGCTGCTCGATCGTGCGGTCGCGCGTTTTGGCGCGCGCGTCGTCGACCGGCATCCGTGTGGCGATCACACGCTGTTCGTCGGCGAGGTGCTGGCGTTCTCGCTGGACGAGCACGCGCCACTGGTGTTCTTCGGCGGCCGCTACGCTTCGGTCGCACGCGATCATTGACCCGCCTCGCGTGTTACCGCTCTTTCGAGGCCGCTACGCCTGGCCTTCCCCAGTTTCGAACCGGTGTGTCCCATTCTGTGCGCAGCCACGTGCACGAACGCGTGCGGGAACGCGGACGCGGCAGCCTTCCTGCGCGGACCGATCGCATGAACGACGCGAACGACCGTACGCGTACGTCTTCGCGCTTCTTTCATCTCATGCAAGGCAATGCAATTTTTTCACGTCGCATCCGTTGAGCGCCATACGGCGTGCGCCTCTCGGGGCAATGCGTTACGCAGACGAAACAATTTGTCAGAGGGATAACCCTGTCAGGACGTATCCCAACTGGCGCATCTCTTATGAACGAAGCAACGTACAGAAAAACAATGAGTAAACACACGAGGGCGCACGGGTCAACGGGCAATGCAGGCGACAGACGCCAAATCGGGGAGAGTGTCATGGAACAGACGAACAAGGACCGCTCGCTGGTGAGCAAGGTCATGGATGGGCTCGTCACGGGCATCGTCGAAGAGAAATATGGTGCGGTGCTGCCACCGCAGGATGTGCTGTCGAAGGATTTCGACGTCAGTCGAACGGTGATGCGCGAGGCGCTTTCGATGCTGCTCGCGCGCCACATGCTCGACGTGCGTCCGAAGATCGGCACGCGCATCCGTCCCATGCACGACTGGCGCATGATCGATGAGGAAGTCGTGAACTGGCGCTTTCGGGCGAAGCCGGATCCGACCTTCCTGCGCGATGTGATCGAGTTCCGTATGCTGATCGAACCCCGCGCGTCGGCGCAGGCGGCCGCGCGCGCGACGCCCGCCGAGATCGCGGGCATCCGCGATGCGTACACGGCGTTCCGTGCGCTGCGCCCGGGCGATGCGGGTTACGTGGACGCGGACGAGCTGCTTCACACGCGTATCCTGGTGGCGAGCGGCAACCAGTTCTTCCAGCAGATGGCCGCGATCATTCGTGGCGCGCTGTCGGCGGCGCGTGAGGTGGTCGACCAGAAAGAAGGCGTCTGGCAAACGACCGTCGATACGCATGCCCGCGTGGTGGACGCGATCGAACGTCATGATCCGAAGGAAGCGGAGGCGGCCTCGCGCGCGCTGATCGACTTCACGTCCGATGAGATCTGCCGCATGTTCGAAGCGGAACGGCCCATGTCCGGCTGACGATGTGACACTGCAATTCCAGTGAAGGGCGGGTGGGCGATGCGGGCATCGTCTCCCGGCGGTGCTGACATGCGCGACAATGTCGCTGTCAGCCATTGCACTGGAACCGCTACATCGATGAAAGAAGACACCGTGATCCGCTGGGGCATCGTCGGGACAGGGCGCATCGCGCGTCGTTTTGCGCAGGGTCTCGCGCACGTGCCCAACGCACAGGTCACCTCGCTATGGTCGCGCCGGGCTGAACCCGCTGACGCGTTCGCCGCGGAGTTCGGCGGCGCTGCGTACGGAAGCCTCGACGCGCTGCTCGCGAGCGATATCGACGCCGTTTATATCGCCACCCATCAGGACAGCCACGCAGACTACGCGATCGCCGCGCTCGCAGCCGGTGCTCACGTGCTGTGCGAAAAGCCCGCGACCGTCAACGCGGCGCAATTCGATCGCGTGGTTGCTGCGGCGCACGCCGCGCAACGGCTGTTCATGGAAGCGATGAAGCCGCCGTTCTATCCGCTCTATCGCAAGCTGCGCGCGCATCTCGCCGACGATCCCATCGGCGCCGTCGGGCTTGTGCGTGCCGGCTGCTCGGTGCCGGGCGTGCCGCCCGATCATCCGTCGCTGTCGTTCGATCATGCGGGCGGCGCGCTGCTCGACATCGGCATCTATGAGATGTTTCTGGCAGTCGACTGGCTCGGCGCGCCGCTCGATGTGCAGACGATCGGCCGGCTGGGCGCGACGGGCGTCGATATGTTCGCGAGCCTCAACAGCCGTCATGAACGCGGCATCGCGCAGTTATTCTGCGGTCTCGATCTGGCGGGCAAGGGCGATGCGCTGATTGCCGCGACGGGCGGCCACGTGACGATCCATGAGAACTGGTGGAACCCGGTGCGCGCGACGATCTGTTACACGGGTGGCCGCGTCGTCGAACTCGATGCGCCATTCGAAGGCGGCGGCCTCAACTATGAGACCGCGCACTTCTGCGAGCTGATTCGCGAGGGGCAAGCCGAAAGCCCGATCATGACGCATGCAAAGTCACGACAGATGATCTCGATGGCGGACGCCGCACGCGCGGCGCTCGGTCTGCGGTTCGCCGCCGACGAGTGATACGATCTGCACGTTCATACCGTTGCATACAATCTGCAACGGCATGTTCGAGCTTTCGATTTCCTTGCCGCAGGAGCAGGTCGTGACCCGCATGTTGATGAGATTCTGGCATAGCAACAAAAGCCTGATTGCCTTCCTCGCGCTGATGGTGCTGTTTCGCAGCGCGGTGGCCGACTGGAACGTCGTGCCGAGCGGCTCGATGCTGCCGACGATCCGCGAAGGCGACCGCATTCTCGTCGACAAGATGGCCTACGACCTGCGTATTCCGCTCACGCACATTGCGATTGCGCACCTGCACGATCCGCAGCGCGGCGATATCGTGACGATCGATTCATCGGCGGCGCATGAGCTGATTGTGAAGCGGTTGATCGGCCTGCCTGGCGACCGCATCGCGATGCGCAACAACGTGCTGTATGTGAACGGCGTGCGCGCAAACTATCAGCCGGTGCAGCTGATGCCGCTACCGGGCGACGCGTTTTCGCCGGGCGACTATCTGCGGGAGCGCTTTGCGGGTGTGTCGCACGTGGTGCGGCTGTCGGAGATTTCGCCGAGCCCGCGTCGTTCGTTCGGGCCTGTGATCGTGCCCGCGAACGAATATCTGATGCTCGGCGACAATCGCGATGACAGCGCCGATTCACGCTACTTCGGCTTCTTTCCGCGGAAGGAACTGATGGGCCGCACGCGACGCGTCGCGTATTCGCTCGACCCCGATCACTTCTACAGGCCGCGCTTCGATCGGTTCGGCGCGGCCCTCGATGGCCTGGCGCGCGGCGGTTGAAACTGCTTTACGCGTTGGTGGTAGCCGAGGCGAGCGCCCGCGCGCATTCCGAAACCAGCGCCGGGCCGCGATAGATGAACCCCGTGTAAAGCTGCACCAGCGACGCGCCGGCTGCGAGCTTGGCGCGCGCATCGTCGCCCGAGAAAATGCCGCCGACGCCGATGATCGGCACCGTCTCGCCAACTTCCGCGTGCAGCTTGCGGATCACTTCGTTCGATGCATCGAACACCGGACGGCCGGACAGGCCGCCCGCTTCGTCCGCGTGCGGCAGACCCTTGACGGCTTCGCGCGACAGCGTCGTGTTGGTTGCGATCACGCCTTCGAACTGGTGGCGCAGCAGCGTGTCGGCGATCGACTTGATCTGCTCGTCGTCGAGATCCGGCGCAATTTTTAGCGCGAGCGGGACCAGTTTGCCGTGCAGATCGGCGAGACGCTGCTGCTTGTCCTTCAGCGCCGCGAGTAGCGCGTCGAGTTCACCCGCGCCCTGCAACTGGCGCAGATTCTTCGTATTCGGCGACGAAATGTTGACCGTCACATAGCTCGCGAACGGGTACACACGTTCGAGACAGTACAGATAGTCTTCGGCGGCGCGCTCGATCGGCGTGTCGGCGTTCTTGCCGATATTCAGGCCCAGGATGCCGCGATAGCGCGCGGCCTGCACGTTCTTTACGAACTGGTCGACGCCCGCGTTGTTGAAGCCCATCCGGTTGATGACCGCATTCGCTTCCGGCAACCGGAACATGCGCGGCCGCGGATTGCCTGGCTGCGCGCGCGGCGTGACCGTGCCGACTTCGATAAAGCCGAAGCCCAGTGCAGCGAGGCCGTCGATGCACGCGCCATCCTTGTCGAGCCCGGCCGCAAGGCCAACCGGATTGCGGAACGTCAGACCCATGACGGTGCGCGGCGAGTCGGGCACACGCGGTGCGAGCGCGCCGGCAAGGCCGGTGCGGCCGGCGGCGCCGAGCATACGGAGCGTCAGATGATGAGCGTCTTCCGCGTCCATGCGAAAGAGCCGGGCGCGCACGAGCGGATACAGGGAGCTGAACAAGGGGGAACTGAACACGGGACGAAGCCGGGCGGCCGGAAAATGGGAACCCGCTATTTTAGCCGATGCCGCCGCCGCGTCCGTTGGGTCCGCTGCCTGGTCCGACGCTGGGTCCACCGTGTAAGGCCGGGCCGACCGGAGACAGGTCGAGGTTCCCGGTATCGAGCACTTTCCACAGGCCTTCGTGAAGCCCTTCGAGCGGCCGGAAATTCGCCTTGTACGCCATCTTCTGGCTCTCGCGAATCCAGTAGCCGAGATAGACGTACGGCAGGTTCAGGCTGCGCGCCTGTTCGATCTGCCAGAGGATGTTGTAGGTGCCGAAGCTCGCATGCTGCTGGTCCGGATCGAAGAACGTATAGACCGAGGACAGGCCATCGCCGAGGATGTCGATCATGCTGACCATCCGCAGGACGCCAGGCAGGTCCGGATGGCCGCTGTGCGGCGCTTCGCGGAACTCGACGAGACGCGAGTTGATCCTGCTTTGCAGCAGGAACTGTTCGTACTGGTCGCGGCTGTCGCGATCCATGCCGCCGCCGGCGTGCCGTGCCGACTGGTAGCGCATGTAGAGCGCGTAGTGTTCTTCGTCGTAGTGAAGCGGCGAGACGGACGCGATCAGCTGGCCGTGCTTTTTCCATACGCGACGTTGCGTGCGGTTCGGCTCGAAGCGCTCGACGGGCACACGCACCGGCACGCAGGCGCGGCAGCCGTCGCAGTAAGGGCGATAGGTGAAGACGCCCGAGCGCCGGAAACCCGCCTTGACGAGCTCGGTGTAGACGTCGGAGTTGATCAGGTGACTGGGCGTGGCGACCTGTGAGCGTGCGATACGCCCCTCCAGGTAGCTGCAAGGGTAAGGCGCCGTCGCGTAGAATTGCAGCGCCGAAAGCGGTGACAGCGGCAGCTCATTCGGGTGAGTCACGTTGGCAGCTCTCGAAGCGTTTTCTGGTCCCGCAAACCCGGCGGTGCGTTCCGTGGCGCGGATCTGAACGACCGCTTCGCGCCAGCGTTGCCCCACCGTTTGCCCTTCACGCCGCCCGCGTGACGATGTCGGACAGTACGGTCTTGTCGAAGCACCAGGGAATCGAAGGAGCATCGACAGACGCGCGGACATGCGCGACGAACGCCTTGCGCGCTATCTCGCGACCGCCCAGCGAAGCCAGATGCGACGTGTTCTGCTGGCAGTCTATCATTTCTATTTCATGACGTCGCAAGTGGGCGACCAGCGCGGAGAGCGCTATTTTCGAGGCATCCGAGACTTCGGCGAACATCGATTCGCCAAAGAACATGCGCCCGAACGACACGCCGTACAGCCCGCCGACGCGCCTGCCTTCGTACCAGGTTTCGATGCTGTGCGCGTCGCCCGCGCGGTGCAGCGACGTATAGGCTTCCACCACATCCGCCGTGATCCACGTGCCGCGCTGGCCGTGGCGTGGCATCAGCGCGCAGGCGCGCATCACGCTCGCGAAGTCGTCATCGACGCGGATCTCCCACGCGTCGTCGCGCAGCACGCGTTTGAGCGTCTTCTTCAGCGAAGGTGAGATCTTGAATTCGCCCGTCTGCAGGACCATGCGCGGGTCGGGACTCCACCAGAGCACCGGCTGGCCGTCCGAGTACCACGGGAAGATGCCGCGCCGGTAGGCGTCGATGAGCCGGGACGGCAGCAGGTCGGCGCTCGCGGCGAGGAGACCAGGCGCACCGCTGGCCGCCCCGAGCGCGCGCTCGACGGGCGGAAACGGATCGTCGGGTCCGAGCCAGGGCACCATGCTCGCGGCCCGCTCAGCCGTCGCGCAGCGAGCGGAAGATGTCGCCGGTATGCAGACCGTAGTTGCCCGACGCACGATCAGCGAAGAAGAACCGCAGCGTCTGGCCGACGGTCGGGAACGCGATGTCGTCCCAGGGGATTTCGTGTTCTTCGAAGAGGCGGACTTCGAGGCTTTCCTCGCCGGCGGCGATGTCGAGATCGAGCAGGCGCGCCATATAGAACAGATGGACCTGATGCACGTGCGGCACGTTCAGGAGCGAGAACAGGTTCTGCACTTCGACGCGCGCGCCGGCTTCCTCGAGCGTTTCGCGCGAAGCCGCTTCGGCCGTGGTTTCGCCCATTTCCATGAAGCCCGCGGGCAGCGTCCAGTAGCCGTAACGTGGCTCGATCGCGCGACGGCACAGCAGCACCTTGTCGTCCCACACCGGAACGGTGCCGACGACGTTGCGCGGATTCTGATAGTGCACGGTGCCGCAATCGGCGCACACGAAGCGCTCGCGGTTGTCGCCGGGCGGAATGCCGAGGCTGACCGCGTGGCCGCAGACGGAACAGAATTTCATGGAAAGGGGAGCGAGGAACGGTGATGGGAGTTTATCACCGGGGCGAGGGTTCACGACGGGCTGTCGATCTTCCCGCCGGGCGTTCCGTCGTGAACCGCTGTCGCGATCCCGCCTTAAGGTCAGTGGCACGCGCGCCGTTCGAACAGCGACCAGTCGGGCACTGCCTTCACGAGTACCACCTCGCACTCGTCGTTCTTGAAGAGCGTGGCCGGCAGCGGTTGCGTGTGACGCACGAAGAAGTAGCGGTACGCGCGACCGTCCACTGCGTGCCAGTCGAAGCCATCCGCCGTCGACTCCTGCGGACCCGGCCGCACCGCAGGAATGCGATCCGGCCGGAACCGCACGATCTGTGGCAGGAAAAATGCGAAATTGAAATCGACGAAGCCCTGGCGCTCGGCCTGATACCAGAGCGGATACGTGTGATACGTCCACAGGTTATGGATGGTCGTGCTCTCGGGCGCGAAGATCAGGCTGAGCGCACGCTGGCCCGGTTCCGTCGCCGAAAGCAGCGTTTCGAACGGTGCGTTCTCGACCGCGAAGCGATGGTCGCGCACGGCCAGCATCCCCAGATACGACCAGCAGAACAGCGCCAGCACGATCGGCGTCAGCCGCGTGACGGCGGACGATGCCGCGCGGCTTGCCGATGCTGGATCAGCCTGAAACATCAGTGCGTACACGGGCAGCAGGAAAATCGCGAAGCGTTGATAGAGCAGGGCGATGCCGAGCGCGTCGGATGGCGCGCAAAACCAGATGATCACGATCGCGAGCATCGGCAGCAGTGCGGTCGGATCCCGATAGTTGAGTTTCGCGCGCAGCAGCCACGGCGCCGCCAGCATGAATACCGCGCCGAGGAAGAAATACCCGTCCTTCATCTCGGAGGCGAGGGTATAGAGCAGAAAATTGTAGACACGGTGCCAGCCGATCGGACCCTTCCAGTCCCATGTCATGTCGGACGATGCTTGCGTCGCCGCGCCCGGTATGACGAGATCGTTGTGCCGCACGTAGACCAGATACGCGAGCGTCAGTGCGCCGAGCAGCACGTATGGGACGACCGCGCGCGCGATGCGCGCCGGTTGCCTGATGAAGCACGGAATGAACGCAGCGCCGACCGCGCACGCAAACAGGAAGACGAGGCCGTGAGAGAAGAACAGCACCACGCCGGCAACGGCCAGGCCGATCCCGCGTGCGACGGACGGCGCACTGGCAAAGCGTCGCGCGAGAACCAGGAAGTACAGTCCCACCGGTACGGCGAGCAGGTACGTATAGAAACCATATTGATACGCGAAGCCGAAAAAGCCAGGTACGTATAGCCAGTCGAGGCGCGCATCGGCATCGTATTCCTTGCGAAGCGCGACGCCGGCTGCGACGTACGCGTAGAACGCCAGCATCATGAAGAGCTTCAGCGCGCTGACGACCGGCATCACGAATGACAGCACGAACGCGAGACCATAGCCGAGCAGATAGGGCGTGAAGAAGTTGGCGCGGACGAGATCGGCCCACGGCGACGTGCCCGTGACCAGATCGTGCAGCATCGAGACCTGGGCGGCGTGTTGCGGCAGATCGCCCATCGGCGGCCGGGGCGCGATCCAGAACAGCGCGCCCGCGAGCAGCACCGTGCACAAGAAAAGGAACCGGCCAAGCCGTGCGCCCGTGTTGTTGCGGTTATCGGCGACGATCGGCGGAATGGGGGCGGTGTTCAATTTTTATTAACCTCGTTTGCCGGATACGTTCGCCGTGGATGCGAAACGCCGCTGCATTCCTGTCACGTGAGCGCGACGGAAGTGCCTTGCTGGCCGCTCAGGCCTGCGGCGTAATGGATGAAAAAAGCAGAACCACGCCGACCAACAGGAATCCCGCCCCCGTCAGCGTTCTCAATGTCAGTGCCTCGTTGCTCATCATTCCGAAAACGAAGATCTCGAACACCGTCACGCCGACCATTAACGGGTATGCGACGCTCAGTTCGATTTTCTTCAGGGCGATTGCATAAAAGATAAAGCCCAGACCATATGCGCCAAGTGCGCCGACGCGCAGCAACATCGCCTGATTGAGGAGTGCGGAGAGATGGCTGAAATCGTCCACCGATTTGCCGGCGATTCGAAGCAGCACGCTTGCCGTCGCACTGCAGGTGCCGCTTAGCAGCAGAAATATTATGTACATTTTGGCGTGTAGCTAGCGGTCAGGAGATCGGCATGCCGCTTTGACATCGCGCGACACTCTATTTTCGTGAAACATACAGGGCCGGTGAATAGACGTGTGTTCGCTATCCCACGTCGCGGAATATCGAGGGGCCTGGCGAGGCGGCGGAAGAAGGGAAGGGGAACGGCGGGCGCGCTGGGTGCAGCGCGTGTGTTTGATCAGGCGTAGTGCGGATTCGTGGATCGCGGCGAGCAAACACGCCGCCGCTGATCAGAAAGCAAAAAGCCCATCACAGGGATGGGCTTTGAATGCTTCGAACTAATTCTTTCGAGGACTTAGGCTTTCTATTCACCATTCATAGGCGACATCTTTGAATGGTTGCGGGGGTAGGATTTGAACCTACGACCTTCGGGTTATGAGCCCGACGAGCTGCCAGACTGCTCCACCCCGCGTCCGTCGAAGAAAAGATTATAGGACAGATCGAGAGTCGGTGCAACAGCTATTCAAGAACCGGCTTAAATGTGCTTCGCTCCTGACTCCTGACGCTACCTGCGCGCGCTGCTTCATGAGCGCCGCGGGAAGGACGCGCAACACGCTGCGCTAGAATTGAGCGCTTCCCGTGCCGCCCGAGCGCGGCCTCATCTCTCATCTGTGATTTTCTCTCCGCCCATGGACATCGCTCACGATCTTCAGTCGATTCTCGCCCAGGAAAAAGCGCTGGTGTTTCCCCGCTTCGATGCCGACCGTGCCTGGCAGGTCGGCGCATATCTGCATGAAGTGGCGAAGGCGCGTGGACTCGCGCTCGCGATCGACGTGCGTACGTTTGGCCAGCCGCTGTTTTTCAGCGCACTCGATGGCGCGACACCCGACAATGTCGACTGGGCGCGTCGCAAGGGCAACGTGGTCGCGCATTTTCGCCGTAGCTCGTATGCAATCGGGCTGCGCATGCAGCAGGCCGGTTCGACGCTCGCCGAGAAACATGGTCTGCCGGCGAGCGAGTACGCGTCGCACGGCGGCGCGTTTCCGCTGACCGTCGCGGGTGCGGGCGTTATCGGCTCGGTAACGGTGTCGGGGTTGCCGCAGCGCGCCGATCATGAACTGGTTGTCGAAGCGCTGTGCGCGCTGCTCGAAATGGACTACAGCAAGCTCGCGCTCGCGAAGGCCTGACCCGATGCGCCTGCCTCCTTACGCATGGCTCGCCATTGCGATCGTCGCGGAAGTGATTGCGACCTCCGCGCTGCGTGCATCCGACGGCTTCTCGCGGCTCGTGCCTTCGGCGGTCGTCGTGACCGGCTATGCACTGGCGTTCTACTGTCTTTCGATGACGCTTCGATCGATTCCCGTGGGCGTCGTCTACGCGATCTGGTCGGGTGTCGGCATTGTGCTGATCACACTCGTCGCGATCGTGATGTACCGGCAGGTGCCGGATTTCGCGGCCGTCTGCGGCCTCGGGCTGATCGTCGCGGGTGTCGTTGTGCTCAATCTGTTTTCCAGGATGCAGGCGCACTGAAGACGCGCCTGGTACCATCCGGGCGGTTCGGGCGCAGCGTGGCCCGGGCGCTATTTGCAGCGAATGACCATCGAGCGGTTCTTCACGTTCGCCGACACCACGTTCGTGACGCCGCCGCCCGCGGCGCCGCCTTCGTCGTTGTCCTTCGAGATGATGTCGTAGCCCGTCGCGCCGCACGCATTGCCGGCCTGAACGTAGCACGATGCCCAGCTCGAGCCGGCATCGGCGCCGCTACAGTTCACCGCGAAGCCAGTCTGGCCGTTCGGCAGATTGATCAGCGATGTCGTATTCGACGATGCGCACGCGCTCAAGCCTGCAATCAGCAGCGCGGCACAGGGCAGGGCGGCAATGCGCGCCGCGGTAAAAAGGGCAGACGGGCGCGTGCGCCGCTCGAATGACTTCATTGTGTGTCCTCGTGAATGATGTTGCGTGTGTTGCGTGTGTTGCGTGGTGTTCCGGTAACGCCGGCCGGCAGATGGACCGGCGCGCGTCATGCGATTTCGGGATCGATCCGGATCCCGGCGGCGCTGACGATGCGACGACTTTCGGCGCCGCTTTCGCTCGCCGCGTCTTCCCAGATGCTGATGGCTTTCGGTATGTCGATGCCGTGACGCCCGGCATACGCAAACCACTCACTGGCCGCATCGGGCTCGGGGACTTCATTGTGCCGCAGGAAATATTTTCCCATATCGACGTTCTCTCTCCGGATCTGCGTGGATTCAGGGAACTCCCTTCAACAGTTCGACTATTTGCGCGACGACAAGTGCGCTGCGATCGCTGCGCGGCTCGTCGCAGTGTATGCGGAGACGAAAGGGGCGCCGGCGGATCACAGGGGGCGCGCGGAGACGGCGAAATATGCCGGCACCGGTGGCCTCCTTGCATCAAACGCGCGTGGCTGGACCTTCATGTGTCCCTGCGAGTACCATTACCCCGCCATCCGCTCCTGCGCGCCGATCCCCTTTGGCATCTGCGCCACGAAGCGGTTTATGCCGGATTTTCCTGACGAGGCGACCATGGAAATTCGTTTTCTCGCGGACGCACCCGCTTACCGCGACTTCAACCTGACCCTCGTGTTTCCTGCACTCGTGGACGGCGAACCGGTGCCGTGCGCAATCTCGGTCGAAGCGCTCGAAGACCATTTTGGCGCGCAATCCCACGACAGCGAAGGCTGGCGCCGCGCGTTCGACGCGGGCCGCGCGCATATCGAAGCCGTCGCACGCGAGCATCTGCGGATCAGCAACGGCACACCGGTGCTTCTGAAGAGCGGCCACTTTCCGCCGGGCAACGTGCCGGGCGCGTGACTGCCCAGTGGCTGCTCAGTGGCTGCTCAGGCAGCCGCGCATTTCGCGCAGCGTTCAGGCCGCGCGCGCGACGGCGGTTCGCGCCGCCTCAAACGAACGTGCGATGCCTTCCTCGTACGATGTTTTGCGGATCGGCCCGATCAGCGTGCCGAGCGCGGTGTCGTCGAGCACGAGCGGGTCGGTCACGAGGTAGTGCATCTCCACCAGTTCCCGCATCACCGGATTAAAGAGCCCCATCACGCGCAACGTGGGCTTGCCCGCGACCATCAGCTTCGGTGCACGGCCCGCCAGCGCATAAGCCTTTTCCGCGACTTCCCGCTGGGTAATCGTGCCCGCGCCGGCCAGATGCAGCACGCGGCCGTATGCCGGCGGCGTACGCGTCAACGTTTCGACTACCGGGCCGACGTCTGGCATGAAAACGAACTCGTGCGGCACGTCGATCGGGCCGATCATCTGTGCACGCGTGCCACGCGCCGCGCCCTCGAAAACGCCGTGCAGGAAACTGCGTTCGATGCCCGGACCGTAAAAATCTGGCAGCCGCAAAACGAGCGTTTCGAGCCCGTGATGGCCATGCGCGTCGAGCACGAGATTTTCCTGCGCAAGACGCATCTTGCCCTTGAAGGTATGCGGCTCGCGCGGATGCGATTCTGTGACCGGCATCGTCTGCGCACGCCCGTATGGATACACCGTGCCGATCAGGATCAGCCGCTGCACGCCGGCTGCAATCAGTCCGTCGAGCGTTTTCTGCATCAGCGGCGGGTGCGTCGCGAACTGGTCATACGGCACGCCGACGAGGTACACCGCGGTGTGCAGGCCCGCTGCGGCCGCCTTGACTGACGCCGGGTCGTCCGGATTCCACGTGACGATTTCCGCATTCGGGTCGCTCCCGAACGACGTTTGCAACGCCTTCCGCCCGCGTCCGATCACCCGGTATTGCCGGCCGGCCGCGCTCAACGCCGCCGCGATGCTTTGCCCAGCCGCGCCTGCGGCACCAAACAGACCTGTTTTTCCTGCAGTTTCCATGTCGACTCCGGGTTTCGCGATGACTTTGGACGGCCTCAGAACGCCATCCAGACTGGCGGTTGATTAACACTTGAGGGTTTACTGAACAACGTTCACTAAACGGTGTTCAGTTTAATTTGACTTTTCAGTTTGTCAACCCGAAAATGCATGACATGGGAATCGCCGAACGAAAGAACCGTCAGAAAATGGCGCTGCGCGAACGCATCCTCGATGCGTCGCGGCGCATCGTGATGCGTGAAGGCTTCGCTGCGCTGTCGATGCGCAAGATCGCCGACGCCATCGAATATTCGCCCGCCACGCTGTATCTGCATTTCGCGAGCCGCGACGAGATCGCGCGGGCGTTGTGTGCGGAAGGCTATGCGCAGCTGCTCGCAAGCTTCGAGCCGCTCACGCAGATCGCCGATCCGGGCGAGCGTCTCCGGGCGCTGGGGCGCGCGTATGTCGCCTTCGGCATCGCGCATCCGGAAACGTACCGGCTGATCTTCATGGAGGATCCGACCTACACCGACGCCGCACTCGCCGAGGCCGCCGATGCATCGGACGAAGCGGGCGACGCATCGTTTCGTCTGATGGTCGATTCGATCGATGAACTCAAGGCGGCAGGGCGATTGCCCGCATCTGCGGAAGGCGCGGTATGGGCTGAAGCGCTGTGGGCCACCATGCACGGCATCGTCGCGTTGAAGCTCACGTGTCCCGTCTTTCCACGCACGCCGGTCGATACGTTGATTAACGTCGCGTTCGATGCGTGGTTCGGCTCCGCCACCGCCAGCACTGACGCCGCGACCGCCCAGCCGGCACCGCAGGCGCATGCAATGGCCCAGCCCGAACCTGAATCGAAGCCGCGCCCCAAACGCGCGCGTCGCACGGCTGCGAAACCGGAATCGCCGGTCACGTGATACCGTTCAGTTCCCGATTCATTCAATCTCCCCGCAGCCCATGTCCATCACCGCAACGCCCGCAACCAGCGACGAAATCATCACCTATGTCGCAAACCATATTGGCTTCATCGAACTCGAGCGTCCCAAGGCGCTGAATGCGCTGTCCACCGGCATGATCCGCGCGATGCATGCCGCGCTGGAAAGCTGGCGTGAAGATCCCGACGTGCTCGCGATCGTCGTGCGCAGCCAGCATGCGCGGGCGTTCTGCGCGGGTGGCGATATCCGCTTTCTGTACGGGGCGGCGCAACGTGGCGATCGTGATCTGCTGGACACTTTTTTCACTGAGGAATACGCGCTCAATCACGCGATCTTCACGTATCCGAAGCCGTATATCGCGTTGATGAGTGGCGTCGTGATGGGCGGCGGCATGGGCATTTCGCTGGGCGCGCATCGCACGCACGGCTTGCGCGTCGTGACCGGCTCGACGCGCATGGCAATGCCCGAAACCCGCATCGGACTATTCCCCGACGTCGGCGCCGGCTGGTTTCTCGCGCGCACACCGGGCGCACTCGGCCGCTATCTGGCGATCACTGGCGAGACGATCGGCGCGGCCGATGCGCTCTATGCAGGTCTCGCCGATACCTATATCGACGATGCGGCGTTGCCTGCCCTGATCGATACGTTGAAGAGCGAGTCGTTCGAATCTGGCGCGGATATCGTGGCGTGCGTCGAGCGCGAAGCGGCCCGCTGCAAGGTCATGCCGAGGCCGGATGCATCGCCGCTTGCGCAGGCGCGTGCGCTGATCGACCGGCATTTTTCGAAAGCCGACGTCGCGCAGATTCTGAAATCGCTGGAAACGGAAGAGGAATGTGAGGCGGCCGAATGGGCCGAGCAGACCATCGCCGTATTGCGCGAACGCTCGCCGCTATCGATGGCGATTTCGTTCGAGGTGGTGACGCGCGCCGAAGGATCGATGGCGGAGTGTCTGCGTCGCGATCTCGATCTGACGCGCTCGTGCTTCAGTCACGGCGACGTGATCGAAGGCGTTCGGGCGCGCATCATCGACAAGGACAATCGTCCGGCATGGCGCTCCGCGCGTATCGAAGATGTGCCGGCCGAAGAGGTCGAGAAGATGTTCGACAGCCCGTGGCCGGCGGCAGAACATCCGTTGCGTGAGCTTCACGACTAGCCAGCTGGAGGCCGGGCTGTAATGGCCCGGTCGTTTCTGCCGCGCCGCAGTCCGTGCGATCCCGGCAGTTGCAACAGTCCCAATCCCCGGTCGCTCGGTCACGCGCCATTCGCCGGGGCATTCCGCAAACGCCTACTCCTCCTCATGCGCGGCCATGAACGCCCGCATGAAGACCAGCGCGCCCCAGCCCCACATCGCATTGGCCGCGAAGCCGACGGCAAGCCGCGGCAGCATGTTGCCGCTCGGCCAGATGCCGCGCAACGGATCGACAACGAACACGCTTGCTGCGGTCAGCACGATGCCGCCGAACACGAACGCCTGAACCCACGGCGCGATCCGCTCAGGCGATATGCGCAACAGCCACGCCATCAGCACGGCCCAGACCGAACTCCAGATTGCATTCGCGATGAACCCGGGCAAACCGAGTGGCAGAAAAGGGTCGGTCGAGAAGCCCGTCGGGTCGATCAGCCCGGCGGCGTGCAACAACGCGAGCGTCGATTCGTGAAAGAACAGGGAAGCCAGAAAGCCAGACACGAACGGCAGGATGATCTTTTGCATGCATTGCACCGCCAGGGGCACGTCGGCGAGGTTCGCAGCGCCGTGCCGGGATTATCGGAAAACGTGCGTCATTATATAGACCGCCAGCGCCCACACCGCGCACGCGGTGGCGCGTGCCGCGCTCGCCGTGCCCGTATGCTAAAGCGTCGGGCAAATCACGAAAGTGGAAAACCTAAGCTCAAATAAATCGTTCAAAAGCTTCAACCCCGTCCCTAGACTGTTTCCCCATGCAGACGCTTTAGCCGTCGCCCCTCTGGCGCACGACAGTGCGCGTCGCGCGTTCCTCGATGATGCCGCTTCATCGCCGTTGTCATGGATGGCGAGGCGTGTTGTCGCGTGTGTCCGCCCGACCGGATTCACCCGTTTCGAATAAAAGCAGGAGCAGCCCATGAATGTGTTCTGGTTCATTCCGACTCACGGCGACAGCCGCTATCTCGGCACGTCCGAAGGCGCGCGCGCAGCCGACTACGACTACTTCCAGCAGATCGCCGTCGCAGCCGATACGCTCGGCTACGAGGGCGTGCTGCTGCCCACCGGCCGTTCGTGCGAAGACGCCTGGGTGGTTGCGTCGAGTCTGATTCCGGTCACAAAGCGCCTCAAGTTTCTCGTCGCGATCCGGCCGGGCATCGCGTCGCCGGGTCTGTCGGCGCGTATGGCGGCGACCTTCGACCGTCTCTCCAACGGACGTCTGCTGATCAACGTCGTGACGGGCGGCGACGCAGCCGAACTCGAAGGCGATGGACTCTTCGTCGATCACGATACGCGTTACGAAATCACCGACGAGTTCCTTCGCATCTGGCGTGCCCAGCTCACCGCCGCGCACACGAACGATTCGATCGACTTCATCGGCAGGCATCTGACGTCGAAGGGCGGCAAGGCGCTGTATCCGCCCGTGCAGAATCCGCATCCGCCGCTGTGGTTCGGTGGCTCGTCGCCGGCGGCGCACGAGATGGCGGGCGAGCACATCGATACGTATCTGACGTGGGGCGAGCCACCCGCAGCCGTCGCGAAGAAGATCGCCGACATCCGTTCGCGCGCCGAAGCGCGGGGCCGCAAGATCAAATTCGGCATCCGCCTGCACGTGATCGTGCGCGAAACCGAAGAAGAAGCATGGGCCGCGGCCGACAGGCTCATCAGCAAGCTCGACGATGAAACCGTCGCACGCGCGCAGGCGTCGTTTTCGAAGATGGATTCCGAAGGGCAGCGTCGCATGGCCGCGCTGCACGGCGGCAAGCGTGGCAGCCGCCAGGAACTCGAGGTGTATCCGAACGTGTGGGCCGGCGTCGGGCTCGTGCGCGGCGGCGCGGGCACCGCGCTTGTCGGCAATCCGCAGCAGGTCGCGGCGCGCATGAAGGAGTATGCAGAGCTGGGCATCGAGACATTCATTCTGTCCGGCTACCCGCATCTCGAAGAGTCGTATCGCTTCGCCGAACTCGTGTTCCCGCTGTTGCCGGACCGGCTGAAGAAGACTGCGAGCGGTCCGCTGTCAGGGCCGTTCGGCGAGATCGTCGGCAACAACTACCTGCCGAAGGCAGCGCAGAGTTGATCGAGTGCTGAACGTGCGTTGAGTTAGTTGAACCGTTGACCTGAAAACGGTCAGCTGACGCAACTGGCCATGAGCGGCAGTAACGGGCAACGTCGAAAAAGCATCGGAAAGGAATCACATCATGGCTGAATCGCGTATCAGGACGGGACGTCTCCGGCGGCTCGGCGCACACGTCGCACCGTGGATCGCACCTTTGCTGATCCTGCTCGCGTGGGAAGTGGCCGCGCGCAGTGGCGTGCTGTCCGCGCGCGTGCTGCCCGAACCGCTGGCGGTCGTGAAGGCCGCGTGGTCGCTGATCCGCTCAGGCGAAATGTGGGCCGACGTGAAGGTCAGCACGTGGCGCGCGGTGTCGGGATTTGTCGTCGGCGGGGGCATCGGTCTCGTGCTCGGTCTCGCGACGGGTCTCTTCAGGCCGGCCGAAGTCGTGCTCGATTCGACCGTGCAGATGATCCGCAACATTCCCGCGCTCGCGATGATTCCGCTAGTGATCCTCTGGTTCGGTATCGAAGAAGAGGCGAAGGTGTTTCTCGTCGCGCTCGGCGTGTTCTTTCCGGTTTACGTGAACACGTACCACGGCATCCGTTCAGTCGACGCGAACCTGGTCGAGATGGCGCGCAGTTACGGCGTGAAGGGCTTCGCACTTTATCGACATGTGGTGCTGCCGGGCGCGTTGCCTTCGATTCTTGTCGGCGTGCGGTTCGCGTTCGGGCTGATGTGGGTCACGCTGATTGTCGCGGAAACGATCTCCGCGCAGTCGGGCATTGGCTATATGACGATGAATGCGCGCGAGTTTTTGCAGACCGATGTCGTGGTGGTCGGCATTCTGTTGTACGCGGCGCTGGGCAAGCTCGCCGACATGCTCGCGAAGCGTCTGGAGCGCGTCACGTTGCGCTGGCATCCCGCGTATCAACGAGGAGCGAAAGCATGAGCGCAACGCTTTTTTCCGCCTCGTATGCCGGCGTCTCGGGTCTCGATCTGGAAGCCGAACTGGCGCAACCGCGCACGCTCGATCACGATCGTGCCGAAGCCGCGGCGCTCGATGTTTCTGGCAATGCGTTCGATGTTGACAGCGTTTCCAGCGGGGCCCGCGTTGACACTGCATCGCAGGCACTCATCCGCGAAGCGCCGCGCGCAGCCGACGACGCCGTCGAACTGCGCGGCGTCGGCAAACGGTATGGCGAGCGCACGGTGCTGTCGGATTTCAGTCTTTCGATCGAGCGCGGCAGCTTTGTCGCGATCGTCGGCCGGAGTGGTTGCGGCAAGTCGACGCTGCTGCGCCTCGTCGCCGAACTCGAAGCGCCCGACGCCGGCGTGCTCGAAAAGCGCGACGCACGCGGCGCGCCGCTCGACACGCGAATCATGTTTCAGGATGCGCGTCTCTTGCCATGGAAGACCGTGCTGCAGAACGTGATGCTGGGCCTCGGCCGTGGCGCCCGCGAAGACGCGCGTGCCGTGCTGGCCGAAGTCGGCCTCGCCGGGCGCGCGAACGACTGGCCTGCGCAGCTATCCGGCGGTCAGCGTCAACGCGTTGCGCTGGCGCGCGCGCTCGTGCATCGGCCGCAACTGCTGCTGCTCGACGAGCCGCTTGGCGCGCTCGATGCGCTCACGCGAATCGAGATGCATGCGTTGATCGAGCGGCTGTGGCGCGAGCATCAGTTCACCGCGCTGCTCGTCACGCATGACGTGCACGAGGCCGTGGCACTCGGCGATCGCATTCTGCTGATCGAAGAAGGGCGCATCGCGCTCGACCAGCCCGTGCCGCTCGCACGTCCGCGTGCGCGCGCGTCGGCGGCCTTTGCCGCGCTCGAAGAACACGTGCTGCAGCGTGTGCTGAAAACCGCATCGAACGACGACGCCCTGTCGTATCCCGCTGATGTCGCCGAAGGTGCCGCTGGTGTCTTCGGGAACACCGATGTGACAGGTCATCCCGTGCGGCCGACGGAAGTCCGTTGGGCCGTTTGATGTCCCTTGCCTGACCGCTTTTTAATCGTTCTACTGGAGTCACTCGACATGAGCATTTCCGCAATCAATGTACGTAATCAGTTCAAAGGCAAGGTCAAGGAAATCATCCGCGGACCGGTCGTATCCGAAGTCGATGTCGATACGCCATTTGGCATCGTGACTTCGGTGATCACGACGCGTTCCGTCGATGAACTCGAACTGAAAGTCGGCGCGGAAGTGGTCGCGCTGGTGAAGTCGACAGAGGTGTCGATCGCACGCCTGTAGGACGTGATCCGCGCGTGTCCGTGACTGCGTTTCTCGGCACGTCACGACGGGCGATCGCGTGCTGTTGCGGTATCACTTCGCGTTTGCCGCGCTGGCCGGCGGCGCTCGCGTGATATTGTCCCGGGTCGGCTTGTCGGGGCGCTTCACCGGCATGTTGTCCGGGTTATCGGGGTGATCGACCCGCGCGCTACCCGATGCCGCCGAAGGCGGGACGGCCATCGAGGCCGCGCTGTCATTCGGCGCCGGTTGTTGCGCCATCGCGAGCTCGCTTACGACGGCGAGGCATGACGCGGCGGCGATCTGCGCAGCCGATGCGATTTCGATGCGTTTCATTCGACTCTCCCAAACAGGTTCTCCCGAGCAGCTTTCGACACTGCTGTTCTTTCCGGATGGACCTGACGCGCGGCGGAACAGATTCGCCTGCAGCTGTCCTCCAGGTCCTTAAGCGTCTTCAGTGCCTTGAAGCAAACGACGCACCCGAACCGGGGGGGGCGTGCGTCCCAGAATCGCCGCTGTGCGATTCCGTGGAAGTGCTAGGATGAATTGAGCATGTTGAAGGAGACAGCCATGCCGAAATCCCTGAGTACGGAAGCGATCGACGCGCTGCGGCTGCTGAACGAGGTTGGCATCGGGCAGCCCGCGCCCCAGCTGCCGTCAGGCGTCGCGGCTGAATTGCTGAGTGCCGGCGTTGCGACCCGCAGCGCGGACCACGTCGAAATTACCTGCGACGGCAGAAAATATCTATCCGGCGATTGCGATTGATCCGGCCGCTACGGTCGATCGCACCCCTGTACGCTGGATCGTGATGACATGAAGCTGATTGCGGATGCGCTATCGTCCGCGGGGCCGTTGCGCGTTGCCGTTCAGAAAACGTGAGGAAAGGCATGAAACCCGTCGGCGCCGACATGGGCGACTACACAGAACGTTACGGGGACTACGACATCGAGGTCGCGGTCGAGCAGGTGCTGACCGGCGTCAAGGCGCACTTTCGCGTGCTGAAGGCGGGCGCCGTCGCGATCGACTGGCGCCTCGTGCATATCGACCGGCTGTGGTCGACGGAGCACGGCGCGGCCGAAGCCGGCTTTCGCGCTGCACGCGAGGCCATCGACGCTGCTGACGGCACCGGCGCCGGCGCCGACATGCGCTGATCGTGCGTAAATCGTCGCGCCTCGCGATGTTCCCCGGCGTCGAGCAGAGAGGCTGGCGCAGGGTAATGGAGGTTTTCGATCCGTTCGGGAACTGGATACGGTTCTGCGAATTGTCGAAGCAGGCAGCGGGAGTAGACGCGCGGAGGAAGGCTGGATGAGCCGGTGAAGCGAGAGCGGTGAGGCGGTAACAGCGGGGCGGTAAGGCGGGCGGTAAAGCGGGGAAAACCGGAAAAGCAAAAGCCGGACGCCCTTGTGAGGCGTCCGGCTTGCAGTCAATTAATGACCGAAGAACACCGAGCCAGGGCCGGTTTGTTCTGCGCGGCTGCCGGATTGCGACGACGACGCGTTGACACCGCCGTAGGCGCTATTGGAAGCCTGAGCGGCACGCTCAGCAGCGACGGTCTGCGCATTCTGGCCTTGCTGCGAAGCAGGCGCGCCGACGGTCGGGTTGTAATGCGGCGCCGGGCCGTAGCCACTTGCGAAGGCAGGAGCTGCGATTGCAGCAGAAGCGGCGATCAGGACGGCGGCGATAAGCTTGCTCTTCATGGTGACTCTCCAATAAACGTTGATTTCGGTACGAAGCCGTTGCGGAAGGTTTTGTTTTTCACCTGTCGCAACGTCGATGGAGCTAGTGTATTCCCCTACTATCGAAAATTTGTACCCATAATTTGAATTTACTATTCTGCAATCAGGAACAATGGTTCGAAGCCTTGGAGAACAGGCGTTCCGGACGTTTCGACCCCTGTTTGGGGTGTTCCGGACGGGTTTAAGTCCTCAACGTCGGCAGGGACAAGCTGTGTCGACGGCATGCTGTAAAATCGCGGTTTGATTCCCGCCGTCTGGCCGTTCCCATGTCTTCATCTCAATCCCCGAGTCCCCGTCGCGTCAGCGTTGCGCCGATGATGGACTGGACCGATCGCCACTGCCGCTCGTTTCACCGCATCCTGTCGCGCCACACGTGGCTCTATACGGAGATGGTGACGACGGGCGCGCTGATTCACGGCGATGTCGCGCGTCATCTCGCGTTTACGGCCGACGAAGCGCCCGTTGCGTTGCAACTGGGCGGGAGTGAGCCGGCGGACCTCGCGCGCGCAGCGAAACTGGGTGAGCAATGGGGCTATGACGAGATCAATCTGAATTGCGGCTGCCCGTCGGAACGCGTGCAGCGCGGCGCATTCGGTGCGTGTCTGATGAACGAGCCGCAGCTCGTTGCGGACTGCGTGAAGGCAATGCGCGATGTGGTGTCGGTGCCGGTGACGGTGAAGCATCGGATCGGCGTTGACGCGGTGGAAGAGTACGGTTTCGTGCGCGACTTCGTCGGCACGATCGCCGACGCAGGCTGCGACGTGTTCATCGTGCATGCGCGCAATGCGATCCTCAAAGGGCTGAGCCCGAAGGAGAATCGCGAGATCCCGCCGCTCAAATACGATTACGCGTACCAGTTGAAGCGCGAGTTCCCGCACCTCGAAATCATCCTGAACGGCGGCGTGAAAACACTCGACGAGGTCGAGACCCATCTGCAGCATGTCGATGGCGTGATGCTCGGGCGCGAGGCGTATCACAACCCGTATGTGCTCGCGGATGTCGACGCGCGTTTCTACGGTTCGTCAGAACCTGCGCTGAGTCGCGAAGCCGCTGAAGCAAAGCTCATCGAGTATTGCGCGGCCGAGCTTGCGCGCGGGACGTTCCTCGGTGGCGTGACGCGTCATGCGCTTGGGCTGTATCGCGGTGTCGCGGGTGCGCGTGGGTGGCGTCGTGTACTGTCCGATAACAAAAAGCTCGCGTTGGGCGATCTCGCGATCTTCGACGAAGCGCGCACGCATCTGCGTGAGCCCGCCGAAATGTTTGAATAAAGGGCTAGGCAAACGCTATCCATGTTTGTATAATCTCGCTTCTCGATCGGCAAGCCAGTTCATGGCGAGCCACGGAGCAGTTCAAAGTTGTCCCAGTGGTGGCTGTAGCTCAGTTGGTAGAGTCCAGGATTGTGATTCCTGTCGTCGTGGGTTCGAGTCCCATCAGCCACCCCATCGTTTAAATCCCCCCCTGTCTGTTTTATGGCTATTCCCGGAAGCGAATTCTTTCGTCGCGTCGTCGCGTTTGCACGCTTCGTCGAGCCTTCTTCGCGCCCTGCGTCGTGCCATCGCAGGACATGCAGCCGTCAAACCCCACTGCGCCCATGTCCGCTCACGTGTGCGCCTGCCCGCCGGTCGAGGCCGACCACGTCGACGATTGCCGCGAACCCCAGCGCGGCCACGATCAGAAACGCCAGGCTGAAGTCGGCGGTGGTCACCGTCTGGCCGTCGTGTCCGTGAACCCACGCCGCGATCCGCAGCGCGATCGCGCCGAATGCGACGCCCATGCCCACGGTCATCTGCCCGAGCGTGCTCGAGAGCGTCGACGCGCCGCTCATCTGCGATTTGGGGACGTCCGCGAAACTGAGCGTGTTGATCGCGGTGAACTGCAGCGAACGCGCGAGGCCGCTGACGAACAGCACCACGACAATCCAGAACGAGGGCGTCGTGGGCGTCAGCAGACTCATCGCTGCAAGCGACAATGCTGCAAACGCGCCATTCACCAGCAGCACGGAGCGGAACCCGTATCGTCGCATGATGGGCGTCGTGACGAGCTTCATCGACAGGTTCCCGGCGAACACCGCGAGCGTGAGCAAGCCGGACTGGAACGCGTTCAAGCCGAAGGCGATCTGGAACATCAGCGGCAGCAGAAAGGGCACCGCGCTGATCGACACGCGAAAGAGCGATCCGCCGCCCATCGCGACTGCAAAAGTCCTGATCGTGAACGCGGAAAGGTCGACCACCGGATGCGTCGTGCGCCGCAGATGAAACAGCGCGGCCGCGCCGGCCACGACGCCGATGACGAGGCACACCAGCGCCTGAATCCACGGCGCGTCCGCGCGACCGGTCAATTCCATCGCGTACATCAACGCCGTGCAGGCGAGCCCCGACAACACGAAACCCGGCGCGTCGAACGGGCGCTTTTCCGCTTCGCGTTCGTTGCCGATGGAGCGCCATGCCAGCACAAGGCCAATCAGGCCAAGCGGCAGATTCAGATAGAAGATCCAGCGCCACGATGAATACGTCGTGATCAGGCCGCCCAGTGGCGGCCCGATCACCGGCGCCACAAGCCCTGGCCAGGTGATGATCGAGATCGCGCGCATCAGGTTGTCCTTGGGCGTCGCGCGCAGGACCGCCAGCCTGCCGACCGGCACCATCATCGCGCCGCCGATGCCCTGAAGGATGCGCGCCGCCGTGAATTCAACGAGACCATGTGTGATGCCACACAGCACCGACGAAGCGGTAAACACCGCAAGCGCGGCGGTGAACACGTTGCGCACGCCGAAGCGGTCGGCTGCCCAGCCGCTGATCGGGATGAAGACGGCGAGCGTCAGCAGATACGACGTGATGCCGATGCTGAGATCGACCGGATGCACGTTGAACGATCGCGCCATCTGCGGCAGGGCGGTTGCGATGATGGTGCCGTCGAGGTTTTCCATGAAGAACGCGGCGGCCACAAGCACGACGATCAGCGACGAATCACCGGGATGTGGTGTGACGGACGATGAACCTGACATCTACATGACACTCCGGAGCGAAGTGAGGCGGGGCGGCGCATCCGCATGCGTCGCGCGAGAGCGTCATTCTAGCGGTCCTGCACGCGTTGCGGCGGCGTGGTAACTTCGATGCTCTCCGCCCACATCAAGCATAAGGAACAGTTCGATGGAATACCGCAGACTCGGCGCAACGGACGTAAAGGTCAGCGTCATCGGCCTCGGCACGATGACGTGGGGCGAGCAGAACACCGAAAGCGAAGCGCATGCGCAGATCGACTATGCGCTCGACCACGGCGTCAACCTGATCGATGCAGCGGAAATGTATCCGGTGCCGCCGCGTCCCGAGACGCAGGGTTCGACCGAGCGCTACATCGGCACGTGGATCGCGCAGCATCGAAGCGCGCGCGAGAAGATCGTGCTTGCCACCAAGATCGCCGGACCGGCGCGTCAGCCGCACAACCCGCGACATATTCGCGGCGAGGGCAACCAGTTCGACCGCAAGAACCTGACCGAAGCACTCAACGACAGCCTCAAGCGTCTGCAGACGGACTACGTCGATCTGTATCAACTGCACTGGCCTGATCGCAGCACGATGACGTTCGGCCGCACGGCCTATCCGTGGATCGACGACGCATACACGGTGCCGATCGAGGAAACGCTCTCGGTGCTCGCGGAGTTCGTGAAGGAAGGCAAGATCCGCCACATTGGCGTGTCGAACGAGACGCCGTGGGGCGTCGCGCAGTTTCTGCGTGCTTCGGAGAAGCTCGGCTTGCCGCGCATCGTCAGCATCCAGAATCCGTACAGCCTCCTGAACCGCACGTTCGAACTCGGCCTGTCGGAGTTCAGCCATCGTGAAGACGTCGGTCTGCTCGCGTATTCGCCGCTCGCGTTCGGCTGGCTGTCGGGCAAGTACGAAGGCGGTGCGCGTCCCGCAGGCGCACGTATCACGCTGTTCGAGCGCTTTCAGCGCTACAGCAAGCCGCAATCGGTCGAAGCAACGACGCGCTATGTCGAACTCGCGAAACGTCATGGACTGTCGCCGGCGCAGTTCGCGCTTGCGTTCGTCAACAGCCGTCCATTTCTCACTAGCAATCTGATCGGTGCGACATCGCTCGATCAACTGAAGGAAAACATCGCGAGCGCAGATGTGATGCTCTCGCCAGAAGTGCTGGCCGAGATCAACGCATTGCACGAACGGCAACCGAATCCGGCGCCTTAACGATGTCGCGACGTTGCGACGCCGCGACGCCACGTCGCCGCGTCGCTGCGTCGGATGCGCGGGGATGCATCCTGAAATGGGCCATGCCACAATCTGCCCTGCTGACCCACACCGACCGTCACCCAAAACAATGATGAACACCACACGTCAAACACAACCGGTTTCCGGCTGGCTGGTCTTCCTGCTGATCGCCGTAGTCGGGCTCTTCTACGTGAAGTGGTTTCCGTATTACAACCGCGCGTTCACTGCCGCGTCGACGCATTCGATCGGCAAGTCGATCCTGATGGGCACGGCAGCGAGCCCGCCCGAGCCGTCGCTCGCGGCCGCGCTCGATTACGCATGGGCGTACGGCAAGGCGATCTGGCAGGCGATGGTGCTGGGCCTGCTGCTCGGCTCGGCGGTTCAGGCGCTGATACCCGCGCACTGGGTTGCGCGACTTCTCGGCAGGACCAGCTTTGGCAGCGTCGCCGCGGGCGGCATGCTGGCGATTCCCGGCATGATGTGCACCTGCTGCGCCGCGCCGGTTGTCGTCGGTCTGAGGGCGCGTGAGGCGTCGCCGGGCGGTGCGATCGCGTTCTGGCTCGGCAACTCGGTGCTCAATCCGGCGACGCTCGTCTTCATGGGCTTCGTGCTCGGCTGGAACTGGTCCGCCTTGCGGCTCGTGCTCGGCGTGCTGATGGTATTCGGACTCGGCTACGTGGTGAACCGTTTCGTCGCGCCGCAAGACGCTCAAGCCGCCGACGCCCGTCTCGCGGAACGCGTCGCGCTGCAACAGACGGGCAACGTGTTCGCCCGCTGGCTGCAGATTCTGGCGCGCATGGCCGTGCGCCTGATTCCCGAATACCTTGTGCTGATCCTGCTGCTCGGCGCGGCGCGGGCCTGGCTCTTTCCGCACATTGGGCCGGACATTGGCAATCACGTTGGCTGGATCGTCGCACTCGCCGTCGCCGGCATGCTGTTCGTGATCCCGACGGCCGGCGAGGTGCCGATCATTCAGGCGATGCTGTCACTCGGCATGGGCGTCGGCCCGGCGGGCGCGCTGCTGATGACGCTGCCGCCGGTCAGCGTGCCGTCTCTCGCGATGCTCGTCCGTTCGTTTCCGCCGCGCGTGCTGGCGCTGGTGGCCGTGTCGGTGGTCGGGTTTGGGGTCGTCGCGGGGGCGCTCGCGGTCGCACTGGGCTTCTGATCGCGCCCCGCCAGATTGGTGCGCTGCCACGCGATCGGTAACGAATTGCCGTGTTCAATCGTCAAACGCGACCTAAACTGGGGGAACTGAGCGGGGGAACTGAGCGGCGAAACCGGGAACGGTGCGCACGATGTTCACAATGCGCCGTGGCCCGCGCGACGGCTGCGTCGGGCGTCCGGATGGTACGATTCAGCCCGCGATGGCAACCTGCACAACCCGCGGCGACCTGCCGTAACGCGGCTGTCCGCCCGAAAAGAACGATTGAATCCAGGAAACAGAATGGCGCAACAAAAAACGAATCCGAAGCTTGAACAGGCGCTCACGCGCGGGGACCTCGCCATCCGCCAGGCGAACTCGGCGCGGGCGACTGCGCTGCTGCGCGCGCTCGGCAAGATGATCATCGACGCTTCGGCGACGATCGGTGTGGAAGCGTTCACGCTGATTCCCGACGGCGATCGCATTTACGATCCGGCCGACGGTCTGTGGCCGCAAACGCTGCTGATCTCGCTCGACGGTCCGGTGGAAGAAGCGGATCAGGACGAAGTGCGCACGATCCGCCTCCTGGCTGACGATCCGGGCACGGTGTTCCGCGTCGAATGGCAACGCGCGGACGGCAAGGTCGGACGTCAGGACGGCGGTCCGTTCGCCACCGTCGCGTTTATTTCGGACGTCGATATTCCGTGGACCGACGACGAAGACTGACCGTCGACTTCGTCGTACCTTCGGTGTGATCGCGCCGTCGTTCAGCGCATCATGCGACGCCGGAACAGCATCGCAGAAATGATGAACGGCACGATCACATATGCCGCGAGCACGCCGACGTGCAGCGCGGCATCTTCGACCGGACGGCCGAGCATCGCCGGCCGGATCAGCTCCACCGCGTGCGCGAGCGGCAACAGCAGCGTGATCTGCTGCGCGACGGCGGGCAGTTGCGTCACCGGAAAGAACACGCCGGAAAGCAGCATCATCGGCGTAAGCGCGAGCGTCTGATAGAACATGAAAAAGTCGTACGACGGCGCGACCGCTGTCACGATCATCGCGACACTCGCGAAGGCGAGGCCCGTCAGCACGACCACGGGCAGCGCGATCAGCATCGACGGAAAGCTCGCGTAGCCGAGCAGGCCCGCCACCAGCATGATCGCCACGCCCGACAGCACCGACTTGCTGGCCGCCCAGATCACTTCACCCAGCACGATATCGCCGAGTGTCAGCGGCGTATGCATGATCGCTTCCCACGTGCGCTGCACGTGCATCCGCGAAAAACCCGAATACATCGACTCGAAACTCGCCGACATCATCACGCTCGATGCGACCGTGCCCGCCGCGAGAAACGAGATGTACGACACGCCTTCGACGTGTCCGACCATCAGTCCGAGTCCCAGACCCAGACCGAACAGATAGATCATCGGATCGGCGAGGTTGCCGAACATCGAGGCGATGGCGAGCTTGCGCCACACCAGATAGTTGCGGCGCCAGACGGCGATCCAGTTGACCGCGTTCGCGGGCAGGGCAGCGAAGCCTTCGTGCAGCCGGGAAGGCTTCGCGGGGGAGGAGTCGTAACTGCGTGCGTCCATATATTTCCGGTGAATCTTTGCCTTTGCTGCGGGTTGGGTGGCGAGCGCTTTCAGTCGTTGTGTCTGCGTTTGCGTGTTTGCAGTGGCTCAGTCCTGCATCTCGCGGCCGGTGAGCCGCAGAAAGACGTCTTCGAGATTGGCCGGCCGATGCAGATAGCGCAGATCGGTGCGCTGCTTGAGTTTCGTGTGCACCGGCTGCGGATCGTCGACGTAGCAGAACAGCGTCTCGCCACTGATTTCAGTGCGTACTGCGAACGGCGCAAGTTCGTCGCGCAGCAACGCCGGGTCGGGACCATAGATTTCGATCACATCGCAACCAATCTCCGACGCGATCAGTTCACGGGGCGCGCCTTCCGCGATCTTGCGACCTTCCTCGATCACGCACACGCGATGACACAGCCGCTCGGCTTCTTCCATGAAGTGCGTCGTGAGCAGGATCGTCTTGCCGCGCGCGAGCAGCGAACGAAGCCGCTCCCAGATCAGGTGCCGCGCCTGGGGATCGAGACCGGTGGTGGGCTCGTCCATGATCAGTACGTCAGGATCGTTGACGAGCGCGCGGGCCAGTGTGAGGCGCCGCTTCATGCCGCCCGAGAGTTCGCCGACGCGCGCGTCGGCCTTGCTTTCAAGGCGCGCGAATTCGAGCAGCGACGGCACGAGATCGCGCGTTTGCGCCGCGCTCAGGCCGAAGTAGCGGCCGAACACCAGCAGATTTTCGCGGACGGTGAAATCGGGATCGAGGTTGTCGAACTGCGGCACGACGCCGACGCGCGCCCGGGCGTAACGCGCGCGCGCCGGAATGGGCTCGCCGCAGAGCTGGATCGTGCCCGCATCCGGCGCAGCGATGCCGAGCAGCATGCGCAGCGTCGTCGTCTTGCCGGCGCCGTTTGGACCGAGCAGGCCAAAACATTCACCCGCGCGGACATGGAATGAAAGGCCGTCCACGACCGTTTTCTCTCCATAGTGCTTTTTCACCTCTTCGAATCCGATTGCGGCGTTTGGTAGGTACATGGATCGACACTTGCTCCGGACTTGCTTCTGACTTGCTCGATACGCGCCTGCGAGGCGAGGGCAGGCTATTCTAGGGCATCGCCGTCGTCGCCGCCGGGCGCCAGATTGCTGCGATGGGGCGCTTTTTGCACTGCGGCAGGGCGTCAAACACGGTGGCGACGCACTTAGCGTTTTCCATCCCTTGCAACCTGAATTGCGGCGCACCATGATTGAAGCGATGCCGCGATCGACGCGGATGGGAGATGACCATGGCGAGCTACAAAAAAATCCTGCTGTGCTACGACGGCTCGCGCGAAGGCCGCAAGGCGCTGCGCTGCGGCGCGGACCTTGCGCTTGACCTTAAGGCCGAGACGCATCTGCTCTCGGTGGTCGACATGCGCTCTAGCATTGCGCAAAGCGCGGGTCTATTGACTGACGTCGCATGCGGCCGTTTCGAAGACACGGCTCGCGACATCCTTCAGGAAGGCGTGAACTGGCTGACCGAGCGCGGGGTTCAGGCGCACGGTCATTTCGCATTCGGCCATCCGATCGATGAAATTGCCAATCTGGCCAATCAGTTGCAGGTCGATCTGGTCGTGGTCGGCCATCGGTGCCGGACCGGTCTCTCGCGATGGTGGATGGGCGCCGGCAACACGCCGTTGCTCGATAGAGTGTCGTGCAGCATCCTGGTGGCATGTTCATCGGTGGAAGAGCAGCATCAGACGGCGGCCGCGGCCTGACATCGAATGCGATTCTGGACGACGCGCGTGTTCGCGTTCAGCCGTTGAGATCGACAGCTGACAGCTTCCACGAAAAGAGTCCATCGCGTCGCAGGATCGCGGAATAGTGCGTATCGCCGACACCGTGCCGATACGTTACGACGAACTCGTTGATCCCGTGATATTCCGCCGTGGTCTGTGGAGGTTGTGGCGGTGTCTGCTGGACCGACGACGTTGAAGCCGCGGGCGGCGCAGGTGCCTGTGGCGCTGCTGCGCCCGGCGCCCCGGTGGACCGCCCGTTCGGTGCTCCATCCGATACCGGACCTGCCGCTACTGGTGGCCGCTCGCCGGGGTCGCCGCGCGGCGGCATGCCGTTCAGCAACGCTGCGACGCCGTCCGGCGTCGCATACGCATCCACCAGTGGACCAATCAAAGCAACGCCGATCATCGCGCCGATCGCGGCCAGCGGGTTTCCGTTGTGCTGCGCATCGAGCCGCCTTGCGAGCAGCCCGGTGACCTGCTGCTTCAGACTTTCGCGCAACGCGGGAAAGTCGACGTATTCATTGACCGTCTCGGCGTCGCGGGCGTCCGCAGCCCGCTTAAGGCTGTCGAGCGCGATGTAGGGCGACGCATATCCATACCCCAGCGCAGCCACGACCACGATTACAACAATCGCGATGGCAAACGCGCGCAGGGAACGACGATTTCTTGTGGGTACCGAAACGCTCATAGGTTGCGACTCGCCGTTAAACGTCAATTAACGTGGACCGCAACGAAGTGAAAACGATCCCTTGCGGCTCCTGATGCTACCGCAAGAATCCGTTTTCGCACGCCTTCAGCTATTCGAACAGCGCGCCTTGCATGGCCGCGCTTTCTTCCGCGATACAGCGGTCGATCATGCGGCAGACTGCGTCGACAGTTCCCACCATGATGAGCCGCGACGGCCCGTGATACACGCGCACCGGCGCGCGACGGCCCGGCTCCGCATTCAACCCTGAGTTCAGCGAAACACGCGCAAAAGCCGGCATCGCGGACGGCAAGGTCGACGCTTCCGTCATCACCTCGCGGTCGAACAGCGACGGCGCACCGGCAGCGTCGAGCGGTGCGCACGGCACCAGCTTGCGCAGATGACGCAGACGTCCGAACTGACGGAAAGGGAGCAGGCGGGCAAGGCGTTCCATGAGACTCTCCAGGCGAAGTTCAGAATTCGGTCGGGCGAATCAGCCCAACCGCGATGCCTTCGAGCGCAAATTCCCCGCTGCCGGCCTGAACAAAGATGTTTTCATAATCGGGGTTCTCGGCGATCAGCTCGATACCGTCCGGCCGGCGCTTCAGGCGCTTGACCGTGACGTCGTCGCCAATACGCGCAACGATGATCTGACCGTCTTTCGCTTCGCTCTTCTTCTGCACGGCGAGCAGGTCGCCGTCGAAGATGCCCGCATCGCGCATCGACAGCCCGCGCACCTTCAGCAGGTAGTCCGGCCTGCTGGAGAAGAGCGCCGGGTCGCACGCGTAGTGCTGCGAGATGTGCTCCTGCGCAAGGATCGGGCTACCTGCCGCCACCCGGCCGATCAGCGGCAATGACAGCTGCATGATGCTCGAGTGCGGCAACGTGAACTGGTAAGGGCTGTCGTCCGAACCGGACAGCAGCCGGATACCGCGCGACGCGCCCGCCGCAAGCTCGATCACGCCTTTGCGCGCCAGCGCGCGCAGATGTTCTTCCGCCGAGTTCGCCGAGCTGAAACCGAGCTCGGCGGCAATCTCCGCGCGGGTGGGCGGGAAGCCGGTGCGTTCGATGGCCCGGCGGATCAGATCGAAAACCTGCTGCTGTCGTGCGGTGAGTTTGGTCATGGCGCCACTGTATGGATGAACAGGTGACTGTATTTTTATACAGTAATCGGCGCATTTCAAGCTTTACTTTAAGTTCGTCCGGATCGCTGCCGCCAGAACGCCGGTTTTCGGCGTTGTCGCAGCCGGATTCGCGTCGCAACGCCACGCCAGGCCGTCGTTACCACTTTTGAGTATTAAAAAATGAAGAACAATTATTTTTAATGATGAAAGCCGTTCGATAGACTGGCCTCCAGTCGATGCAAAGCAACGCACACGTGCCGCGATAACGAAAGAACAAACCGGAGAAAATCGGATGAGCAGAAATACGGGGCTGGCAGGCAAAACACGAAAAATCGTCACGGCGCTCGCGCTGGGCGTCGCTGCAGCAGCGGGTTTCGCCGGTCAGGCGCTGGCAGCGGATACGACGCTGCTGAACGTGTCGTACGACCCGACGCGCGAGCTGTATCAGGACGTCAATCAGGCGTTCGGCAAGGAATGGAAGGCGAAAAACGGCGAGTCGGTCACGTTCAAGCAGTCGCACGGCGGCTCGGGTGCACAGGCGCGCTCGGTGCTCGACGGTCTGCAGGCTGACGTGGTGACGCTGGCGCTCGCATACGACATCGACGCGATTGCGAACAAGGGCCTCATCGACAAGGGCTGGCAGACGCGTCTGCCGGACAACGCGTCGCCGTACACGTCGACCATCGTGTTCCTGGTGCGCAAGGGCAACCCGAAGCACATCAAGGACTGGGACGATCTCGTGAAGCCGGGCGTGTCGATCGTGACGCCGAACCCCAAGACCTCGGGCGGCGCGCGCTGGAACTATCTCGCAGCGTGGGCATATGCCGAGCATCAGCCGGGCGGCAACGACCAGAAGGCGAAGGAATTCGTCGGCAAGCTTTACAGGAACGCGGGTGTGCTGGACTCCGGGGCCCGCGGTGCGACGACAAGTTTCGTGCAACGCGATATCGGCGACGTGCTGATCGCGTGGGAAAACGAGGCGTTTCTGTCGGTGAAGGAATTCGGCCCGGACAAGTTTGAGATCGTCGTGCCGTCGGTGAGCATCCTGGCTGAGCCGCCTGTCGCGGTGGTCGACAAGGTCGTCGACAAACACGGCACGCGCAAACTGGCTGAGGCGTATCTGAACTTCCTCTATAGCGAGGAAGGTCAGGAGATTGCCGCGAAGAATTTCTACCGTCCGCGTTCGAACAAGGTGCCGGCCGCGCTGACGGCGAAGTTTCCGAAGCTGAAGCTGTACACGGTGGACGACAGCTTCGGCGGCTGGGCTAACGCGCAGAAGACTCACTTCGCGGACGGCGGCGTCTTCGATTCGATCTATCAGCCGCAATGACGCCAATGCCAATACGTATCAGGCAGTGAAACCAGACAGGCGCGCCCATCGGGCGCGCTTTTTGGCCAGATGGACCCCGAAGTCTTGACCCGGCTTGAAGCGCGGGTTTAACCCTGAAAGAGCACCCAGCATGACGACGTTGACCTTCCGAAAGCCGAGCGCGTTACCCGGCTTCGGCCTGACACTCGGCATCACCGTGGCGTATCTGAGCCTCGTGGTGCTGATTCCGCTCGCGGCGACCTTTCTGAAAACCGCGACGCTCGACTGGTCGCAGTTCGTGCGCGCCGTGACGTCGCCACGCGTGCTCGCGTCGTACCGGCTGACGTTCTTCGCCGCGCTCGGCGGCGCGCTGATCAACGCCGTGTTCGGTTTCCTGGTGGCGTGGGTGCTGGTGCGCTACACGTTTCCGTTCAAGCGGATCGTCGATGCGGTCGTCGATCTGCCGTTCGCGCTGCCGACTTCGGTGGCCGGCATTTCGCTCGCGGCCGTGTATTCGGGCAACGGCTGGCTCGGACAGTTTCTCGTGCCACTTGGCATCAAGGTCGCGTTTACGCCGCTCGGTGTGCTGGTCGCGCTGACGTTTATCGGCCTGCCGTTTGTCGTGCGAACCGTGCAGCCGGTGCTCGAGGATTTCGAGCGCGAACAGGAAGAGGCCGCCGCGTGTCTGGGTGCGTCGCGCTGGCTGACGTTCCGTCGGGTGGTGTTGCCTTCGGTGTTGCCCGCGCTGCTGACGGGTTTCGCGCTCGCGTTCGCGCGTGCGCTCGGCGAATACGGCTCGGTGATTTTCATCGCGGGCAATGTGCCGATGAAGTCCGAAATCACGTCGCTGCTCATCATCACGAAGCTCGAACAGTACGACTACGCGGGTGCGACCGCGCTTGCCGTCGTGATGCTGGTCGTGTCGTTCCTGATGCTGCTGCTGATCAATACGCTGCAGTGGTATCTGCAACGGCGCACGAGTCGCGGCGCGTCGGGGCCGACCGTGCCGCCGGCGGGCGCTTCCACTGCGGCCGCCGTCGCCGGAGGTGCGCAATGAGCGAGGATTCCGTGACGTTCGCCTCGGGCAATCCGCGCAACGGCGCTGCGGCCAGCCGCCGCCCTGATCCCGTGACCGAGCCGCGCGCCGTGCGCTGGCTGCTGGTCGGCATCGCGCTGCTGTTCCTCGCGCTGTTTCTGGTCGTGCCGCTTGCCGCTGTGTTCTATCAGGCTTTCAGCAAGGGCGTCGGTTTCTACTTCGAATCGCTCGCCGATCCGGATGCGCTTTCCGCGATCAAGCTCACGGTGATTACCGCGGCGATCGCCGTGCCGCTGAATCTCGTGTTCGGTCTGGCCGCGTCGTGGTGTATCGCGAAGTTCGAGTTCCGCGGCAAGGCGCTGCTGACGACGCTGATCGATCTGCCGTTCTCCGTCTCGCCGGTGATCTCAGGTTTGATCTATGTGCTGATGTTCGGCGCGCAAGGCTGGTTCGGTCCGTGGCTCGAGGCGCATAACGTGCAGATCATTTTCGCCGTGCCGGGCATCGTGCTCGCGACGATCTTCGTCACGTTCCCGTTCGTCGCGCGGGAGCTAATTCCGTTGATGCAGGCGCAGGGTAACGATGAAGAAGAAGCCGCTCACGTGCTCGGCGCGTCGGGCTGGCAGATCTTCCGCCGCGTGACGCTGCCGAATGTCCGGTGGGGTCTGCTGTACGGCGTGATCCTGTGTAACGCGCGTGCGATGGGCGAGTTCGGCGCGGTGTCGGTGGTGTCGGGCCACATTCGCGGACAGACCGACACGATGCCGCTGCACGTCGAGATTCTCTACAACGAATACAACTTTTCCGCGGCGTTCGCCGTGGCCTCCGTGCTCGCGCTGCTCGCGCTCGTCACGCTGGGCCTCAAGCTGCTTGCGGAACGTCATATGTCGGCAGAACGCGTCGATGCGCAGGCTGTGCCCGCGCACGCCGGTCCCGTCACCCCGTCGCCGGCGCCGTCGAATGCGGCCAGCCGTCCGGTCCAGTAAGGAGAGCAGCACATGGGCATCACCGTTCGTAACCTGCAGAAGCGCTTTGGCGATTTCACCGCGCTCGATAACGTTTCGCTCGATTTCCCGCCCGGCGAGCTCGTCGCCCTGCTTGGCCCTTCGGGGTGCGGGAAGACCACGCTGCTGCGCGTGATCGCAGGCCTCGAATACGCCGACGCGGGCCAGGTCGTGCTGCAAGGTCAGGATGTGGCGGAAGTCGGCGCGCGTGAGCGTCAGGTCGGTTTCGTGTTCCAGCATTACGCGCTGTTCCGTCATATGACGGTGTTCGAAAACGTCGCGTTCGGTCTGCGTGTGAAGCCGCGCAAGGAGCGGCCGTCGGAAGCGGTGATCCGCGAGAAAGTGCATGAGCTGCTCAAGCTCGTGCAGCTCGACTGGCTCGCGCAACGCTTTCCTTCTGAGCTGTCCGGCGGACAGCGTCAGCGTATCGCGCTCGCGCGTGCGCTCGCCGTCGAACCGAAAGTGCTGCTGCTCGACGAACCGTTCGGCGCACTCGATGCGAAGGTCCGCAAGGAGCTGCGCAGCTGGCTGCGTCGTCTGCACGACGATCTGCATATCTCGACGATCTTCGTCACGCACGACCAGGAAGAAGCGCTCGAAGTCGCGGACCGTATCGTCGTGCTGAATCGCGGACACGTCGAGCAGGTCGGCAGCCCGCAGGACGTGTACGACCATCCGCAGACATCGTTCGTCTACGAGTTTCTCGGCGCGGCGAACCGGCTGCATGGCAAGGTCGATCGCAGCGGATTCGTGGTCGACGGCGCGGCGCTGCCGATCTCGATTGCCGCGGGTTTCGAGGGGCCGGCGTTTGCGTATGTGCGTCCGCACGATCTCGCGTTGTACCCGAAGGCCGACAGTCATCGCGATGGCATCACGGTCGGCGTGCGGCGCGTGGTGACGCTGGGCGGCTCGGTGCGCGTCGAACTCGAAGGGCACGAAGGCCGCGTGCTCGAAGCCGAACTCGATCGTGAAGCGTGGCGCGAACTGCGTCTGAATGTCGGCGATGGCGTGACGGCGGTGCCGCGCGCACTGCGCGTGTTTCCCGCGCATTGATCGCGCATTGATCACATAACCCTAACTTCGGCAGAACCGGAGACAAGCCAATGAACTTCCAGCAATTGCGTTTTGTGCGTGAAGCGGTGCGCCAGAACATGAACCTGACCGAAGTCGCGAACGTGCTGTACACGTCGCAGTCGGGCGTATCGAAGCAGATCAAGGATCTCGAGGACGAACTCGGCGTCGATATCTTCATCCGTCGCGGCAAGCGGCTCACGGGTCTCACGGAGCCGGGCAAGGCTGTCCATCAGCTGATCGAACGGATGCTGCTCGACGCGGAGAATCTGCGCCGTGTCGCGCGGCAGTTCGCGGATCAGGACAGCGGTCACCTTGTCGTTGCGACGACCCACACGCAGGCGCGCTACGCGCTGCCGAAGGTGATCCGCCAGTTCACGGAGGTGTTCCCGAAGGTGCATCTGGCGCTGCGTCAGGGTAGCCCGCAGCAGATCGCGCAGATGATCATCAACGGCGAAGCGGACATCGGTATTTCGACCGAAGCGCTCGACCGCTATCCGGACATCGTCACGTTCCCGTGCTATTCGTGGCATCACGTGGTGGTGGTGCCGAAGGGCCATCCGCTCGTCGGCCGCCCGAATCTGACGCTCGATGAAATCGCCGAATTTCCGATCGTCACCTACGATCAGGATTTCACGGGCCGCTCGCATATCGACCAGGCGTTCGCAAAGGCCGGCGCGCTGCCCGACGTTGTACTCACCGCGATCGACGCCGACGTGATCAAGACCTACGTCGAACTTGGCATGGGCATCGGCATCGTGGCGGCGATGGCCTACGATCCGAAGCGCGATACCGAACTCGTCGCGCTCAATACGCAGCATCTGTTCGAGGCGAGCACGACGCGCGTCGGTCTGCGCAAGGGCGCGTTTCTGCGTGCGTATGCGTACCGGCTGATCGAGATGTTTGCGCCGCAACTGAGCGAAGCGGAAATTGCCGCACAGTTGCGCGAAGCAGCGTGATGGTGTTGTGCGATAAGGATGGGGCATAAAGCGTCCGCGCGGTCGGGCGGACTCCTCGCGGATCGCGCGGCGCATCGCTTACAATCGCCGCATGAATACTTCCACTTCTTCTTCCAGCGCAGCACCGTCGAACGGCCTGCCGCGTATTGCCGTCCTCGCGACGGGCGGCACGATCGCGGGCTCCGCCGCCGATGCCACGAATACTGCCGGCTATCAGGCGGGCGTTGTCGGCGTCGACCGGCTGCTCGCAGCGGTGCCGGCGTTATCGGATGTCGCGCAGGTGGTGGCCGAACAGGTTGCAAGCATCGACAGCAAGGACATGGCGCTTCTGCTGTGGACGACGCTCGCGCAGCGCGTGAACGCGCTGCTCGCGACCGACGACATCGACGGCGTCGTGATCACGCACGGCACTGACACGCTCGAAGAAACTGCGTATCTGCTGCATCTGACCGTGAAAAGCACGAAGCCTGTCGTGCTGACCGCAGCCATGCGGCCTTCGACGGCGCTTTCCGCCGATGGTCCGCTGAATCTGCTCAACGCGGTCGTGGTGGCGGCCAGCGCCGCGGCGCACGGGCAGGGCGTGCTCGTCGCGATCAATAACCGGATCCACAGCGCGCGCGATGTCGTGAAAACGAGCACGTTCGCCGTCGATGCGTTCCAGTCGCCGGAAGTCGGCGCACTGGGCTGGGTGCAGGACGGGCGCGTCGAGTTTCAGCGCAGCGTCGTCCGCCCGCATACGGTCGATACGGAATTCGTGATCGGCGCGAAGTGGCCGGGCGTGGAGATTGTCGCGAGTTATGCGGGCGCATCGCGCGTGACCGTCGATGCACTCGTGACGGCCGGCGTGCGCGGCATCGTCGTGGCGGGGACCGGAAACGGCTCGATTCACGCGTCGATCCAGCAGGCGCTCGCCGACGCCGTGTCGCAGGGCGTGGCCGTGGTGCGCGCGTCGCGTGTCGGCTCGGGACACGTGATGCGCAACGGCGCGGCGCCCGACGATACGCTCGGTTTTGTCGCCGCGAACGGGTTGAACCCGTACAAGGCGCGTGTGCTGCTGATGCTGGCGCTCGCCGCAGGCGGCGCCGGGCCGGTGGTGCTGCAGCGGGCCTTCGATACGTACTGACCGACGCCCGGCCCGGCGGGCGCTGCGGGTTTCCGGCGCAACCGGGCCGGCCACGGTCCACGGCCTACGGCCAGCCCGACCACCCGGCGACCGGGCGCGCCCATCTGGTTAACCCCATCTGTGAGGTAACCCACGCGCCTTGCGGGCGTTTCGTGCGAGGATGACGCTCATATCGTCCACCGTGGCACCCAATGAGCGCGTCGAAGCTCCAGTCGTGGGGGCATTACCCCTACGCGCCTCAATCCAGTCATCCGCTGTCGTGGCGAGACGCCGTCCAGGCCCAGCTGGACGACGCGCGCGCGCGCTTCGGCACGACCTTGCCGTTCGGCAACGGCCGGAGTTATGGCGACAGCTGTCTTGCGGCGACCGATCACGTTTTACATATGCGCGGCCTCGGCCGCTTTATCAGCGCCGACTGGGAGCGCGGCATCGTGCGGGCCGAAGCCGGTGTCATGCTCGGTGAAGTGCTCGAACTGTCGATTCCGCGCGGCTGGATGCTGCCGGTCACGCCCGGCACCCAGTTTGTGACGCTCGCCGGCGCAGTCGCCAACGATGTCCACGGCAAGAATCACCACGTGCGCGGCACGTTCGGACGGCACGTCCGGCGATTTTCACTGCTGCGCTCGGATCGCGAACCGGCCGAATGCGCGCCCGGCGAAAACGACGAGCTGTTTTGCGCGACGATCAGCGGACTGGGTCTCACCGGCGTGATCGAATGGGTCGAAATCCAGCTGATGCCCGTGCGCTCCAGCCGCATTTCGATGACCAGTATCCGTTTTGGCGACCTGGACGAGTTTCTGTCGCTATCGAGCGAACTCGATCCGCAGCACGAATATGGCGTCGCGTGGGTCGATTGCCTCGCGAGCGGCGTCCAGTTGGGGCGCGGCATCTACATGTCGGGCGATCATGCCGCCGACGGCGATTTCACGCTGAAAGGCAAGCGCCTGCGCAACGTCCCGTTCGTGCTGCCGTTGTCGCCGCTGAACCGCTACACGCTCAAGGTCTTCAACGAGTTCTACTACCGGCGACAGGCGCAGCGCGTCGAACACACCAGCGTCGATTTCGCGAGCTTCTTCTATCCGCTCGACGGCGTTCGCAACTGGAACCGGATCTACGGGCGGCGCGGCTTCCAGCAACATCAGTGCGTGATTCCCGAGGCGGCGTCGCGCGACGCACTGAAGGCCATTCTTGCGACGATTGCAAAGAGCGGTCTGGGTTCGTGTCTCGCCGTGCTGAAGCGTTGCGGCACGCTGGTTTCGCCGGGGCTGCTGTCGTTTCCGATGCCCGGCGTATCGCTCGCGCTGGATTTCCCGCAGCACGCGCGCCGCAATGAAGCGCTTTTTCGGCAGCTCGACGCAATCGTCAACGAAGCAGGCGGCCGCCAGTATCCGGCCAAGGACGCCCACATGAGCGGGGCGGACTTTCGCGCGGCGTATCCCGCGTGGCAGGAACTTGAACGCAATCGCGATCCTGCCCTGATGTCTCGTTTCTGGAAACGGACCACACAATCATGAAAAATATCCTGATCGTAGGCGGCTCGTCTGCCATTGCTGTCGCGTGCGCGCGGCGCTGGACGAAGGAGGGCGCGAACCTGTTTCTGACGGGCCGGCACGAAGTCCGGCTGGAAGCCGTCGCGCAGGATCTGCGGGTGCGCGGCGCGCCTTCGGTCGAAACCCACCTGCTCGACATGAACGATCACCTGCAGCACGCCACGATGCTGAAGGCCTGTCAGGCGGCGTTTGGCCGGATCGATATCGTGCTGATCGCGCATGGCACGCTGTCCGACCAGGCGCAATGCGAACGCGACGTGGAGGCGGCGATGCGCGAACTGCAGACGAACGCAATGTCGACCATCGCGCTGCTTACGCTGCTGGCCGGCGTGTTCGAAAGCCAGAAGAGCGGCACGATCGCCGTGATTTCGTCCGTTGCGGGCGACCGCGGGCGTCCGTCGAACTACGTGTACGGGGCCGCTAAGGCCGCGGTGGGGACCTTCTGCGAAGGATTGCGCGCGCGGCTCTTCAAATCCGGCGTGCGCGTGTTGACGATCAAGCCAGGATTCGTCGATACGCCGATGACCGCCGGGCTGTCGTTGCCGGGGCCGCTGGTGGCGTCGCCGGATCGGGTCGCGACGGATATCGTGCGCGCCATCGAACGCGGCAGGGACGCGCTGTACACGCCGTGGTTCTGGAGCGGGATCATGCTGATCATCCGCTCGCTGCCCGAATTCGTTTTCAAGCGGGTTTCGCTGTGAACGCGGCCACACGCGCAATCGCGTGGCTTTCGTGCCGGCGATGCCCGGCGTTTCGCGCGCGGAGATCGACATGAACAGTCCGACATTCGACGCGCCCTTTGGTCGCTCGCGCCTTGTAGTCTGGTACGCGATTTTCGCGGCGATCTCGATCGGCGCGAATCTCGGCAGCCAGAAGCTCGCGTTCTGGCTTTATCAGGGACGGTTTGCCGTGCCGCTTTCGGTGTGTATCGGCACGGGCGTCGGTCTCGTCGTCAAATACCTGCTCGACAAGGCGTGGATCTTCCGCTATCCGCACCGTAGTGTCGCGCACGGCATTCAGACGTTTGTGATGTACGTCGCGATGGGCCTCGGGACCACACTGGTCTTCTGGGCGGTGGAATTCGGCGCCGACGCCATCTTCCATTCCGAGCCTGCGCGGCTCACCGGTGGGGCGATCGGCCTCACGCTCGGCTATCTCGCCAAGTATCACCTCGATAAACGCTTCGTCTTCGCGTAATCCGAAGTGCGCTGGCGCACAGAGTTGCGCGCGCCGCGTCGATAGCATTCAGGCAGGTCATGCGTGATTCCGTCAACGGAACGCGCATTACACCGACCGCGTCGCTGTTCATGGTGCCCATGCCGTTCGGGCCACGTGCCGGCGCGGCGGCAAAACCCGGTCCAATGCGAAACCGACGCTCTGGCGGCGAGGTGTGATATGACAAGCGCGACGATCCCGCTGTGTGTGGATCTGGACGGCACGCTCACGCGAACCGACTTTCTGCTCGAAAGCTTCTTCGTCCTGCTGAAGCAGAACCCGTTCGCGCTGTTTCTGTGTATCGGCTGGGTGCTGCGCGGCAAGGCTCATCTGAAAGAACAGATCGCAAAGCGCGTGACGATCGACGTCGGCGTTCTGCCGTACAACACACAACTCGTCGACTATCTGCGCGACGAACATTCAGCGGGCCGCACGCTCTATCTGTGCACGGCGTCGAACCAGCGTTTCGCGAGTCAGGTCGCCGATCATTTCGGGCTCTTCAAGGGCGTGCTGGCGAGCACGGCTGACCATAACCTCATCGGTCGCAACAAGGCCGATGCGCTCGTCGAACAGTTCGGCGATCACGGCTTCGACTATTGCGGCGACGCGCTCGCGGACGTGCCGGTGTGGCGAAGGGCGCGGCAGGCGATCGTCGTCGGCGACAAGAGCATGGCGGCCGCCGCGCGCAAGGTGAATCAGGCAATTATTTTCTTCGAGCGCAAGCGTCAGATCATCCCGCTCGTGCTGAAAGAAATGCGCGTGCATCAGTGGGTCAAGAACGTGCTGATTTTCGTGCCGTTGCTGACCGCCCACAAGTTCACCGATCTCGGGGCGATCATTGCCGCGTGCATCGCTTTCGCGTCGTTCAATCTGTGTGCATCGTCGGTGTATCTGCTCAACGACATGCTCGATCTGGACGCGGACCGGCGCCACGAACGAAAACGCAGCCGGCCATTCGCATCCGGGAATCTGCCGCTGTCATTCGGTATCGTGATGACGATTGGGTTGCTGGTCGCGGGCGCAGGGCTCGCGGCGTTGCTGCCGTGGCAGTTCGGCGTCGTGCTCGCGGGTTACCTTGCAGCGACCGTCGCCTATTCGTTCAGCCTGAAGCGCATGGCGCTGATCGATGTGTTCACGCTCGCGTGTCTCTACACGGTGCGCGTGATCGCGGGCGGCGCCGCCAACGACATTGCGTTGTCGTACTGGTTGATCCTCTTCTGCGTGCCGATCTTCCTGAGCCTTGCGATGGTCAAGCGCTACGTGGAACTCGAAGGCATTCTGCGTCTCGGCAAAATGGAAGCGGCGGGGCGCGGCTACATCACGCAGGACATGTCGATCCTGCGCTCGTTCGGTACATCGTCGGCATATCTTGCGGTGCTCGTGCTGGCGCTCTATCTGAACTCGCCGGAACTCAAGCTGCTGTACCGTCATCCGCAGATGCTGTGGGCTGTGTTCGCGCTCACGCTTTACTGGGTCAGCCGTATCTGGATGTTCGCGTTTCGCGGACAGATGCACGATGACCCGATTGTGTTCGCATTCAAGGATCGCGTGAGTTGTGCGGTGATCGGACTGTGTGGTGTGAGTATGGTGCTCGCGATCTAGTCTTCTACGCGGCTCAGTTCGCTGCGCGTGATGTGACACGTGGCGCAGAAATAAAACGCGGCGGTGCAGGTGCTGAGCCTGTGCCGCCGCGCTGTTATTGACCCCACGCTTGACGTGAAGCCTTGAAACGATCTCACACCGCCGGAATCACCAGCACCTGGCCCGGATAGATCTTGTCCGGGCTCTTCAGCATCGGCGTGTTCGCCTGGAAAATCAGATCGTTCTTCGCGCCGCTGCCGTAATACTTTTCCGCGATCTTCCACAGATTGTCGCCAGAGACGACGGTGTGGAACTGTGCTTCAGGGGCGGGACTGGTGACCGTGAGCTGATCATCGACTTTCTCGACGTTGTGCACGTTACCTGCCGCGACCAGGATTTTTTCTTTCGTTGCCTGATCAGGCGCTTCGCCCGATACGGTGACAGTGTGGCTCGCGCCATCGTATGTGACCAGCAGGTTAGTAGCGCTCAGCCCCTGCACGCTGATGTAGTTCGCAATGGCGTCACCGGCAATCTTGTTCAGCGCGTCGACATCGACTGGTGCAGCGGCGGGAGCATCCTGAGCGGCTTGCGCCGGCGCGGATGCGGTGCCGAACAGCTTTTCGCCTGCTTCCTTGATGAAACTGAGAATACCCATCGATCATTCTCCTGACGTGGTGAACGGGACTGATGCAGTCCTCGGGAATCTGATCGCGAAACAACCAGACGGAACCGATCCATTGTAGGAAAGAATGCCGGGAAGAGTTGTCAAAAAAGGTAGGGGCAGACGGCCCTTTAATCCGGGCAACGCTGCCGTCTATGCAGGAACATGAAATCCGACAGCCGGACACCCGACGACGACGTCTGACCGACCAAGGCTTCCCCGGCATCGCCGGGCGCCGCTGCGGACCCCACTGGCCGCTCTCAGCCCAGAGCGGCTCGATGCCTCACCCGTCACGCGTGCCGCGCACCGGACGAAGCGCCCCACTGATCAGCAGCCTTGAAACGCACGGCCGCTGTGTTCTGGTGCGATGTATTTTGTCGACCCGTATCCGCATCTGTCGTTCCACGATGTGCGCTGGACCGTCGATATGCGTAACGGGCCGTCAAAAGGACTCCGTTCAGGCCGCCTTCGCCTCGTTACCCGGCGCCTGTGCGACTTCGAAGTTCGCCATGATTTCAAGCGCGCGCACCATCGCCGAGTGATCCCATGCCTTGCCGCCGTTTGCCGCGCATACGCTGAACAGTTGCTGTGCGCTCGCGGTGTGGGGCAGCGCGATGCCGAGTTTGCGCGCGCCGTCGAGTGCGAGGTTCAGGTCCTTCTGATGCAGTTCGATACGGAAGCCCGGATCGAACGTGCGCTTCGTCATGCGTTCGCCATGCACTTCGAGAATGCGCGACGCAGCGAAGCCGCCCATCAGTGCCTTGCGCACACGCTCCGGATCGGCGCCCGAACGCGCGGCGAACAGCAGCGCTTCGGCAACCGCTTCGATGTTCAGCGCGACGATGATCTGGTTCGCAACCTTGCACGTCTGGCCCGCGCCGTTGTCGCCGATCAGCGAGATGTTCTTGCCCATCAGGTCGAACAGCGGCTTCGCGAGATCGAACGATTTTTGCGGGCCGCCGACCATGATGGTCAGCGTCGCTTCACGTGCGCCGACTTCGCCGCCCGAGACCGGCGCATCGAGATAGTCGCAGCCGAGCGCGTTGATCTTCTTTGCGAATGCCTGGGTTTCGAGCGGCGAGATCGAACTCATGTCGATGACGAGCTTGCCCTTCGTGAGACCGTTCGCGACGCCGTCGTCGGCGAACAGCACGTTCGCGACGTCAGGCGTGTCCGGCACCATCGAGATGACGATGTCCGAGGCCTTCGCGACAGCAGTCGAGCTCTCGACGACGGTCGTTTGTGTGCGCAGATCGTCCGGCACCGGATACGCGCCGTTGACGATCAGCGTGTGACCGCCCTTGATGAGGTTGCGCGCCATGTGCGCGCCCATGATGCCGAGGCCGATGAAACCGACTGTTGCCATTGATGTGTCTCCAGGATGTTGGGTTTGGATCCGGATGCGGGGTGCGCTGCGTGACGCTCACGCAGCGGCGTGTGCCGCACCGCGCGTCTGGCCGGCGATACGCTGGACCCAGCCGAGACCTTCGGTGGTCGTCGTGCGCGGCTTGTATTCGCAGCCGATGTAGCCTTCATAGCCGAGCGAATCGAGCAGCTCGAACAGGAACGGATAGTTGATTTCGCCGGTGCCCGGTTCATTGCGACCGGGGTTGTCGGCGAGCTGGATGTGCGCGATCTGCGGCAGATTCTTCCTGATCGTCGCGGCGAGTTCGCCTTCCATCCGTTGCATGTGATAGATGTCGTATTGCAGGAACAGGTTGTCCGAACCGACGGCGCGGATCACGTCCAGACCTTCCGACGAACGGTTCAATGCGAAGCCCGGAATGTCGTAGGAGTTGCACGGTTCGACGAGCAGCCTGATCCCTTCTTTCTTTAGTTCGCCTGCTGCAAAACGCAGGTTGTCGACGATGGTCGAGCGCGCCTTGTCCGCGTCGATACCTGCCGTCGGAATGCCGACGAGGCAGTTCAGTTGCGGCACCTTCAGCGCCTTCGCATATTCGATCGCGCGGCCGACGCCTTCCTGAAACTCGCCGACACGGTCCGGCAGACACGCGATGCCACGTTCGCCTGCTTCCCAGTTGCCAGCAGGCAGGTTGTGCAGGACGAGCTTGAGACGATTCTGTTGAAGACGCTCAACGAGCTCCTCGACCTTGTACGGATACGGGAACAGAAATTCGACTGCGTTGAAGCCCGCATCCGCCGCCGCCGCGAAGCGGTCGAGGAACGGGACTTCGTTAAACAGCATGGTCAGGTTGGCTGCAAATTTCGGCATGGTGTCAGTTGATTCCGGCTGGTCGGTCAGTTAAACGAAAGAAGCTCAGTCGAGCATGCTGATGGCGGTCGGCGCGTCTTCGCGCCTTTCGGCAAGCTCTTCGAACTCGTTGATCGCATCGATTTCGGTGCCCATCGAAATGTTGGTCACACGTTCGAGGATCACTTCGACGATCACCGGGACGTTGAACTCGGAGAGCATCGACTGCGCACGTTCCAGCGCAGGCTTCAGTTCTTCCGGCTTGAACACGCGGATCGCCTTGCAGCCGAGACCTTCGGCCACCGCGACGTGATCGACGCCGTAACCGTTCACTTCCGGCGCGTTGATGTTGTCGAATGCGAGCTGTACGCAGAAGTCCATGTCGAACGCGCGCTGTGCCTGACGGATCAGGCCGAGGTACGAGTTGTTCACCACCACATGCACGTACGGCAGCTTGAACTGCGCACCGACGGCCAGCTCTTCGATCATGAACTGGAAGTCGTAGTCGCCGGAGAGCGCGACGATCGGGCGTTGCGGATCAGCGGCGCGCACACCGAGCGCCGCCGGAATTGTCCAGCCGAGCGGGCCGGCCTGACCGCAGTTGATCCAGTTACGCGCCTTGTACACGTGCAGGAACTGCGCACCGGCGATCTGCGACAGACCGATCGTGCTCACATAGCACGTGTCGCGGCCGAACACCTGGTTCATCTCTTCATACACGCGCTGCGGCTTCATCGGCACGTTGTCGAAGTGCGTCTTGCGAAGCATCGTGCTCTTGCGTTGCTGGCAATCCTTGACCCATGCGCTGCGATCCTTCAGCTTGCCCGCAGCCTTCCATTCCTTCGCCACTTCAACAAAGAGTTCGAGCGCCTTCTTCGCATCCGACACAATGCCGAGATCCGGACCGAACACGCGGCCGATCTGCGTCGGCTCGATGTCGACGTGCACGAACTTGCGGCCCTTCGTATAGACCTCGACGCTGCCTGTATGGCGGTTTGCCCAGCGGTTGCCGATGCCGAGCACGAAGTCGGACGCGAGCATCGTTGCGTTGCCGTAGCGATGCGACGTCTGCAGACCGACCATGCCGACCATCAGCGGGTGATCGTCAGGAATCGCGCCCCACGACATCAGCGTCGGAATCACCGGCACGCCGAGCGTTTCTGCGAATTCGACGAGCAGATCTTCGGCGGCTGCGTTCAGCACGCCGCCACCGGAGACGATCAGCGGCTTGTCTGAATCGTTGAGCATCGTGAGCGCGGCTTCGATCTGCTTGCGCGTCGCGGCGGGCTTGTAGACCGGCAGCGGTTCATACGTATCGATGTCGAATTCGATTTCGGCGAGCTGTACGTCGATCGGCAGATCGACCAGCACCGGACCCGGACGGCCCGAGCGCATCAAATGGAATGCCTGCTGGAAGACGCGGGGCACGAGCGCGGGCTCGCGCACGGTGACGGCCCACTTCGTGACGGGCTTCGCGATCGATTCGATATCGACGGCCTGGAAGTCTTCCTTGTACAGACGCGCGCGCGGCGCCTGGCCCGTGATCGCGAGAATCGGAATCGAATCGGCCTGAGCGGAATAGAGACCGGTGATCATGTCGGTGCCGGCGGGGCCCGAGGTGCCGATACACACGCCGATGTTGCCCGCCGATGCCCGCGTATAGCCCTCGGCCATGTGCGACGCGCCTTCGACGTGCCGTGCCAGCACGTGGCTGATGTTGCCGGCCTTGCGCATCGCCGAATAGAACGGGTTGATCGCGGCGCCCGGCACACCGAATGCCGTATCGATACCTTCTCTCTCGAGCACGAGTACGGCTGCGTCGACGGCTCTCATCCTGGCCATGGAATGTCTCCTGATGTCTGCGAATATTTCTTGAACTGCGTCGGACGGACCGTTGCAGGCTGTTGGGATCCACTTTAGGCTTCACGCGAAGGTTTGATAAGATCGGTTCAGGTCGCTTATTTCGAAACAAAAAGTACGGAATGAGGGTTTTGCCCCCGGCGCGTGAAAGCGGGGCAGGCGCCGCCGAAAAAGGGCAGCAACGATCTTGCATGGGACCAGAGCACGACGCTAAAGCGTCAACTCTGGGCGACAGGAGACAGGGAATGGACCGCTTCAAGCAGATCGAAACCTTCGTGCGCGTCGCTGACGCGGGCAGTCTTGCGGCGGCGGCGCTGGAAGAGGGCGTGTCGCCGGTGATCCTCGGACGGCGTATCGACGCGCTCGAAAAACGGCTCGGCGTGAAGCTGATGTACCGCTCGACGCGGCGGCTTGTCGTCAGCGAGGAAGGCGCCGCGTTTCTCGAACGGTGTCGCGGGCTGCTGACGGAGTGGGATCAGGCGGAAGACGAGTTGACGGCAGGGCGGCGCGCGGTGACCGGCCATCTCATCGTATCGGCGCCGGCAGCGTTCGGACGCAAGCACGTCGCGCCGCTCGCGCCCGCGTTTCTGGCTGACAAGCCAGAATTGCAGCTGTCATTCAACCTGACCGATCGCGTGGTCGATCTCGTGCGCGAGGGTTACGACCTGTCGATTCGCATCGGCGGCGCGGTCGATCCGAATTTCGTCGCGGTGAAGCTCGCGACGAACCGGCGCGTGGTGTGCGGCACGCCGGAGTATTTCCGCAAACACGGCCGGCCGAAGACGCTCGAAGACCTGCCGCAGCACAATTGCCTCGCGTTCAACCTGCAGGGCGGCCAGAACCGCGGCTGGTACTTCCGGCGCAATGGCAAGCTGGCGACGGTACGCGTCGGCGGGACGCTCGATTGCAACGACGGCGAACTGCTGCATCGCTGGGTGTCGGAAGGGCTCGGGCTCGGCTGGCGCTCAACGTGGGAAGTGCAGCAGCAACTCGCCCGCGGCGAACTCGAAACCGTGCTCGATGAATTCGCGCTGCCCGACTACGACATTCTCGCGGTGTACCCGCAGCAGCGTTACGTGCCGGCGAAGGTGCGCTACTTCATCGATTTTCTGAAGGACGTGTACGCGCGCGACGGTTACTGGAGCGGCGTGGTGTGATCGCGTGAACTGCACGGAGAAGAAATCGTCGTCGCGTGCCCGGTTCCAGCCGGGCAGCCCGGACGCGGGCCTTATTCCTGATTTATTTCGCCGTGATGCGGCAGGTGCGGGAATAAACTCGGTGTGCAACCAGTATTCCAGCCGTGAAGCCAGGAGGGCCCGCGTGCGCCAGACCGAAACAACCGCAACAGGAAACGGCGACGAAGCCGCGCGCAGTCGTCGTTTCCAGCAACTGGCGCTGCCGCATCTCGATGCTGCTTTCAACCTCGCGCGCTGGTTGTCCGGCAATGCCAGCGATGCCGACGACATCGTCCAGGAAGCCTATATGCGCGCATTCCGTTTTTTCGATACGTTCCGTGGCGACAATGCCCGCCCATGGCTGCTCGCGATCGTGCGTCGCACGTGGTACACGGAGTGGCGCAGAAGGGCGTCGTCGCGCGAAGTCGCCGGGTTCGACGACTCGCAGGAAGAGGCCGCGTTCGACGGCTGGAGCGAGGCGAGCATCGATCCGCAGGCACTGCTGATCCGTGAGGAAGACACGCGGCGCGTGCATGCGGCGCTCGAAAAACTGCCGGTGGAGTATCGCGAGGTGCTGATTTTGCGTGAACTGGAGGAACTGAGTTATCGCGAGATCGCGATCGTCGCCGATCTGCCTGTCGGGACGGTGATGTCGCGGCTGGCACGGGGCAGGCGAAGGCTGGCTCTGGCGTTGACCGCGCTGGAGGCGCGGGGTAGCGAGCGGAGGCATCCGGATGCCGATGGCGGACGGGATAGCGCACGAACTCGCCAGGCGGACGCTTCGGCGGAGCGTGCTTCCGCGCGGGGCGCGTCTGAAGGTGGTTGGACGTCGTCCGGGGATCCGGGTGCCGCGGCCGCTGGAGCAAACCGGGAGACGCCAGATGGACTGTAACGAAGTGCGTCCGCTCCTCGATGCCAGCGTCGACCGGGAGCTGCCACCGGTCGATGAGCGCCGCGTACAGCAGCATGTGGCCGGTTGCGCGGCGTGCCAGCGTGAAACCGAGATCGTGCGTGCGCTGAGCGGTGCGATCCGTCAGGCGGACTATCATCGTGCGCCGGATGCGCTGCGCTCGCGCATTCTCGCGGGTCTGCCTGCGGCGGAGTTTTCATCTTTGCCGGCGGGGGCGCGAAAGCGTGGCTGGCGGTTTCCCTGGTTCGACGGTTTGCGCCTGCCGGTGGGTGGGGGCGGCGGCGCGGCATATGGAAGGACGCTCGGCTCGGGCTGGCTGACCGTGCTGATGATCGCGTTGTGTGCGGTCGTCGCGAGCGTCGCGTTGACACTGCGTCGTCCCGCCGACGCCAACCCGTTCGTCGACGAACTGGTATCGAGCCACGTCCGCGCACAGCTGTCGGGACGCGACATCGACGTCATCTCGTCGGATCAGCACACCGTGAAGCCGTGGTTCAACGGCCGGCTCGACTATGCGCCGCCGGTTGTGGATCTCGCGGCGAGCGGTTTCCCGCTGGCCGGCGGCCGGCTGGATTACGTCGGCCATCGGAGGGTGGGAGTGCTGACCTACCGCTACCGCAAGCACGTCATCGACGTGTATGTGTTTCCTGACGCGGATCCGGGGGGCGCGGGCGGTTCCACCGCTACGTCCGCTTCGACGCAGGTTCGTGACGGCTATTCGCTTGCGCGCTGGCACGAAGGGGGCATGATCTGGTGGGCGGTCACGGACGCCGCGCCCGAGACGCTGACTGCGCTGGAGGCGGCGTTCAAGGCCCGTCCGCAGACGTCTGAGTGAGTTTATTATCCGGATTCGCCCGGATCCGCGATGATTCGTGCCGGTTTGCACCCGCACGTGTCCGCACTTGCCCGACCGTGCCGTCAGTCATTGACGGCCCGTAGCTTCTCCTCTGGGCCGATTCGACGGCGATCGTTGTCCCGCGCGATAACCCATTGAAAACACGGTTGAATCGATGCGGAAATCCACGTCAGGCCTTGCGTGCTGACCCCATTCGTGCTACATTCTCCGGCTTCTCACTTGCCACACCGGTTTCGACGCCCGGGTGGCTTCTATCCATAAGTCAGCACAAGGAGTGAATATGCGTCATTACGAAATCGTATTTATCGTGCATCCCGATCAAAGCGAGCAGGTGCCCGCCATGATCGAGCGTTACAAGAGCACGATCACGTCGCACGGTGGTCAGATCCATCGTATCGAAGACTGGGGCCGTCGCCAGCTGGCCTACATGATCGAGAAACTCGCGAAGGCACACTACGTCTGCATGAACATCGAATGCGATCAAACCACGCTCGACGAGCTGGAACACGCATTCAAGTTCAACGACGCGGTTCTGCGTCACCTCATCGTCAAGCAGAAGAAGGCTGAAACCGGCCCGTCGCCGATGATGAAGGAAGTGCAGCGCGAAGAAGCCAAGAAGGCGGCTGCTACGCAACCGTCCGAAGCGCAGGCTTAAGACAGTTAGTTATTTAAGCCACCAGGAATAAAGCGTCGCTCTCGTGAACAGGCTGCAACTGACAGGCAGCGTTGTCGAACGCGAACCGGTGCGGTACACCCCCGCCGGCGTTCCGATTGCAAGCTGTACGTTGCTTCACCGCACGGAAGTCGTCGAAGCCGGCATTACCCGGCAAGTCGAACTGACCATGCCGGCGGTGGCCGCCGGCGAGACGAGCGGCAGGCTGGAAAAGTGTGGAATGGGCGTCGAAACGCTCTTCACCGGTTTTCTGGCTAAAAAGAGCCGCAACGCGCGAACCCTGGTGTTTCACATCACAGAATTGCAGGACATTGGAAAGGACTGAACATGCCCCGCCCGACTGGTAAGAAATTCGACAAGCGTCGTCAGCAACAAAATCCGCTCTTCAAGCGCAAGAAGTTCTGCCGTTTCACGGCAGCCGGTGTCGACCAGATCGACTACAAGGACATCGAAACGCTGAAGGACTTCATCGGCGAGAACGGCAAGATCACGCCGGCGCGTCTCACGGGTACGAAGTCGCACTATCAACGCCAGCTGGATACGGCAATCAAGCGCGCGCGTTTCCTCGCGCTCGTGCCGTACACCGACCAGCACAAGGCCTAACCCGACGACGCAACAAGGAGCATCCGAATGCAGATCATTCTTCTCGAAAAAGTCGTCAACCTGGGTAACCTGGGCGATATCGTCAAGGTCAAGGACGGTTACGCACGTAACTTCCTGATCCCGAACAAGCGCGCTCGCCGTGCCACGAAGGAAGCGATCGCTGAATTCGAAGTCCGCCGCGCGGAACTCGAAAAGATCGCCGCTGAAAAGCTGGCAGCCGCTCAAGCCCAAGGCGAAAAGCTGGCAGGCTCGACGGTTCAGATCGGCCAGAAGGCTGGCGTCGACGGCCGTCTGTTCGGCTCGGTGACGAACGCTGACATCGCTGACGCACTGGTCAAGCAAGGCTTTGCCGTTGAGAAGGCGCAAGTGCGTCTGCCGGAAGGTCCGCTCAAGCTGGTCGGCGACCATCCGGTGCAGATCTCGCTGCACACCGACGTTCTCGTCGATGTGACGGTGTCGGTGCTGGGCGAGCACGTCTAAGACGACGCCCACGTACTGAGCAGTATTTGCCAGATTGTTTCTGGCAGAAGGCGGGAGCCGGGTAACCGGCTCCCGCTTTTTTGTTTCTGTCGTTTCCGTCCCCGACGCTGCATTTCTGGTTTCCTGACGCCGTCATTTACCCGATAATCCGTTTCCATGAACGCACCGTCGAAAGATCCCCAACTCGAATCGCTGAAAGTCCCGCCGCACTCAATCGAGGCCGAGCAATCGGTGCTCGGCGGCCTGCTGCTGGACAATGCCGCGTGGGACCGCATTGCGGATTTCCTGTCGCAGAGCGATTTTTACCGCTACGACCACCGGATCATATTCGAGCACATCGGCAAGCTGATCGCGGCGACGCGTCCGGCCGACGTGATCACGGTGTACGAGGCGCTCGGGACGTCGGGGAAGGCGGAAGACGTCGGCGGCCTCGCGTATCTCAATGCACTCGCGCAGAACACGCCGAGTGCGGCGAATATTCGCCGGTACGCGGAAATCGTGCGGGATCGGGCGGTGTTGCGGCGCCTCGTTTCGGTGGCTGATGAAATTTCGGCTGACGCGTTCAATCCGCAGGGCAAGGAAGTGCGCCAGTTGCTGGACGAGGCGGAATCGAAGGTGTTTTCGATCGCCGAAGACGGTGCGCGCGGGACGCAGGGCTTCCTGGAAATCGGACCGCTGCTGACGCAGGTCGTCGAGCGGATCGACACGTTGTACCACACGGCCAATCCGAGCGACGTCACGGGCACGCCGACGGGTTTCGTCGACCTTGACCGGATGACGTCCGGTATGCACGGCGGCGAGCTGATCATCGTCGCCGGCCGGCCTTCGATGGGTAAGACGGCGTTCTCGATGAACATCGGCGAATACGTCGCCGTGGAGTATGGCTTGCCGGTTGCGGTGTTCTCGATGGAAATGCCGGGCACACAGCTGACGATGCGTATGCTCGGCTCCGTCGGCAGGCTCGACCAGCACCGGATGCGAACCGGCCGCCTGACCGACGAAGACTGGCCGAAACTGACGCACGCCGTGCAGAAGATGAGCGAAGCGCAAATCTTCATTGATGAAACCGGCGGTCTGAACCCAATGGAACTGCGCTCACGCGCGCGACGCCTGTCGCGTCAGTGCGGCAAACTTGGCCTCATCATCATCGACTACCTGCAGCTGATGAGCGGTTCGTCATCGGGTGAGAACCGGGCGACCGAAATTTCTGAAATTTCCCGTTCGCTGAAGAGTCTGGCCAAGGAACTCGATGTCCCGGTGATCGCGTTGTCGCAGCTGAATCGCGGCCTCGAACAACGTCCCAACAAGCGTCCGATCATGTCGGACCTGCGTGAATCCGGTGCTATTGAGCAGGACGCGGACGTGATTCTCTTCATCTACCGCGACGAAGTCTATAACCCGGACAGCCAGGACAAGGGCACGGCCGAAATCATCATCGGCAAACAGCGTAACGGCCCGATCGGTCCGGTTCGGCTCACGTTCCACGGTCAATTTACGAAGTTCGACAATTTTGCCGGCGCGCAGAACTTCTACGGCGAGTAAAGCCGTATCTGGCTGATCTGTTGTAACCACGCTGTCACAAGTGCGACATCCCGGTCGCGACGGTACAATATTGCGGTTTTATGACAGCCACAACCGTGACTAATTTCCGGGATCCCAATGTTCGGTCGATTCATGCCCACCGAGGGCAAGTTCTTTGAAATTTTCAACGCGCACGCCAGTTGCATTATCTTGGCAAGCCGCGAACTCGAGCTGCTGATCGACAACCTGTCGGACGCCGAGATCCACAAGCAGAACGTGCAGTCCGCCGAAAAGGCCGCCGACAAGCTGACGCACGAAGCCATCGACCTGCTGCACAAGACCTTCATCACGCCGCTCGACCGCGACGAGATCCACAAGCTGATCACGACGATGGACGACATCCTCGACCTGATGGAGGACGTCGCTACCGCCATTTCGCTCTATGACGTGCAGGCGGTGACCTCCGAAGCGAGCCAGCTGGCGCATATCTGCACGGCCGCGTCGGAGCGTGTGCAGTTCGCGGTCAGTCTGCTATCCGACATGAAGCAGGCGAGCCAGATACTGAAGGCGTGCGAGGACATCGACCGTCTCGAATCGGAAGCGGACCGCGTACTGCGTTCCGCGATGTCGAAGCTCTTCCGCGAGGAAGACAACGTGAAGACGCTGATCAAGCTCAAGGCAATCTACGAACTGCTCGAGACGATCACGGACAAATGCGAGGATGTGGCGAACATCATCGAAGGCATCGTGCTGGAAAACGCCTGAGATGCAATCGATTCAACTCGCTATATGGATAGTCGTCGCCCTCGTCGCTGTCGCCCTTGTATTCGACTTCATGAACGGTTTTCACGACGCCGCGAATTCGATCGCGACCGTCGTATCGACTGGTGTTCTGAAGCCGCAACAGGCAGTAGCTTTCGCGGCGGCTTTTAACGTCATCGCGTATTTCATCTTTCACCTGAAGGTCGCGCAGACGGTTGGCAAGGGCACGATCGACCCGGGCATCGTTGACCACTACGTCATATTCGGCGCGCTTGTCGGTGCGATCGGCTGGAATGTCGTCACGTGGTACTACGGTATTCCGTCGAGTTCGTCGCATGCGCTGATCGGTGGTCTCGTCGGCGCGGCGCTGGCGAAGTCGGGGTGGGGGGCGCTCAATTTCGACGGCCTCCTGAAAACGGTCGCGTTCATTTTCTTCTCGCCGCTGCTGGGCTTTGTGCTTGGATCGTTCTTCATGCTGGCGGTGTCGTGGCTCTATTTCCGTACGCCGCCAAGCAAGGTCGACCGGCGTTTCCGGCGGCTGCAGCTGGTGTCGGCTGGACTGTACAGCCTCGGTCACGGCGGCAATGACGCGCAGAAAACCATCGGCATCATCTGGATGCTCCTCATCGCGACCGGCTACGCGTCGGCAACAGCCGATGCTCCGCCGATCTGGGTGATCGGCGGCTGCTATCTTTCGATGGGCCTTGGCACCCTGTTCGGCGGCTGGCGGATCGTCCGTACGATGGGCCAGAAGATCACGAAGCTCAAGCCGGTCGGTGGTTTTTGCGCTGAGACGGGCGGCGCGATCACGCTGTTCATCGCTTCCTGGCTCGGCATTCCGGTATCGACCACACATACGATCACCGGCGCGATTGTCGGCGTCGGTGCAACGCGAAAGCTGAGCGCCGTACGCTGGGGCGTGGCCGGCAACATCGTCTGGGCCTGGGTTCTCACGATCCCGGCATCGGCGGCGCTCGCTGCGGCCGGATGGTGGGTCGGTCACCGTCTGATGTAAGTCTGTCAGACTGGTCGCGCGCCGCATCGCTTCAGATCAGCGGCGCGCTTCCACCGTCCATGGGGATGATCGCACCCGTTACGTAACTCGCGCGGCGGCTGGCGAGGAAGAGGACGACGTCGGCGATTTCTTCCGGCTTTGCGTAGCGCCCGAGCGGCACCTTCGCCTGTCCACGCGAGAGCGCTTCTTCTGTGCCGATACCCTGCTGGTCGGCTTCCAGTTTCAGGGCTTCCTCGACCCGCTCGGTCAGCGTTGCGCCCGGGTTGATTGCGTTGATCCGGATACCGTAGCGCGCGTAATAGTGCGCGAGCCCGACCGTGGCCAGCATCAGTGCCGCGTTCGCGGCGCCCCCGGCGATGTGAATGTCGCTGGCGATCTTCCCGCCCATTCCAATCACGTTCACGATCGTGCCGGGCTCCGATCCTCCTCCCGCCTTTACGCGTTCGACCATCCGGCGTAGCACTTCCTGCTGGGGATAGATGTACGGAAAATATTTGGCCTCCATCGTTGCCTTGAACGCGGCCGCGTCGAGCGACTCCGGATCGTAGCGTTTCGCGGCGCCAGCGCTGTTGATCAGGATATCGATGGGGCCCATGGCCTGGCTGGCTTCTTCGACGACATCCGCAGCACTGTGCGGCTCGTGCAGATCCGCTCGCGTCAGGTGAACATGCAGACCTTCTTTCGCCAGTTGCTCGCGGGCACGGGCGAGATTCGCAGGGTCGCGGGATACGATCGCGACTTTCGCGCCTTCAGTGGCAAATGCGCGTGCACAGGCGAGCCCGATACCTTTGCTGCCGCCCGTGATCAACACTACTTTGTCTTTCAGACCGAGATCCATCGTTTGTCACCCGCCGTCAGGAGAATATGGGCAACGATAGCAGAGCCTCGGACCTCCGGCGAGTCGGCCGAACGGCATATGGACTGAGCAAAGCGAAAGTCAGAAACTGCCGATAGCGAAACGGGCGATTGGGTCATCGCCGGTTTGAGTGGGAGCGGGAAGGGGGCGAGAGGCGGTCGATGCGCGCATGATCGGTACGCCGCTATCGCCATCGGATGGCGGCGTTTGTTGTGTCTGCCGGGATTGTTGCGCCTGCTGTGCCTGACGCGCTGCGACCGCAGCGGGCGGCGGTGGTTCGAAGGCATCGGCTGCGGCGTCGATGGCGTCGGGCACGCGGGCGGTTGCGGTCGAAGGCGATTGCGATGACGGAGAAACGGCGGTTTGGGCTGAAGCGGGCACACCCGAGTCCGTCTGGGCCCGCGCGCCGGATACGACGAGCGGAGTCGTCGCACCGGCGCCCTGCGCCTGTATCTGTGCAGCGGTCATGCCGGGAGGCGGTGGCTCGAACGGATCGGGAGATGCCGCACCCGGAGAGGCCGGAACGGTGGCAAGCGCGGCAGGCGAAGGCGCGGTTGACGCGCCCGGCGACATCGTACGCGGCGCACTGGCTACGACGCGCATAGACGGCTGCGCGGACGAAACGCCCGCACCAGCGGCGCCGTACGCAGACTGGGCGGCCGGCCGGGAGCCCGCCTGCGCAGGAGACGAGCCGTCAGACCCTGGCGCAACCGATGCCTGATAAGTCGGCGTATCGAACGGCGCGGGCTTCGCACCCGGCGGCGCAACCCGGCGTATGCCGTCGAACCGCTTCGCCCAGTACGGATTTGTCAGATAGTCGAGTCGCACGGTGCCACCGGTCGAAGGGGCATTCACAAAGCGGAGTTTGCCGACGTAAATGCCGACGTGCGAGTGCGGTCGTCCGGTCGTGTTGAAGAAAATCAGGTCGCCGGTTGCGATTTCGTCAGGTTCGATCGATTCGCCGCGGCCGCTCATGTCGGCTGTCGTGCGCGGCAGGTCCACGGAAGCGGCTCGCGAAACCACATACCGCACCAGCCCGCTGCAGTCGAAGCCGCTATCCGGTGTATTGCCGCCCCAGCGATACGGGACGCCGACGAGGCTCATCGCCTGAATTGAGATTTCTTCCCGTCCTACCGTATGGTCGATGAAGTTGGGGAAACCGGGCGGGGTTGTGCGATAAGCGCCGGCGGTCGATGTGGAGGACCCGGCGGTGCCGCGCGTAGTCTTCTGCGGCGCGCCGGAGCAGGCAGCGAGCAAAAGCACGATCAGCAGCGAAAACCCGAGTCGGCGCATGGCGACGCGGACGAGCGTAAGCGTCCGCTTAAGGCGAAGATGTGGCGATGTTAGCCCGTCTGAAGAGGGCTGGGCAACAAAACCTGATAATTTACTTGAAGTTAACGCGCTAAGTGTTGCCTTCGCGAAACGCGAAGCCATGAAAAAAGCCGCGTCGGATCTAACCGGCGCGGCTTCCAGACCAACCAGAAGAACCTGGACCTACAGAATCTCGGACGCGTAATCCGCCAGCCGTGAACGTTCGCCTCGCGCCAGCGTCACGTGCCCGCTGTGCGCCCAACCCTTGAAGCGGTCGACCACATACGTCAGGCCCGAACTCCCTTCCGTCAGGTAAGGCGTATCGATCTGCGCAATGTTGCCGAGACAGATGATCTTGGTACCCGGACCCGCGCGCGTGACCAGCGTCTTTATCTGTTTCGGCGTCAGGTTTTGCGCCTCGTCGATGATCAGATACTTGTCCACGAACGTCCGGCCGCGCATGAAGTTCATGCTCTTCACCTTCAGGCGCGAGCGGATCAGTTCCTGCGTCGCGGCGCGGCCCCATTCGCCGGCGGCGTCGTCGGTTTTCTGGAGCACTTCGAGGTTGTCGTCGAAAGCGCCCATCCACGGCTGCATCTTTTCTTCTTCCGTGCCCGGCAGAAATCCGATGTCTTCGCCGACCGGCACCGTCGCCCGCGTCACGATGATCTCGTTATAGCGCTTGTCGTCCAGCACCTGCGCAAGCCCGGCCGCCAGCGCGACGAGCGTCTTGCCGGTACCAGCCTGCCCGAGCAGCGTGACGAAATCGATCTCCGGATTCATCAGCAGGTTGAGCGCGAAATTCTGCTCGCGGTTGCGCGCCGTGATGCCCCACACGTTGTTCTTGTGATGGCCGTAGTCGCGCAGCGTCTGCAACAGCGCCGTCTTGCCGTTCAACTCGCGAACGAGCGCGTGGAACACCGGCTCGCCGTTCTGCGGCTCAAGGTAGACGAATTCGTTGACGAGCATCGACGCACACAGCGGACCGGTCACACGGTAGTACGTGGTCCCGGTCTTCGTGTCCTGCCAGCTTTCCATGCCCTTCGCGTGCTTCGTCCAGAAGTCCTGCGGCAGCGCGCGAATACCGGAATAGAGCAGGTCGCTGTCTTCGAGAACCTGGTCGTTGAAATAATCTTCCGCGGGCAGCCCGAGCGCGTGCGCCTTGATCCGCATGTTGATGTCTTTCGACACCAGCACGACCTGGCGATCCTCGCGATCACGCTGCAACGCACGCACCACGCCGAGAATCTGGTTGTCCGCCTTACCTTGCGGCAGGCCTTCAACGGGCTCGATGTGCGTCAGTTTCGTCTGGAAGTACAGCCGGCCGGCGGCCTCGCGGCTGCCAAGGCGGGAAAGCGAAATGCCTTCCGACATTGCGCCTGCGTTGGCGACGAGCGCGTCGAGCGTCCGGCTCACCTGGCGCGCGTTACGCGCGACTTCCGACATACCTTTCTTGTGGTTGTCGAGTTCTTCCAACGTCATCATCGGCAGATAGACGTCGTGTTCCTCGAAACGGAACAGGCAGCTCGGATCGTGCATCAGCACATTCGTGTCGAGCACGAACAGCTTGCGGACTTCGATTTCATCCGTTTTGCGGCCGCGGCTTTTCGCCGTGCCGCGGGTAGTCGGCGCGGCTGCGGCGGGCGTCGCGGCATCCGCCTGCTTGCCCGCGCGGGCCACAACAGGCTGTGTCGCGGGTTGCGCTGGCTCGGCGCGCGCGGACGGCACCGGCTGCAGCAACGCGGCGGTCTGTTTCTGCTTGCGGCCACGTCCGGGCGCGGGTGCTTCAGCCGGCGCGGCAGCGGACGACGCCGGAACAGGGCGCAGCGTCGTGGCGGCGTTGGCCGCGTGCGTCATTGGCGTGGCGACATGGGCGCGGCCGTAATCGGTGGGCTGCGCGGCCGTCTGTGCCGGCTCTCCTTCGTGTGCCTGTTTGCGGGCGGATTTTGCCGCAGTCGTGGCTTTCGCCTTGTATTCGTCAGGCGGCAGGAGATTGCCGAGCTTGCTGGGTGCGGTAGGCAAAGGCATGGTTTCCCTCGAAAAAGCGGGTCACATATCGTGCGTCGCCTGTCGCATCCTGCCGTGCCTGAACCGCGCACGCAGTTTGCGTCCGGAGACGCGCTTTGGTCTAGAAATGCCGGTTCGCCTGAGTTTCGATGAGCTCCTTGAGGAAAACGCGTTGCTGTACGAAAGAGCGGCTTCGCGCAAATAAAAAAGCCGCCGCCCCGGCAACCGGGGCAAGCGGCTCAACTTCGGTCGTCGCGTTGCGCCTCACTTCTCCGACGGGAGCGGTATCAGAACCGGCGTCGAAGGCGGCACAGCGGCGGAAAGAATGGGATGGACAGTCACTCATTGCAGCCCAATATAACGCGCCTCAAAGGCCTTGTACAGTTTCCAGAATCTCGTCGACATGCCCCGGCACCTTGACGCCGCGCCATTCCTGGCGCAGCACGCCTTCGGCGTCGATCAGGAACGTCGAACGCTCGATGCCACGTACTTCTTTGCCATACATTTTCTTCAGTTTCATGACGCCGAAGAGCTGACACAACGTTTCTTCGGGATCCGATACCAGAGTAAACGGCAGTTCGAGCTTTGACTTGAAATTGTCATGCGAACGGACGCTGTCGCGCGACACGCCGACGATCTCCGCGCCAGCCTTCTTGAACTTCGGATACAGATCGCGGAACTGCAGGCCTTCGGTTGTGCAGCCCGGCGTGTTGTCCTTCGGATAGAAATACAGCACCACCTTCTTGCCCCGAAGACTGGACAGCGTGAACTCGCCGCCCGTTGCGGCAGCGGTGAAGTCGGGGACGGGTTGGTCGACTGCGATGGGCACGAGGTTCTCCGGTTGTTATTGGCCGGCGCGCCGCGGTGAAACGGCTGCGCAGGACCTTAAGCATCGAGCGGGGGAATAGGCGAATCGGCGAAACAGCGAACTGGCGCGGTACGCGGGACGGCCGGAAAACGCGGCACAGATCAGTCAGGCTGGACGATCAGTTCGCCGGAGCGGCCGGGAATTTCACCCCACGTAACAGGGTACGATGGCAGCGTGCTGCGGTCCAGTGTGGCGTGATAGTCGCCCATGGTCGCAAACGTGTAGCCTTGCGCGCGCCAGCCGTCGAGCAGTTGCTCGAACACGGGCGCAAGTTTCTGCCCCTCGAGTTCCGCATGCAGGGTGAACACGTGATCGCGCGGATTATTCCCGGTAAGTTTCAGATACCAGGCCGCCACGTTACGGGTGTCCACGCCATCGACGCCCAGCACTTCATCGAGCGTCGGCAGTGTGGTGGGCATCTGCACATGCGAGAGCTGCCGGCCATCGACCACCGGAAAATACGGCGAATGACCCCGGCCGTCGGACGCGTACTGCATGCCCCACGCGTCGATCTGTTCGAACGCGTGGCCATTCATCTGCCAGCCGGCCGCGCCGTGCGTGACCGGCGGCGAACCGAACACTTCGATAAAGCGCGCGTGGCTTTTCTGCATCTCGCCTGCCGTCCATTCGCGCGAACGCGAGCGGACGTTGTCCTGCCAGTACACGTGATCCCACGTATGGATGCCGCACTCGAAGCCGGCTTCGTGGATCGCGCGCATTTCCGACGCCGCGCGCGCGCCGACGTCGGGGCCGGGCAGCAGCACGCCGTACATCAGCTGCTTTACGCCGTAATGTTCGACGACCGATGTGCGCGACACCTTCTTCAGAAAACCCGGCCGCAAAACACGGCGCATTGCCCAACCGGTGTGATCGGGCCCGAGGCTGAAGAGGAATGTTGCGCGCGCCTTGAAACGGTCGAAAATGCGTGCGAGATTCGGCGCGCCTTCACGCGTGCCGCGCAACGTGTCGACGTCGATCTTCAGAACGATACGAGGCAAGGTCGGCCCTTTACTGCTGTTCGACCAGCGCGCGTGCTTCGCCCACATGCCCGCGATACGCTTCGAAAATCTTGCGCAGCGCTTCGTCGAAGGTGGAAGTCGGCTTCCAGCCGAGTTCCTGCATCGTATTGTCGATCTTCGGCACGCGGTTCTGCACGTCCTGATAGCCCGCGCCGTAATACGCACCCGACGACGTCTCGACGAGCTGGACCTTCTTCGCCGTTTCCGCGTATTCGGGGAATTCGGCGGCAAGCGCGAGCATCTTGTGCGCGAGTTCCCGCACCGAGAAGTTGTTCACCGGATTGCCGATGTTGTAGATCTTGCCCGACGCAACACCGTTCTTGTTATCGATAATTTTCATCAGCGCATCGATGCCGTCGCCGATATCGGTGAACGCACGCTTTTGCGCGCCGCCATCGACGAGGCTGATGTTTTCGCCGCGCACGATGTGGCCGAGGAACTGCGTGACCACGCGCGAGCTGCCTTCCTTCGGCGTGTAGATCGAGTCGAGGCCCGGGCCGATCCAGTTGAACGGACGGAACAGCGTGAAGTTCAGGCCTTCCATGCCGTAACCCCAGATCACACGGTCCATCAGCTGCTTCGAGCACGCGTAGATCCAGCGCGGCTTGTTGATCGGGCCGTAGGTGAGGGCCGATTCATCCGGATCGAACTGCTCGTCGGAACACATGCCATAGACTTCCGACGTCGACGGAAACACCAGATGCTTGCCGTACTTGACGGCCGAACGCACGATCGGCAGGTTCGCCTCGAAGTCGAGTTCGAACACGCGCAGCGGCTGCTTCACATACGTGGCCGGCGTAGCGATCGCGACGAGCGGCAGGATCACGTCGCACTTCTTCACGTGATACTCGACCCACTCCTTGTTGATCGTGATGTCGCCTTCGAAGAAGTGCATCCGCTCGTGGTTGACGAGGTCGCCGAGGCGCTCGGTCTGCATGTCCATCCCGAACACTTCCCAGTCGGTCGTTTCGAGAATGCGTTTGGACAGGTGATGGCCGATGAAGCCGTTCACACCCAGAATCAGGACTTTTTTCATGAAGGATGGCGGGAAGAATGAATGAGCTGGGCGAATCCGGCGGGGGTGACGACGGTTTCCTGCCCGTCGCGCTGATGCCGCAATTCGTGGATGGCGATCGAGCGACCGTCGCCGCATATCGCAAAAACGGCATTATCGCTTACGTGCAGACCCGGCGGCAAATCTGACTGTATCGCGCCAGGACGTACCAGTCGCGCCCGCGCGACGATAAAACGCTCGCCGTCGATATCCGTGAACGCGCCGGGATACGGCGGCGCGACTGCGCGGATCAGGTTGTAGACCTGCTGCGCGGGCTTGCTCCAGTCGATGCGGCCGTCCTCGGGCTTGCGGCCGCCGAAGTAGCTGCCGTGCGTCAGGTCATTCGGCAGATGCGGCGCCTCGCCCGCGAGCAGCGCGGGCAACACGCGCCACAACGTCTGTTCGGCGGCCACCGTTACCTTGTCGAACACCTGTGCGGCGGTGTCGTCGGGCAGGATCGGCACGGGTGTCTGCGCGAGAATCGCGCCGGCGTCCGGCTTCGCGGCCATTTCATGCAGCGTCGCGCCGGTTTCCGTTTCACCGTTCAGCACGGCCCAGTTGGTCGGCACGCGGCCGCGATATTTCGGCAGCAGCGAGCCGTGCATGTTGTACGCGCCGCGCGCGGCAATCGCCAGCAGGTCGACGGGCAGCATGTGCCGGTAGTAGAACGAGAAGATGAAATCCGGTCGCGCGGCACTTACCGCCGCGCGCAGTTCGGCGCTGCGCGGATCGGCCGGCGTGACGACGGGAATGCCATGCCCGGCGGCCACCGACGCCACGCTGCCGAACCAGATGTTCTCGGTCGGGCTGTCTTCGTGCGTGACGACGAGCGCCACCTCGACGCCGCGCGCGAGCAGCACCTGCAGGCAGCGCACGCCGACGTTGTGATACGCGAAAACGACGGCGCGTGGCTTCATGACTGAGATCCCTGATCGATCAACGGTGCGTTCTGCACATTCTGCACGCCCTGAACGACGGTCTGACGCGGCGTCTGCGTGACCGTCGTGCCGTCGCGCTGTTCGAGGATCGTTTGCACGAGATAGCGCGGCCGCGCACGGACCTGCTGATAGATGCGGCCGATATATTCGCCGAGCAACCCGAGCGCGAAAATGATCACGCCGAGCAGGAAGAACGTGATGGCGAACAGCGTGAACACACCTTGCACTTCCGCCCCGATGATGAAGCGGCGAATCAGCAGCAGCACGAACAGCGCGGCGGATCCGAACGACAGGATCACCCCGATGAACGACAGCCATTGCAGGGGCACCACCGAAAAACCGGTCACCAGGTCGAAATTCAGCCGGATCAGGCTGTAAAGCGAATACTTCGATTCGCCGGCAAAGCGCTCTTCGTGGGCGACCTCGATCTCGACCGGATTTTGCGCGAACGTGTACGCCAGCGCCGGGATGAACGTGTTGATTTCGCCGCAACGGTTGATCGTGTCGATCACCTGGCGGCTGTACGCACGCAGCATGCAGCCCTGATCGGTCATCTTGATGCGCGTGATGCGCTCGCGCAGACGGTTCATCGCGCGCGATGCCTTGCGCCGGAAGAGGCTGTCCTGACGTTGCGTGCGGATCGAGCCGACGTAGTCGTAACCTTCGCGCATCTTGGCGACGAGCTTGGCGATTTCTTCGGGCGGATTCTGCAGATCGGCATCGAGGGTAAGGACGATCTCACCGCGGGATTGCTCGAAGCCCGCGAGAATCGCCATATGCTGACCGAAGTTGCCGTTCAAAAGGATCACGCGCGTCACGTCCGGCCGGGCGCGGAACTGCCCGGCGAGGATGGCGGCGGATTTGTCGCGGCTGCCGTCGTTGATGAAGATCACTTCATACGTCGTGCCAAGCACGTCGAGTGCTGGATACAGGCGCTCGAAGAGGGCAGCAAGACCCTGCTCTTCGTTGTACACCGGAATGACGATCGAGACTTCCGGCGCGACGGCGTGATGTTCCGTATGACTCATTTCCGCTTATTTTCCGTATTGTTCGCAAATTTCATTGACCGCGCGGCAGACACGCGCCACGTCGCCTTCGTTCATCAGAGTGAACAGCGGCAGCGTGACCGTGGTCGCGCCGAAGCGCTCCGCGTGCGGGAACATGCCTTCCTTGAAGCCGCGGGCGCGATACAGCGAAAACAGATGAATCGCCGGGTAATGGACGCCCGAGCCGATCCCGCGTTCCTTCAGTTGCGCCATGAAGCCGGCGCGATCCAGCGACAGCGTTTCCAGCGGCAGCGTGATCTGGAACATGTGCCAGTTGCTGTTCTCGAAGTCCGCAAGCGGCAGGCCCACGCCGAGCTTCACTGCCGCTCCGCCTTCGAAACCAGCGAAATACGCGCGCGCGAGCTTCTTGCGCTGCGCGATGAAGCGTTCGAGGTGCGGCAACTGGCCGAGGCCGACGCGCGCCGCGACGTCGGTCAGGTTGTACTTCCCGCCCAGCACGTCGCAGTCCATGCCGTCGAAGCCGGTTCGCGTGATGCCCTGCAGACGGTATTTCTGGGCGAGGATCGCCTCGTCTTCGTTGTTGAGCACGAGCGCGCCGCCTTCGATTGACGTCAGGTTCTTGTTCGCGTGGAAGCTGAACGACACCATATCGCCGATCTTGCCGATCCGCTCGCCTTTCCACGTCGAGCCGAACGCCTGCGCCGCATCTTCGATCACGCGCAGCTTGTGGGCGCGGGCGATTTCATAGAGACGGTCCATGTTGACCGGCAGCCCGGACAGATACACCGGAATGATCGCCTTGGTGCGGGGCGTGATGGCCTTTTCGAGCAGTTCCAGGTCGATATTGCGCGTTTTCGGGTCGATATCGACGAACACCGGCGTCGCGCCCGTTTCGATGATCACGTTGCTGGTCGCAACCCAGGAAGCGGGCGTCGTGATGACTTCGTCGCCTTCCTTCACACCCGCGATACGCAGGCCGATTTCGAGCGTCGCCGTACCGGAATTGAACGTGCGTACCGGCCGGCCGCCGCAGAAGGCCGACAGCGCCGCCTCGAACTGCTGGTTCTGCGGGCCGGTCGTGATCCAGCCGGAGCGCAGCACGTCGGCGACGCCCTGGATCGTTTCTTCATCGATTTCCGGACGCACGAACGGTAAAAACGGGACGGATGACTGGGTCATGAATGCTGTGCTCTATAAAAATGTGCAAATTGGCGTTTAGCGCGGCCCGGTTTGCCGCTTGAGACCGGCTAGCTTCGTGCAAGCACGACGACACCAACCAGAATGATGCCGATGCCGACCATCTTCTGGATCGACATGATCTCGCCGAACAGATACCAGGCGGCGAACGCGTTGACGACGTATCCGAGCGACAGCATCGGATACGCAATCGACACGTCCACCCGCGACAACCCCACGACCCACACCGCAACGCTGATCACATAGCAGGCGAGGCCGCCGATGATCGGCGGTTGTGTCGCGAGCCGGAAAGCAACAGGAATGATGTTCGCACGGGTGAATTCAAAGTGTCCAACGGCATTCGTACCGGCCTTGAGCAGCAACTGGGCGCCCGCGTTCAGCGAAACGCCCGCGAGAATACAGAAAAGGGAAATGGGGTTCATCAGCGAAGGGCGTTCCCGTAGTCGATATGTGGGGTCACTGTTGCGGTTTTTCCACGATTACGCGCCGCGAATCGCGCGCGACGACCTGCATCGGCACATGCCGGGCCGACAGATCGTTGAAACGCTGGGTCGTCATCAGGGCGAGCGCATACGGCTCCGAATTCCAGCGCTGGATCCATTCAGCGACGGTCGGCACCCATTTCTGCGGTTCGACGGTCACGCCGAACCGCAGTTCGTCAGGGTTCTCGACCATGATCATCGTATGGCCGACGTAGAAAGGCATCGTATGGTCGAGTACGCCGACCGAGTAGAACGGCGCATCGGGCGGCAGCTTCGCAATGGCGGCGCGCACGGCCGGCGCGAGCGGTGCGCCGGAACTCAGGCGCCCGAACACGTCGTGTCCAGTGCCCGCGATTGTGCCGAGCAGCACCCACCCTGCGGCGAACGCAACTGTCGCACCGACGATGCCGCCGCGGCTGCGACGGTTGATCCACAACGCGGCGGCCGTCAGCAGGAAAGCCACGCCGAGCGCCGCGAAGACCCAGACCTGGAACGCCCGGTACAGCTCGTTCGGATTGCGCGCATCGCCGGCCCGGCTCAGGAAAATCGCGCCGAACGCGGCGACGACGAGAAACACCGCGTAACCCGCCAGATGACGGCGGAATTCGTCGCGTTTCAGGAGCGGCAGATACAAGCCGATCAAGAGCGCCAGCGCGGGCGCGACGGGCAACGTATACGACAGCAGCTTCGAATGCGACGCGCTGAAGAACACAAAGATGAACGCCGACCAGACGATCAGCAGCATCGGCGGCGAAAAGCCGTTCGGCTGACGCGGCACGCGCAGCGCGTGCCGGATGCTCTGCACGCTGACCGACAGCCACGGCAGGAAGCCGACCAGCAGCACGGCTGCGAAATAGTAGAACGGGCCGGGGCGGTTCTGTTCGGGCGTCAGATAGCGCTGGAACTGCTGCACGATGAAGAAGAAGTTCAGGAACTCCGGATTGCGCTGTTGCACGAGCACGAACCACGGCGTCGCGATCACGAAGAACACGATGAGGCCGCTCACCAGATACAGGCGCTTCCAGATCGCCCAGTCGCGAGCGACGAGCGTGTAGAGCACGAGCGCCGCGCCCGGCAGGACCACGCCGATCAGGCCCTTCGACAGCACGGCGAGTGCCATCGAGCCCCAGCACAGCCACATCCAGAGGCGCACCTGGCTCGCGGGCAGATTGGGGCGCTGCGCGAGCAATAACGCGCAGAGCGTGATTTCCATCCAGAGCGACAGGCCCATGTCGAGCGTGTTGAAGTGGCCCATCAGGTTCCAGTACGGCGCGCTCGCGAGCACGATCGCGGCAAAGATGCCGGTCGCGGCGTTGAAGACGCGCGCGCCGGTATAACCGATGAGCAGCACGCCGGCAAAGCCCGTCAGCGCCGTATAGAGCCGCGCCTGCCATTCGCCGATGCCGAACCAGGCGAACGTCAGCGCGTTCAGCCAGGTTTGCAGCGGCGGCTTCTCGAAGTACTTGTAGCCGTTGTAGCGTGGCGTGATCCAGTCGCCGGTCAGAAACATTTCGCGTGCCATTTCCGCGTAACGGCCTTCGTCGCTTGGCACCAGATGGCGCCAGCCGAGCGGCACGAACCAGACGAGGGCGAGTGCGAGGAGCAGCAGCAGGATCGCTGTACGGTTGAGCGGTAGCCGGGACGGCGTATCGTTCATATGGGGTCAGCCTGTTTGTCAATGCCGCGCGGGCGGCTTTTTTGAGGTTGGAATCGATCGCGCTTCAGGTACGCAGCCGACGCTCGGACGCGCCGGGCGCTTCAGGCACTATTCAGGCACTCAGGACACGTTGGCCCGGCGACGAATGTCGCGCAGTGTACGTCACCGGCGCGGCGCGGGAACCCGTGTTCCATGCCGGCTAGCCTTCGATCAGCAACGCAGCCGCGACCTTGCGGCCCTCGGCCATCAGGATGTTGTAAGTCCGGCAGGCGGCCTTGAAGTCCATCGTCTCCACACCGATGCGATGTTTCGCGAGGGCGGCCGTCAGGCGCGGATGCGGAAAACGCAGGCGCTCGCCGCTGCCGAACACGACGACTTCCGGCGCGGGGGCGATCAAAAGCTCGAAATGTTCGGCGGTCAGCGCTTCGAACGAAGACACCGGCCAGGGGATGACGGGCGCATCCGGCAGCACGAGAATGCTGCCTTGATGGCGCTCGAGGTTGATTTCGACGTAGTCGGGCCCGTAACCGGTAACCGTGTTGAGGGCGCCGCTGGAATCCTGGTGTAGTTTCAAATTCGTGATCCGGGGTCGTCGTGGAGCGTTGTGTCAGATGCAGCGTGGGTTCCAGTGCGCCTGCAGTGCGATACTGGATGCGCCGGTCGGACCGGCGCGCATTGTAAAGGTTTCGCGCAAATTGACACGAAATGGCCGAAAAGGCCCGCCGACGTGGTTGGTGCATTGCGGAAGTCGGCCAAAATCCGCTAAATTATAACTTTTTAGCCGCCCGGCGGCGCCCCCTTGCTTCGCGCGTCGCCACAAGCAGCGCGCGAGCGTTCCGCCAGACGGCGGACGGGCGCGATCAGACAGGTCCGCACACCCCGCGCATGGACCGGCCCACCCGGGTCCGGTTTTCCGTCTTCAGGCTTTCCCCGGCCGGTTCACCCCGGCTGAACTATCCAGACTGACTTATCTGGCCGATTGATGTGGCTGACTTATTTGGCTGACTAATGTGACTGGTTCACCTGGCTCATTTGCCAGGTCGAATTCGCAGGCTGATTTACAGGACCCCGTGCCCGCCGTGAAACCGATTCTGAAATCCAACAAGCTGTTGAATGTCTGCTACGACATCCGCGGGCCCGTTCTCGAACACGCGAAACGCCTCGAAGACGAAGGCCATCGCATCATCAAGCTGAACATCGGCAACCTCGCGCCGTTCGGTTTCGATGCGCCGGACGAAATCATCCAGGACATGATCCGGAATCTGCCCGGCTCCTCGGGGTATTCCGACTCGAAGGGCGTGTTCTCCGCGCGCAAGGCGATCATGCACTACGCGCAGCAGAAGAACGTGCAGGGCGTCGAGCTCGACGACATCTTCATCGGCAACGGCGCGTCCGAACTGATCGTGATGGCGCTGCAGGGCCTCATCAACGACGGCGACGAAGTGCTGCTGCCCGCGCCCGATTACCCGCTTTGGACCGCCGGCGTGAGCCTGTCGGGCGGCACGCCGGTGCACTACATCTGCGACGAATCGAACGGCTGGATGCCCGATCCGGACGACATCCGCGCGAAGATCACGCCGAATACGCGCGCGCTCGTCGTGATCAACCCGAACAACCCGACCGGTGCGCTGTACTCGGACGAACTGCTGCTGGAACTGATCCAGATCGCGCGCGAACACGGCCTCGTGATCTTTGCCGATGAGGTCTACGACAAGATCATCTACGACGGCAAGACGCACACGGCGATAGGCGCATTGTCGGAAGACGTGCTGACGGTTACGTTCAACAGTCTGTCGAAGAGCTACCGTTCGTGCGGCTATCGCGCGGGCTGGATGTTCATTTCGGGCCTGACCGGCGAAAACCGCCGCCGCGCGAAAGACTATGTCGAAGGGCTGGGCATTCTCGCTTCGATGCGGCTGTGCCCGAACGTGCCGGGTCAATACGCGATCCAGACCGCGCTGGGCGGCTATCAAAGCATCAACGATCTGATCGTGCCGGGCGGCCGCCTGTATAAACAGCGCGAACTCGCGTACGACATGCTGACGTCGATTCCTGGCGTGACGTGCGTGAAGCCGCAGGCGGCGCTCTACATGTTCCCGCGTCTCGATCCGAAGATGTATCCGATCCAGAACGACCAGCAGTTCATCCTCGATCTGCTGCTCGCTGAGCGCGTGCTGCTCGTGCAGGGTACGGGCTTCAACTGGAATGCGCCCGACCATTTCCGCGTCGTGTTCCTGCCGAACGTCGACGATCTGGCGGATTCGATCAACCGGATCGCGCGTTTTCTCGACGGTTACCGCAAACGGCATATGGCGTAAGGCCAGGTTTTCAAAGGCATCGCCGTCCGCAATACTGTTCCCTTAATCTCTTACACGAAAACACACGCTGCATGGAACCGATCAAAGTTGGACTGCTGGGCTTCGGCACGGTAGGCAGCGGCACCTTCACCGTACTGCGCCGCAATCAGGAAGAAATCAAACGTCGCGCGGGCCGCGGTATTGAAGTCGCACGCATTGCCGTGCGCAATCCGGCGAAGGCGAGCGCGGCGCTTGGCAGCGAAGCCGGCTCCGTGCAGGTCACGGACGACTTCGGTTCGGTGGTCGACGATCCGTCGATCGATATCGTCGCGGAAATGATCGGCGGCACGGGCATCGCGCGCGAACTCGTGCTGCGCGCGATCAGGAACCGCAAGCATGTCGTCACCGCGAACAAGGCGCTGCTCGCCGTGCACGGTACGGAGATTTTCGAGGCCGCGCGCGCAAATGGCGTGATGGTGTCGTTCGAAGCGGCGGTGGCCGGTGGCATTCCGATCATCAAGGCGCTGCGTGAAGGGCTGACGGCCAACCGCATTCAATACATCGCTGGCATCATCAACGGCACGACGAACTACATCCTGTCGGAAATGCGCGACCGCGGTCTCGATTTCGCGACCGCATTGAAGGCCGCGCAGGAACTGGGTTATGCCGAAGCCGATCCGACATTCGACATCGAAGGCGTCGACGCTGCGCACAAGGCGACGATCATGAGCGCGATTGCGTTCGGCGTGCCGGTGCAGTTCGACAAGGCTTATGTCGAAGGCATCAGCAAGCTCGCCGCGATCGATATCAAATATGCCGAAGAACTGGGCTATCGCATCAAGCTGCTCGGCATCGCGCGCCGCACGGGGAAGGGCATCGAGTTGCGCGTGCATCCCACGCTGATTCCGGAAAAGCGCCTGCTCGCCAACGTGGAAGGCGCGATGAACGCGGTCGTCGTGCACGGCGACGCTGTCGGTTCAACGCTGTACTACGGCAAGGGTGCGGGCGCGGAACCGACGGCTTCGGCCGTGATCGCCGATCTGGTCGATGTGACGCGTCTGCATACAGCGGACCCGGAACATCGCGTGCCGCATCTGGCATTCCAGCCGGACAGCCTGTCGAGCACGCCGATCCTGCCGATCGACGAGGTGACGAGCGGTTACTACCTGCGTCTGCGTGTCGCTGATGTGACCGGCGTGCTGGCCGACATCACGCGTATCCTGGCTGATTCGGGTATTTCGATCGACGCGCTGCTTCAGAAGGAGTCCGAGCAGGTCGACGCGAACGGCAAGGGCGAAACCGACATCATCCTGATTACGCACGAAACGGTCGAAAAGAACGTGAATGCGGCGATCAAGAGAATCGAGGCGCTCAAGACGGTCGTATCGAACGTGACGAAGCTGCGCATGGAAGCGCTGAACTAGGCAGACACATGAACTACATCTCCACGCGCGGCGCCGGTACCGGCGAGCGCCACACTTTCTCCGACATTCTGCTTGGCGGTCTCGCGAAGGACGGCGGCCTGTATCTGCCCGCCGGATACCCGCGCGTCTCCGCTGACGAACTGGCCCGCTGGCGCACGCTGCCGTACGCGGATCTCGCATTCGAGATCCTGTCGAAATTCAGCGACGACATTCCCGCCGAAGATCTGCGCACGCTCACGCGCCGCACGTACACGGCCGAAACGTATTGCAACGTACGCGACGACGAAAGCGCCGCGCAGATCACGCCGCTGAAAACGCTGGGCGTCGAAAACGGTGCGCCGCTGTCGCTGCTGGAACTGTCGAACGGTCCGACGCTCGCGTTCAAGGACATGGCGATGCAGCTGATCGGCAACCTGTTCGAGTACGCGCTCGCGAAGCACGGCGAGACGCTGAACATCCTCGGCGCGACGTCGGGCGATACGGGCAGCGCGGCCGAATACGCGATGCGCGGCAAGAAGGGCATCCGCGTCTTCATGCTGTCGCCGCATAAAAAAATGAGCGCATTCCAGACGGCGCAGATGTATAGCCTGCAGGATCCGAACATCTTCAATCTGGCGGTTGAGGGGGTATTCGACGATTGCCAGGACATCGTGAAGGCGGTGTCGAACGATCACGCTTTTAAAGCGAAGTACAGGATCGGCACGGTCAACTCGATCAACTGGGCGCGCGTGGTGGCGCAGGTCGTGTACTACTTCAAAGGGTATTTCGCCGCGACGAAGTCGAACGACGAACGTGTGTCGTTCACGGTGCCGTCGGGCAATTTTGGCAACGTCTGCGCGGGTCACATCGCGCGGATGATGGGTCTGCCGATCGAAAAGCTCGTGGTCGCGACGAACGAAAACGACGTGCTCGACGAGTTCTTCCGCACGGGCATCTATCGCGTGCGCAAGGCCGCCGAGACGTATCACACGAGCAGCCCGAGCATGGATATCTCGAAGGCGTCGAACTTCGAGCGTTTCGTGTTCGATCTGCTCGGCCGCGATCCGAAGCGCGTGCTGCAACTGTTCCGTGACGTCGAGGAGAAGGGCGGTTTCGATCTGGCGGCAAGCGGTGATTTCGCGCGGGTGGCGGAGTTCGGCTTCGTGTCGGGACGGAGCAGCCACGCGGACCGCGTCGACGCGATCCGCGACGTGTTCGAGCGCTATGACACGATGATCGACACGCACACCGCCGACGGCCTGAAGGTCGCGCGCGAGCATCTGCAGCCGGGCATTCCGATGATCGTGCTGGAGACCGCGCAACCCATCAAGTTCGGCGAGACGATCCGCGAAGCGCTGCTGCGTGAGCCGGAGCGGCCGGCGGCGTTTTCCGGCATCGAAGCGCTGCCGCAACGGTTCGAAGTGCTGCCGGCAGATGCGCAGCAGGTGAAGGATTTTGTCGCCGCGCACACGGGCGACTGAGCAGGTAACCGGGCGGCCGCCTGAATAAGCGTCGCGTGTGGGTAAGCTGGCGAAGGTTGGAGCGCTGCAAGGCTGAAGGACGGCCATGATGCGGGTCTCGCGATGTGAGGCAGGCGTCATGGCCGTTTTGCGGTCTGCAGCCCTGGCCGGATGGCCAACATGCCGGCGCGTACGCCCGTCAAAGGCCGCTGACCGCTACAATATTCCTTTCGGTCCTGTGCCAGCCCATTCGATGTCCACGCCTCCATCTTCCGCGCCTCGTGCGCCGATGCTCTCGACTGCCGATGCGCTCGTCACGCTTCTGGGCGCAGCCCGCGCGGTCGATGGCGCTGAAACGTTGCCCACGCTCGACGCCCTGAACCGCGTGCTCGCCGCCGACGTCGTCTCGCCGCTTGATGTGCCGCCAATGAACACCAGTTCGATGGACGGCTACGCGGTGCGCGTGGCCGATCTTTCTCAAGGCGATCGCCGGTTGCCGGTGTCGCAGCGCATTCCGGCCGGTCATGCGCCGCAGCCGCTTGCAGCGGGCACGGCGGCGCGCATTTTCACGGGCGCGACGGTGCCGCCCGGCGCGGACGCGATCGTCATGCAGGAACAGGCCGAAGCCGACGGCGCGGAGGTCTCGATCCTGCACACGCCGAAAGCGGGCGAGTGGATTACGCAGCAGGGCGCGGATATCCGCAGCGGGTCGGTGATCCTGCCAGCGGGCACGCGCCTGACGCCGCAGGCGCTGGGGCTGGCGGCGTCGGTCGGAAGCGCATCGCTGAACGTGGTGCGTCGCGTGAAAGTCGCGGTCTTTTTTACCGGCGACGAACTGACGATGCCCGGCGAGCCGCTGAAGCCTGGTGCGATCTACAACTCGAATCGCTTTACGCTGCGCGGCCTGCTCGAAAACCTCGGTTGCGAAGTAACGGATTACGGCATCGTGCCCGACCGGCTCGACGCAACCCGCGCAACGCTGCGCGAGGCGGCACAGGCGCACGATCTGATTCTGACCTGCGGCGGCGTGTCGGTTGGCGAAGAAGATCACGTGAAGCCCGCCGTCGAGGCGGAAGGTCGTCTGTCGATGTGGCAGATCGCGATGAAGCCAGGCAAGCCGCTCGCGTTCGGCGCAGTGCGTCGCGCGGGCGAGGCAAATGCAGATGCGTCGGAGTCGAACGAAACGTTTTTCATCGGGCTGCCCGGTAATCCCGTTTCCAGCTTCGTCACGTTCCTTTTGTTCGTCCGCCCGTTCGTCCTGCGACTCGCCGGCGTGCGCACGGTGACGCCGCGCGCGTTGTCGTTGCGCGCCGATTTTTCGCAGTCGAAGGCTGATCGGCGCAATGAATTCCTGCGCGCGCGTGTCAATCCGGCGGGCGGACTCGAGCTGTTTCCGAACCAGAGCTCGGCCGTGCTGACTTCGACAGTCTGGGGGGACGGGCTGATCGACAATCCGCCGAATCACACGATTACCGCAGGCGAAACCGTGCGGTTCATCCCCTTTTCCGAATTGCTGAACTGACGCTGTCGCTAGCGGCATCAGAGACCGAACATGAAGATCCAGCTGAAATATTTTGCGAGCGTACGTGAGGCGGTCGGCATCGCGAACGAATCCGTGGTCATTCCAGACGGTGTCGCCACACTGGGCGATGTCCGCGCCTGGTTGCGTGTGCGCGGCGGCGCGTGGGCAGAGGCGCTGGCCGAAGGCCGCGCGTTGCGCATGGCTTGCAATCATGTGATGACCGATGCCGGCACGCGCATCACCGAAGGCTGCGAAGTTGCATTTTTTCCGCCGGTCACGGGCGGTTGAGAGACGATCGATGACTGTCCGCGTCCAGACTGAAGATTTTGACCTGACAACCGAGGTGGCCGCCCTACGCGCGCTGAATCCGAAGGTCGGCGCGGTGGCGTGTTTCGTCGGTACCGTGCGCGACCTGAACGACGGCAGTGCGGTCGAGACGATGGAGCTCGAACATTACCCGGGCATGACGGAAAAGGCGCTGGAAGCGATTGTCGCTACTGCACGCGAGCGCTGGTCGGGGATCGAAGTGCTGATCGTGCATCGGGTGGGCAAGCTCTGTCCGCTCGACCAGATCGTGCTGGTCGCGACGACCGCCGCGCACCGCGGCGACGCGTTCGCTTCGTGCGAATTCGTGATGGACTATCTGAAAACGCAGGCGCCGTTCTGGAAGAAAGAGAAAACCGAACACGGCGAGCGCTGGGTCGATGCGCGCGTCACCGATGATGCCGCGCTAGCGCGGTGGGGTGTGGATTCGGGGAATGCGGAGTAGCGAGGCGCCGGTCGGCGCGACCCGATAAGAGCGGCGGCGCGGCGGTCTCGCGTGTTTGTTCACGGCTCGTTCGTGCAACGTTTTGCCGATCGGTCCGTCTTCTGGACGTGGCCGGAGAGACCGTGCGAACACAGCTGTGCGGCGCCGGACCGTCGCGAGCGGCAGCACCGGCACAGTTCGCTCAATCCCCGGTCGACCGCCCTATGATTTTTGTCGGAAACGGTTCGCCGCGACGGGGCGTGCTCTCACGTGCGTCGTCTTCATCCCTGTGCCGGCGCGGCGCCAGCTGTTCCAGCAGCGCCTTCTGCTCCGCCGGAATCGTGTAATCCCAGCCAAACTTTGACAGTTGCAGGCTCTGTGCGATACGCAACGCGGGTTCCATGAAACGCACCGCCGCCGCCGGCTCATAGCGCGATTCCACTGTGTCGAGGAACAGATAGAGCCAGCGGCTGAAATGCCGCGGCTCGATCCCTGGTAGCGGCTGGTGCGCCTGCTGCACGTTCCCACGGTAACCCTTCTGGCCGAGCACGATGCTCGCCCAGAACGTACACATCTTCGGCAGATGTTCGTCCCATTTGCCGGCGAGCGTCTGCTCGAAGACCGGGCCGAGCATCGGGTCGGCCTGCACACGGTCATAGAACGCATAGACGAGCGCGCGGATATTGTCTTCAGTCGGTTCGGGTTCGCGCACGGCGGCTGGCAAGGGCGGGAAGGACGGATTCATTCGGTGATCACGGTGAAAAGCGTCAACGCGCAAGGGACGCGAGGCGCGGGGCAATGAGTGAAGCACAACAGGGTGGACGCATCTCGCTCGCGACCGCGGGGACCCGGCACGTCGCGTGACAACCTCCAGCGCCCGGCACGAATAGTCGCATCCAGGCGGCATGTTATTGCGTACATAGAGGATCGACAACCCTCGCGCCGACGCGGTGATGGTCCTCGTCCGTTCACTCCGGACTGGCGCTGTCATCCGCTTTTGCCGCTAGTGCAACTCCCCTGCCATGAGATTAACTGACTATACCGATTACTCGGTGCGCGTGATGCTCTACCTCGCAGTCCGGCGCGATGGACTGTCGACGATCCAGGATATTTCCGATGCGTACGGCATTTCGAAGAATCATCTGATGAAGGTCGTGCAGCGCCTCGGCGAACTCGGCTGGATCGAGACCCTACGCGGCCGGAACGGCGGCCTGCGGCTCGTCGAGCGATCGGAATCGCTGACGATCGGTCAGATCGTGCGGGCCACCGAGCGCGACCTTGCACTGGTCGCATGTTTTGCCGCCGGGCAACACGCGGAGCGCGACGGCAAGCCATGCTGCGTCATTCAGTCGCAATGTGGTCTGAAGGGCGTCCTCGAAGCCGCGCGCGATGCATTTTTCGCCGAACTCGACCGTCACACAATAGGCGAACTGGCGCAACCGGCCGCGCCACTTGCCGCGCTGCTCGGTATCGGGCAGATTGTCCCGATCGCGCAGGTCGCCAGAGCGGCATCAGGCCGGCGCTGAAACGAGCGTCGGCGGTTTGTTGGTGTATTCGTCAAAAAAACTCCTGTCGAACGCGAAAAGGCGCTTGAAACCCGCACAAAACGCCTCATTTTGGTGATATTCGAAATTGGAGGTCTCTTGATGAGAATCGACAAACTCACCACCAAATTCCAGGAAGCATTGGCGGATGCGCAAAGCCTGGCTGTCGGTCACGACAATCAATACATTGAACCGGTCCATGTCCTCTCCGCGCTGCTCGCGCAGCAGGACGGCTCGGCCCGCTCACTGCTCTCGCGTGCAGGTGTGCACGTGCAGACGCTACAAACCGCGCTGAACGACGCAATGACGCGTCTGCCGCAGGTGCAGGGCACCGACGGGAACGTGCAGATCGGTCGCGAACTCACCGGCCTGCTCAACCAGGCCGACAAGGAAGCGCAAAAGCTCAACGACACGTTCATCGCAAGCGAGATGTTCCTGCTTGCTATCGCCGACGACAAAGGCGAGGCGGGCCGGCTCGCACGCCAGCACGGGCTGACGCGCAAGTCGCTCGAAACCGCAGTCGTCGCGGTGCGCGGCGGCGCGCAGGTGCACAACCAGGACGCCGAAAGCCAGCGTGAAGCGCTGAAGAAATACACGGTCGACCTGACCGAGCGCGCGCGGGCCGGCAAGCTCGATCCGGTGATCGGCCGCGACGATGAAATCCGTCGTTCGATCCAGATCCTGCAGCGTCGGACCAAGAACAATCCGGTGCTGATCGGCGAGCCGGGCGTCGGCAAGACGGCAATCGTCGAAGGGCTCGCGCAGCGCATCGTCAACGGCGAAGTGCCGGAGACGCTCAAGGGCAAGCGCGTGCTGTCGCTCGACATGGCGGCGCTGCTCGCCGGCGCGAAGTATCGCGGCGAGTTCGAAGAGCGCCTGAAGGCCGTGCTGCACGACATCGCGAAAGACGAAGGCCAGACCATCGTCTTCATCGACGAAATCCACACGATGGTCGGCGCCGGCAAGGCCGAAGGTGCGATGGACGCAGGCAACATGCTGAAGCCGGCGCTTTCGCGCGGCGAACTGCATTGCGTCGGCGCGACCACGCTCGACGAATACCGCAAGTACATCGAGAAGGACGCGGCGCTCGAACGCCGGTTCCAGAAGGTACTGGTCGACGAACCGACTGTGGAGGCAACCATCGCGATCCTGCGCGGTCTGCAGGAAAGGTATGAGCTGCACCATGGCGTCGATATCACGGACCCGGCGATCGTCGCGGCGGCGGAACTGTCGCATCGCTACATCACCGATCGTTTTCTACCGGATAAGGCAATCGACCTGATCGATGAAGCCGCTTCGAAGATCAAGATGGAAATCGATTCGAAGCCGGAAGAGATGGACCGGCTCGACCGCCGCCTGATCCAGCTGAAGATCGAACGCGAAGCCGTCAAGAAGGAAAAGGACGAAGCGTCGCAGAAGCGTCTGCAACTGATCGAGGAAGAAATCGAGCGTCTGAATCGCGAATATTCGGATCTCGAAGAAATCTGGACGGCTGAAAAAGCGGCGGTGCAGGGCAGCGCGCAGTTGAAGGAAGAGATCGAGAAGACACGCGCCGAAATCGTTCGTCTGCAGCGTCAGGGCAAGCTCGAAAAGGTCGCGGAATTGCAATACGGCACACTGCCGCAACTCGAAGCGCAACTGAAGCAGGTTACGCAGGCTGAAGCGCAGGAGCAGAACAATCCGACGCGTCCGCGTCTGTTGCGCACGCAGGTCGGTGCGGAAGAAATCGCGGAAGTCGTGTCGCGTTCAACCGGCATTCCGGTGTCCCGGATGATGCAGGGCGAGCGCGAGAAGCTGTTGCAGATCGAAGAGAAGCTGCATGAGCGCGTCGTCGGTCAGGACGAAGCGATCGGCTCGGTCGCGGATGCGATCCGTCGTTCGCGTGCGGGTCTCGCCGATCCGAACCGTCCGTATGGTTCGTTCCTGTTCCTCGGGCCGACGGGTGTCGGCAAGACCGAACTGTGCAAGGCGCTGGCGTCGTTCCTGTTCGATTCGGAAGATCATCTGATCCGCATCGACATGAGCGAATTCATGGAGAAGCACAGCGTCGCGCGTCTGATCGGCGCGCCGCCGGGCTATGTCGGATACGAGGAAGGCGGTTATCTGACGGAAGCCGTACGCCGCAAGCCGTACAGCGTGATCCTGCTCGACGAAATCGAGAAGGCGCACCCGGATGTGTTCAACGTGCTGCTCCAGGTGCTCGACGACGGTCGGATGACGGATGGCCAGGGTCGTACCGTGGACTTCAAGAACACGGTGATCGTGATGACGTCGAATCTCGGGTCGCAGGTAATCCAGTCGATGGTCGGCGAGCCGCAGGACGCAGTGAAGGACGCGGTCTGGGAAGAGGTGAAGCTGCACTTCCGGCCCGAGTTCCTGAACCGGATCGACGACGTCGTGGTGTTCCATGCACTCGATCGCTCGAATATCCAGTCGATCGCGCGGATCCAGTTGCAGCGTCTGCAGGAACGGCTCGCGAAGCTCGATATGCAGCTCGTCGTGTCTGACGGCGCGCTGGAACACATCGGCAAGGTCGGTTACGACCCGCTGTTTGGCGCGCGGCCGTTGAAGCGTGCGATCCAGCAGGAGATCGAGAATCCGGTCGCGAAGCTGATTCTGGCCGGCAGGTTCGGTCCGAAGGATGTGATACCGGTCGAAGTGGATAACGGCAAACTCGTGTTCGAGCGTGTCGTGCATTAAACGAAGTGAACATGGGGCGGCGCCTGGCGTCGCCCCATGTTCCAGCGTTGTAGCAACAAAAAGGGGCAGCGAATTTTCGCTGCCCCTTTTTGCTTTCTGCGAAGGCTCGACCTGCTATGTGTTACGCGGTCTTGTCGTCCTTGCCGAGGAACGATGCAAGACCACCCAGCGCGCCGAGCACGGTCGTTGTGTTCAGCTTGCCATCGGCGGGTACTTCACCTTCGGGTGTCGCGGCGTTGACCACGTGCGGCAGGATCTGCGAGAGCAGACCCGTGACCTGATCGGGCGCCACGCCGGCCTTCGACGCGAGATTCGTGACGGTGTCCGAACCGAGCACGCTATGCAGCGTGTCAGGCGAGATCGCCTGATTCTCGCCATTGCTGACCCACGAACTGATGATGTCGCCGGCGCCTTTGTCCTTGAACTGCTGGATCAAGCCATTCAGGCCGCCCGGCTGGTTGTTCACGAATTCGAGCGCGGTGGTGACCAACGCCTGCTGTCCGCCGCCGCCTTCGGGCGATTTACCAAGCAGGGAACCAATGGTGTCGAGTAGGCTCATGGCGATCTCTCTGGAATGCCGGCACGATATGAACGCGCCAGCGGGGTGAAATGCGCCGCGCGGGGGCGCGGCGGGGATTGCGCCGGTCGCTCCGGCAATGCGGCCGGAGCGATCGTCAGATGTCGAACTTCAGGCGCCTGATGCTGCGGATGCGGCCTTGGCCTTCTTCGACTTTTTCTTTGACGCTTTCGCGTCCGATGCGTCCGCCGGAGCGCTTGCCGCAGCAGCCGCAGTCGTAGCCGGCGCCGATGCGGCGTCCGCTGCCTTGCTCTTCTTCGACTTCTTCGTGCCCGAGGCTGCTGCTGGTGCGCTTGCTGACGCAGTGGCGGGCGTGGCGGCCGGCGCAGCGGGCTTGCTCATCGGCGTGGCCGCAGCCGGTGCCGCCGCCTTCGCGCCGCTTGGCGGCGCAGTCGAACCGTTGATCGTCAAACCGGCCGCTTCGAGATTGACCACCGACTTGGTGCCAATGCCCTTCACGCGCGTCGCGAGATCGTCGGCGTCCTTGAAGGGACCGTTCTTCGTCCGTTCATCGATGATCGCTTTCGCATGGACCGGGCCGATGCCCTTGACCGATTCGAGTGCGGCCTGATCGGCCGAGTTGACTTCGACAGCCGCCGCGAAGCTGGCGGAAAAAGACAGGACGAGAGCAACGCAGAGCATTAACAGCTTCTTCAGCATGGCAGGCACTCCATTGAGGGCAAAAAAGTAGCCGGGAACGGGGGACGCATCCAGTCAGCAGGCGCTGCCTTCAAGCATAGGATAGATTGCGCGCCCTTTTTATGAAAGACGCCGATTTATACCCATCGATTTGTGACAAGTAAATCGATGCGGGCAATATTTGACAATTACTGCCGCGGGACAGGTGCTCGAAACCGGAAGAGGGCCGGGTGCCACGAAGATGCACCACGAAGAAGCGATGCGTTTTGCTTCACTTCGGAGTCACGCGCAATACGGCTATGCGACAGTATCAGCGTGTGACGTTTGTGTATCGGCGCGCAGATACCGCGTGCTGATGGTGCGGCAGTAGAACGCGAGGCCGATGCCCGCGATCGCGAGGCTCGACGCATTGGCGACCCAGAAACCGCGTGCGCCGGTAAGCCATTCGGGGATTGCGCCACCGATGTCGAAGCCGAGCAGATAGCCTCCACCGAGCCCGATGCCCCACAGTGCGACGGCATAAATCACGGTCGGCACAATGGCGACGCGATACGCGCGCAGCACGAAGGCCGTGGTGATCTGAAGTGCATCGAAGACGTGATAGACGATCACGATCAGCACAAGCGGCATCGCGGCCGCAGCGACCTGCGCATTCGACGTATAGCCCGCGACGATAAACGGTCGCAGCACGAGCACGATCACGCCATAGCAACACGCGATCGCACAGGCCATCAAGATGCCGTGCCGCGCGAGCGTGTGTGCGGCGGCAGGACGCTGCGCGCCTAGCGCCTGCGCGACGAGCGTCGATGAGGCGATGCCAATGGAAAGCGGTGTCATGTACAGCACGGCCCCGAGATTCCCGGCGATTTGATGACCCGCGAGTGTCGTCGTGCCAAAGCGCGCGATGAAGAGCGCCATGAACGTGTATGACGTGACTTCGATCAGGTACGAGAGTCCCATCGGAATGCCAAGTTTCAGGAGCGCGACCTGGCGCTTCCACACGGGCCAGCAGAAGCGCGAGAAGGTGGCAAACGGGCTGAAGATGCTCAGGCGCGTCATCAGCGTCATGCCGACGCTGGCAAGCGTCCAGTTGATCGCGGTGCTCGCGAGCGCGCAACCAGGACCGCCGAGCGCGGGCACACCTGCGCCGCCAAAAATAAACCACAGGTTGAGCGGAATCTTGAGAAGCAGCGCGCCGACCTGCAGGATCATCACGAGTCGGGGCTGACCCACGGCATTGGTCAGCGAACTGTAGACGCGAAACGCGAGGCTCGCCGGCAGCCCGAACGAGAGGATCTGGAGATACGCGACGGTACGCTCGCGCAGCGCCTCCGGCGCGTGCGCGATCCGCAGCAGCGGGCCTGGAAAGTAGAGAATCGAGAAACCGAGCGCCATCAACGCGAGCGCAAGCCACAGCGCCTGACGTACCTCTTCGCCGATCTCGCGATAGCGCCGCGCGCCATAAAGCTGACCGGTGATCGGCTGCAACGCGGTCAGAATGCCGGTCAGGCCGATATACACCGAGATATAGATCGACGAGCCAAGGCCGAGCGCCGCGAGATCGATCGCCGAGTAACGGCCGACCATCGCCGTGTCGAGCACGCCAAACGCGATGATCGCCAGTTGTCCGATCAGCACGGGCCACGCGAGCGCGGCAATTTTTCGCACATCGGCGAACATGGTCAGCCTGGTTTCTGGCGCAGGTTCGGGCGTTTGACCGGCGGCTTCGGACGGTCGATGCGCACGTACAGACGGAAGCGTTCATCGCGGTCAGCGACGCGCCGGCCTTCCCATACCAGCTTCCATACGAAGTTCGACATCGAGCTGGGCTCGCCGAAATCCTGCGTGTCCTGACGCAGGATCACGTCGCAGTCATCGTCGAACGAGAAATGCATCTGGCCGAAATACGCGAACGTCGCGATCTGCGCGTTGCCGAGCCGTACCGGCGAGATGCACGTGTAGTCTTCCGGCAGATGGCTCGAGATCTGTTGCGCCACATCCTTATACGTCCGGCTGTAGTTCACGACCGGCAGCCAGAGCGTCATCAGCAGCACCCACATGAGCGTCGTGCCAGCGCTCGACAGCACCACGCTGCGCCAGAGCACCTTTGGATGCCGCGCGATACGCCATTGAACCAGCACGACCCAGCAGACCGTGACGGCGACCGCGCACACGAAAGACAGGATCTTGAACTGCGGCGTGAAGCCCGGCGCGAGGCGCGCCAGATTGCGCGCGAGCGGATGCGGAAAACCGGTCAAACCGGCGAGCCAGACGAGCCACACGAAGCTGCCGAGGATCGTGAAGCTCAGCACGGCGAACCAGTCGATCGCGTTGATCGTGCCGCGCTTCAGCGTAGGCAGCGCAAACGCTGCGAGCACCGCGAGCGGGGGCAGCAGAAGCATGAAGAGCAGGTTCGTCGAGTGACTTTGCAGCACGACGAGGATCAGGAGCGGAGTAATGACCGACACCGGAATGGCGACGTGCGGTGCGCGGCGCAGCCCCGACCAGCTGACCCACGCCCAGATGCCGAGCGGCCAGGCCGGCCACGTGAAGAGCGGCAGATTTTTCAGCGCGTAGCGCAGCACGGAGCCAGGCGGACCGCCGAAGGTGTTGATGCTAACGTGCACCCACTGGTTGAGGAACCATACGGCATCGTCAGGAAACGCAATCAGCGCCGCAACAGGCCACGCCACCGACAGCACCAGGGCGACCGGCAAGCCGGCGAGCAGCAGCCAGCGTAGCTGCGCTTCGCGCACGATGAGCGTCATGACCAGTGTGCCGACCAGCAATGCGCCGACCAGCACGGGATTGCTTGTCAGCGCAACGAGCCCGAGCGAAAGGCCCCACAGCAGCGACCCTTGTACCGGTTTGTCGATCATCCGCACGAGCCCATATACGAGCATCGCGATACAGACGAATTGCGCCAGTTGCGGCGTGGTTTCGTGGCCGCGTTCAGCGAGACCGAAGCAGCCGAGCAGAATCAGCAGGGCGCCGTCGGCGAGCGTGCGGCCGTAGTCGCGCGGTTCCGGTTCGCCGCCGAACGCATACTTGAATGGCTGCACTTCGGGGCGACGGCCGAGCAGATACGCGGCGTACCAGACGAACGCACAGGCCGCGCAGAACAGCAGCCCGGTGAACACGCGCGATGCATTGCTCGCATCGACCCACGGCGACAGTACGCGGATTGAAATAGCGCCGAGCCAGTAACCGAGCGGCCCGTAGGACGTGATGTATTTACCGACGAGGTTCGGCAGCAGCCAGTCGTGCGCGGTGCCTTTGGCCATTGTCCACATGACGCCGAAGCCGGCTGCGTCTTCGTTCTTCCACGGGTCGCGCCCGAACAGACCGAACGACGCGTAGACGATACAGATAGTGAGCAGCAGCCAGCGCGGCAGGGCGCTGGTGGCGGAGGCAGTCAGACGGACGACAGATCTCATGCAGATGGGCGGTATCGGATAAACGGACTGGCGGGCGATGGACGGCGTGTCCGGGCTGGGCCAGCCCTGAGCATCCGGCATTGTAGACGGGCGGCATGACGCGCGTCACGACGGATAGCAGGCGGCAACAGCCATATTGCAACAGTCGGCGATGCGTGATGACAAGGAAGCCCTGCCAGCGAGGTCATTCCTTCGCTGACAGGCAAAACATGGGGACAAAAAAAGGGCAGCTTTCGCTGCCCTTTCTTGCATCGATCCGGCTGACGTTCAACACGAAGCCGGTAACGAAGCGATATTACTTGGTCGCCTTGCCCGTAGCACGTGCGCCGAACTTCTTGTTGAACTTCTCGACGCGGCCGGCCGTGTCCATGATCTTTTGCTGACCGGTGTAGAACGGATGCGATTCCGACGACACTTCGATCTTGGCGAGCGGGTACGTCTTGCCGTTGAACTCGCCCGTTTCACGCGTCTGGATGGTCGAGCGCGTCACAAACTTGAAGTCGATCGACATATCGACGAACAGGACTTCGCGGTAATCGGGGTGAATGCCTTCTTTCATGGTCTTTCCTTTAATCTGGCGGTAGCCAACCCGCGTGCCGTTGCGAACCGACGCAGCGGACTTCGGCGCGAGCCACTTGCCTAAGGTCGAAAAACGGCGATTATGCCAGAAAATCAGTCCCTTGACGAATTTCTCGGGCTATTTTGCCGGGGCAGGGCCGGTTTCCGGTAGTAATGCGCCCACCCGAGCTGGATCCTGGCGATAAAAGCGGGCCAGAAGGCGGTAAAGCTCTGGATATTCGGCCTCGAACGCCTGCGGCCGGACAAACAGCGCCTCGCTGCAGACCGCGAAAAACTCCGACGGATGATCTGCGGCGTAAGGATCGATCAGCGAGTCGCGCTCGAAACGCGCCCAGCGGCGGTCAGGCACCGCGTCGACCCTGGCGCAGAACTGGTCGTACGCGACATCGAACACGTCGGCCCATGCGGTGGCGTCGAGCGGCGCGTGCCAGCGTCGAAAGAGCGGCGGATGGCCATCGGCTTCGCCCGTCAGCATGTCGATCTTGTGCGCGAACTCGTGGATGACGACGTTATAGGCGTCCGTGCCGTCGGTCATCTGCGCGTCTTCCCACGACAGCACCACGGGTCCGCCTTCCCACGCTTCGCCGCTCGCGTCGTGCTCGATCTCGTGAACGACGCCGTCTTCGTCCTCCACCGTCTTGCGGATCACGAATTCGCCCGGATAGACGATCACGCCGACCCAGCCGCGGTACAGGTCGAGGCTCAGGTTCAGGACCGGCAGCGACGCCTGAACCGCGATGCCGACGGTCATCGCGTCGGTCAGTTCGAGTTCGTGCGCCGTCGAAAACGACTTCTGCGCGATAAAGAGGCTGGTCAGCTCGCGCAAACGGACGAGATCGGCGGCATCGAGATGCGCGAGAAAGGGCAGGCCATCGAGTGTGGTTCGCCACAGCGCGTCGGGAATCGCGTGCGTGCGCAGCGCGCGGTCGCGGCGGCGGGTGTCGAGCCAGTGCGTGAGTTTCGAAAGCATCGGTCAGTCGATCTGTTTTTGCCACGCGGCGAAAATCCCGCCGCAAACGGCGACGCCGATCAGAAAATAGAAGCCATCCAGCGACGCAAGGAAACTCGCCTGCTGCGCCACCATCCGGCTCACCTGAACCACCGCGAGCGCGTGCGCTTCGCTGATCGAACGGCCGGCGGCAGCGAACCCGTTCGTCAACGTTGCAATCGTGCTCTGAAAAACTGGATTGTACGGATTCGCGAATTCAGCGAGCCGCGATTGATGCAACGCCTGCCGATGCTGCTCGACGATGATGACCGACGCGGTGGCAAACGAGATCGTCAGTTGCCGGACGACGTTCTTCAACCGGTAGCCGTGCGTAAACTCCTCGATCGCGAAGATTTTAAACGTCAAATTGGCCACCGGCAGCACGATGAAAAGCAGCAGCAGACCGCGCAGCAGCAACGGACCGATCAGCGCGCGCTGGTCGACGTTGGGCGCCATATGCGCCATCCACGCAGCGGCCAGCGCGGCGACGGCAAAGCCCGGCACGATGATCCACTTCTTGCGCGGCAACAGCTTCGCATAACGCAGATACACAAAGAGCGCGCTCGACGAAATCAACGACGTGACACCGACCAGCCGTCCTGCGTTTTCGACCGGATAGCCGAGCCCCTGTTCGAGAAAGCGCGAGACCAGATAGCTGAACCCGGTCGACTCATAGTAATAGAACATGTAAAGGACGAGGCCGACCTGAAATGTCTTCTCGCGCAGCGCATGCAGGCGCATCAGCGGCGATGGATGATGCCACTGCTGCCAGGCGAACCATGCGAGCCCAACGATTCCCGCAGCCGTCAGCATGATGAGCCCAGGCGATGCGCTGAACAGCTGGTAACGCACCTGCTGCATGACGATCTGCAGCGCGCCTTGCGCGAAAGCGAAGATGATGTACGGCCAGAAGTGTGAGGCGCCGCGTTGTTCCGGCTGCAGATCGCCCGAGTCCGGCAACGCGAGCAGTGCGAGGCCCGCGAACACCACGCCGGCCGGCGCGGTGCACATGAACAGCGCGCGCCAGTCGAAATGCGCAACGAATTGCCCCCCGACGAGCGGCGCAAGCGCGCTGCCCAGCACGATCAGGATGAGGAACGCGCGCGTCGCGCCGGCGCGCTGCTGCGCTGTGAAACTGATCTGGATCAGGATCCGGCAGGTGCCCATCATCGGGCCGATGAAGTAACCCTGAAAGCCGCGCGCGAACGCCAGTTCAATCGACGTTTCGCATAACGCCGCCGCAACCGCACCCGCCGAAAACAGCAGCATGCAGCCGGCGACGTAGCGTCGATAGCCGAAGCGCTCGACCCACCATTGCTGCTGCAGAATGCCCAGCACCGCCGCCACCGCATACGCGCTCGACGACCACACGAGCTCATCCGGCGAAGCGTTGATACCGCCCGCGATATAGCTCGCGAAGAAAGAGAAGATCGCGTTGTCGAAGTAATCGAGGCCGGTGACGAGGGCAAGCACCCACGGGAAAAAGTCGCCGCGCAGCTTCGCGACGCTGAAGAGCGGCACGCGTGGGGACGCCGCTTTCATGCGGATTCGCCGTCGGGATTGTCCTTTTTGCCGAGCCTCGTTTTCGTAGCTGACTGTGTCTGCGCCTTCCTTTTCAGGCGGGCGGCGCTGCGTTGTGCGAGGAGGGCATCGGCGCTTTCACCTGCAAGCCGACGCTGCACGTAATCGAGGTCGTCGCTGAGTTCAGCTTTCAGCGTCTGCACTTCCTTCAGTTCGCGTCGCGCCGATTCGACGCGCGCGTTGAGTGCATCGACCTGTTGCGCAAGTGCGTCACGGATTTCAAGCAACGATTCGGTGGAGTAGCGGTTGCGTCCGCCTTCGACGGGTTCAAGCGGGCGCTTCAGCATCTCCGTGATGCCTTGCAGTGAAAAGCCAAGCGCGCGGAAACGCAGGATGCGCGCGAAACGCTCGAGGTCGTTTTCGTCGTACAGCCGATAGCGGCCTTCGCTGCGCGTCGGCGTGACGAGCCCGCGCTCCTCGTAGTATTTGAGCGTGCGTGGCGTGACGTTCAGGCGTTCCGCTGCATCGCGGACGGTCAGCAGGGTGGGACTTTCTTCACTCGACATGGCGGCGCTGGAATCTCAGAATCTGAGCCGCATTATAGTTCAACGTGAACGTTCACGTACAGGTTGTGCTGTGATCCGGATGTTCGGGCGAAAAAAAACCGCCCGCAAAAGCGGGCGGTTTTTATCTGAAGCGTACCTGCGTGCAGCGAAGAATCAGCTGCCGCGGCGCATCATGTCGAAGAACTCGGAATTGCTCTTTGTCTGACGGATCTTGTCGAGCAGGAATTCCATTGACTCGACTTCGTCCATGTCGTGGATGAACTTGCGCAGCACCCAGATCTTTTGCAGCACTTCGGGCTTGATCAGCAGTTCTTCGCGACGCGTGCCCGACTTGTTCAGGTTGATCGACGGATAGACGCGCTTTTCAGCAAGGCGACGTTCGAGGTGCACTTCCATGTTGCCGGTGCCCTTGAACTCTTCGTAGATGACGTCGTCCATGCGGCTGCCGGTTTCGATCAGCGCTGTGCCGATAATGGTGAGCGAACCGCCTTCCTCGATGTTCCGTGCCGCGCCGAAGAAGCGCTTCGGACGTTGCAGCGCGTTGGCATCGACACCACCCGTCAGCACCTTGCCCGACGCCGGCACGACCGTGTTGTACGCACGTGCGAGACGCGTGATCGAGTCGAGCAGAATCACGACGTCGTTCTTCATTTCGACGAGACGTTTCGCCTTTTCGATCACCATTTCGGCGACCTGCACGTGACGTGCAGCCGGTTCGTCGAACGTGGAGGCGATCACTTCGCCTGCCACTGAACGCTGCATTTCCGTCACTTCTTCCGGGCGTTCGTCGATCAGCAGCACGAACAGCACGATATCCGGATGGTTCTGTTTGATGGCGTGCGCGATGTGCTGCAGCATCACGGTCTTGCCGGATTTCGGCGACGCCACCAGCAGGCCGCGCTGGCCCTTGCCGATCGGCGAGATCATGTCGATGATGCGGCCCGTGACGTTTTCCTCGCCGCGCATTTCGCGCTCGAGCAGCATCACCTTGTTCGGGTGAAGCGGCGTCAGGTTTTCAAACATGATCTTGTGCTTCGAGGCTTCCGGCGGCTGGCCGTTGACCTTGTCGACCTTCACCAGCGCGAAATAGCGCTCGCCGTCTTTCGGCGTGCGGACTTCACCTTCGATGGTGTCGCCGGTATGCAGATTGAAGCGGCGGATCTGCGACGGGCTGATGTAGATGTCATCCGTGCTGGCGAGATACGACGTTTCCGGCGAGCGGAGGAAGCCGAAACCGTCCGGGAGCACTTCGAGCGTGCCGTCGCCGAAGATAGTGTCGCCGGTCTTGGCGCGCTTTTTAAGAATGGCGAACATCAGTTCCTGCTTGCGCAGGCGATTGGCACTTTCGATCTCGAGGCCATTGGCCATCTCGATCAATTCGGACACGTGCAGAGTCTTAAGCTCGGATAAATGCATACGGAGAACCCGCCGGGGAGGAGAAGGTGCGACGAAATGGAATCTGGGAGGAGAAGTGAGCGGAACCGCTCAGGGACTTACACGTCTTTTCGACGTTTAATTGATTCTAGCATAGCACATGCCGGATTCCGCCAGTGCAGCGGAAAAGCATGTTCTCGTGGCGCATTGTTGTCAGGCGACAACAATGCGCCACGAGCGCGTTACACGACCGGCTTAAAGGTTGCCGTCGAGGAACGCGGTGAGTTGCGATTTCGACAGAGCGCCGACTTTCTGCGCGGCGACAGCGCCGTTCTTGAAGAGGATCAGCGTGGGGATGCCGCGCACACCGAACTTGACCGGCGTCGACTGATGTTCGTCGACGTTGATCTTCGCGATCTGCAGACGATCCGCATAATCCTTCGCGACTTCATCGAGGATCGGCGCGATCATTTTGCACGGGCCGCACCATTCGGCCCAGAAGTCGAGGAGCACGGGTTTATCGGATTTCACGACGTCCTGTTCAAACGATGCGTCGCTGATATGCTTGATTTGTTCGCTCATTGTATGAATACCTCTATCGGATCGGGGCCCGCCTTGATTGGTCGCCACGATACATCAAACCAGGAAAACTTCTGTTCGCCTCGCCGCATTCATCGCCCGGCAGGGCACCCTTCGGCACTACCCGATGGAGGCGCCACGACCATGACTTTGCGGGTCATTCGTACGCCAGTTTAGCCTAAATCGCTATGCGTTGCCGACGCTGATAGTAGTGATGCCGGCAGGCCAATACGCGTGTCACCACGTGTGTCCCAGGTGTGCTGCTTCGAGGCGTATCTGGTGACGCCGGTCGTAAACGCAAGAGCGCTGCGGGCGCGACCGCAACCCTGCTGCAACCCGGTAGTCATGCATTTCGCCTTCATCGGGAGTCGCGTTATGCGACGACCGGTGATAGAATGCTTCGTGACGGGCCTCCTCGCATGGAGGGATGGTCAACCTGGTCAGGTCGGGAACGAAGCAGCCACAGCCGTTTTCCGCCAGTGCCGAGGGTCGGGCTCGTCACCTTCCTCTTTTCTGCTGTTCGTTGTTCTCCCAGTTGTTCGTCTGGCTGTACGTCTGGTTATCTCCAGCTGTTCTGTTTTTCTCTCCTGTTTTCCACGGTTTTCTCTATCGCGTCGTTAGCGAAATACAATGAAGCGGTAGCGCGTCGTCGCGTCTTTCCGATTCGTCTTTGTGCGTCATCGTTGCTGATACAATTTCCGGATGACCTATCAAGTTCTCGCACGCAAGTGGCGGCCGAAGGATTTCGCGTCGCTCGTCGGACAGGAGCACGTGGTGCGCGCGCTCACGCACGCGCTCGACGGCGGGCGTCTTCACCACGCCTATCTGTTTACCGGAACCCGCGGCGTCGGCAAGACGACGCTGTCGCGCATCTTTGCCAAGGCGCTCAACTGCGAAACCGGTGTGACTGCCACGCCGTGTGGCGTCTGCCGTGCGTGCCGCGAGATCGACGAGGGCCGCTTCGTCGATTATGTCGAGATGGACGCGGCGAGTAATCGCGGCGTCGACGAAATGGCGGCGCTGCTCGAGCGCGCTGTTTATGCGCCGGTCGATGCGCGCTTCAAGGTCTACATGATCGACGAAGTGCACATGCTCACGAATCACGCCTTCAACGCGATGTTGAAGACGCTGGAAGAGCCGCCTTCGCACGTCAAATTTATCCTTGCTACGACCGATCCCCAGAAGATTCCTGTGACGGTGCTGTCGCGCTGTCTGCAGTTCAATCTGAAGCAGATGCCGGCCGGACACATCGTGTCGCATCTCGAGCGGATTCTCGGCGAAGAAAAGATTCCGTCTGAAGCGCAGGCGCTGCGCCTGCTTGCGCGCGCGGCCGATGGCTCGATGCGCGACGCGCTTTCATTGACCGATCAGGCGATCGCCTATTCGGCCAATCAGGTCACCGAGGAAGCCGTGCGCGGCATGCTCGGCGCACTCGACCAGAGTTATCTGATTCGTCTCCTCGATGCACTCGCAGCGGGCGATGGTGTGGGCGTGCTCGCGGTCGCCGATGAAATGGCGCTGCGCAGCCTGTCGTTTTCGACGGCGCTGCAGGATCTGGCGAGTCTGCTGCATCGGGTGGGCTGGGCGCAGTTTGCGCCGTCGTCGGTACTGGACGAATGGCCGGAAGCGGGCGATATCCGCCGCTTCGCCGATACGCTGAGCCCGGAGCAGGTCCAGCTTTTCTATCAGATCGCGACGGTGGGGCGAAACGAACTCGGTCTAGCGCCCGACGAATACGCCGGTTTCACCATGACGCTGTTGCGGATGCTGGCGTTCGAGCCCGCGCCCAATGGTGGCGGCGGAGGCGGTGTGGCGCCTGCTTCGCGGTCGGCTGCGGCCGGTGCCGCGTCGGGCTCGCGTGCTGCGGCGCCGGCGGTTGCGGCCCAGCAGGGCGTCGCTGCGAATGCTGTACGCGCGGCTGCTGACGCAGTGGCGCCAGGTGCTGCCGCTTCGTCACGCCCGGTCGCGCCAGAGCGTCGCGAACCGGCGAAGATCGAACCTGACATCAGCGCGCGACCGGCAGTGCGTGTCGAAGATTCCATGCCGGCTGCGCCGAAGGCATCGTTGCCGGCGTCGGGGACCGCAAGCGTCGTCGCCATGCCGGATGCGTCGTCACCCGTACCGGCGGTTGCCGACGGGGTGCCGGCGCGGGGAGCGGCGTCGGGCGAACAGGCCGGCGATGCCGCCGGGGCGCAGTCCGCGCCAGCCGACGTCGGCGATGAGGCCGGCAGCGTCACGCTGAAGCAGGATTCGCGCGAGGAAACGCGCGTTGCGGCGTCGTCAATCCCGGTTGATCACGCCGATGCCTCAAGCGCCGGAATTGCGGCAACGCCCGCGACGGCTGCGCATCAGGACAGCGACGGCTCGCCCGTTGCCACATCTCCGGCACCTGCGTCTGAAATCACTGGTACCGCCTCCACGTTGACCTCGAACGCCGGGGAAAACGAAAACGCCCGTCCGCCAGATACGCCGACGCAACAGCAGGCGCCTGCAGCCGCACCGCGTCGCGCCGGCGGCGCGAGCGCGGCGCTCGACGTGCTGCGCAGCGCGGGCCTGAAGGTGTCGTCCGAGCGTGGCCGCACCGCCGCGCCAGCCGCACCGGCGCCCGCGCCGAAGCCCGCCGCGCCGCGTGTCAACGTCCCGGTGCCGACGCCAGGCGCACCGCGCCGCGCGCAGGAAGCCGCACCCGCACGCGTAGAGCCGCAGCAACAGCCACGCGGCAATGACACGCAGAGCGGTTCGTCCGTCCCGCCGTGGGACGACATTCCGCCGGACGATTACATGCCGGTCGCGTCGGACGAAGCGTTTTTTGGGCCGCCCGACGACAACTACATGCCGGTCTTCGACAGCGGCCCCGACGACGTCCGTCTGACGCCCGCGGCGAAAGAGCCCGCGCCGGTCGTCGACACGCGTCCGCTACCGCCGGCCATTCCGCTCGATGCAATTGGCTTCGAAGGCGACTGGACCGCGCTCGCAGCCGGCCTGCCGCTGAAGGGCATTTCGTATCAACTGGCGTTCAACAGCGAACTGATGTCGCTCGACGGCACGACGCTCAAGCTGAACGTTCCGGTGCCGCAATACGCGGACGCTGCGCAGGTCGCCAGGTTGAAAACAGCGCTGGCCGAGCGGCTCGGTAAAGCGATCGACGTGCAGGTTGAAGTGGGCCCGGCGCGCCGCACGGCCGCCGCGCTCGACGCCGCCGCGCGCGCACAGCGTCAGCAGGACGCCGAGCGCGAGATTCGTCAGGACCCGTTTGTGCAATCGCTGATCCGCGATTTCGGCGCGAGCATCGTGCCGGATTCGATCCGGCCGATCGCGCCCGAAGCCGGGCAGGGCGCTGCCGGCAGCGCGTCCGCCCCGCATTAAACCAGACGCATCGAACACACTCGAATACTCCATAAGGCGCCGGATCACGAAAAACCCGTCGCCAGTTCCCTGAATTTCAAACGATCACGAAGGAGCATGCCATGATGAAAGGTCAACTCGCCGGGCTGATGAAACAAGCCCAGCAGATGCAGGAAAACATGAAGAAGATGCAGGAGCAGCTTGCCCTGATCGAAGTCGAGGGACAGTCGGGTGCAGGTCTCGTAAAGGTGACGATGACGTGCAAGAACGACGTGCGCCGCGTGTCGATCGACCCAAGCCTGCTCGCCGACGACAAGGACATGCTCGAAGACCTCGTCGCCGCTGCGTTCAACGACGCAGTCCGCAAGGCCGAAGCCACCGCGCAGGAGAAGATGGGTGGCATGACGTCGGGTCTGCCGTTGCCGCCGGGATTCAAGCTGCCGTTCTGATCGTGCCGCGCCAGCACGGCGCACAGCACGATCGGTACGATCAGCACCCGCAGCACTTTCGTTTCACCCCTTTCGACGACGCCGATTTCGCATGAAACAACCTTCCGCCCTGTCGGCGCTCGTCGAAGCGCTGCGCGCGCTACCCGGAGTCGGGCCGAAGTCCGCGCAACGCATGGCGTATCACCTGATGCAGCACGATCGCGACGGCGCCGAAAAGCTCGGCCGCTCGCTGCTGTTCGCGACCGAACATCTCCAGCACTGCGAGAAGTGCAACACGTTCACCGAGGCGCAGATCTGCGAGGTCTGTCTCGATGAAGCGCGCGATCCAACGTTGCTGTGCGTCGTCGAGACGCCTGCCGACCAGATCATGCTCGAACAGACGATGACGTATCGCGGCCTCTATTTCGTGCTGATGGGGCGGCTCAGTCCACTCGACGGTATCGGCCCGAAGGAGATCCACTTCGACCGGCTGGTGAGGCGCGCGTCGGATGGCATCGTCAAGGAAGTCGTGCTCGCAACCAATTTCACCAATGAAGGCGAAGCGACCGCGCATTACCTCGGCCAGACGCTGAAGGCGCGCGGCCTGTCCGTGACGCGTCTTGCGCGCGGCGTGCCGGTCGGCGGTGAACTCGAATACGTGGACGCAGGCACCATCGCCCGCGCGATGCTCGACCGGCGTTCGATGTAGCACGGCGTTTGCCGCACAACGCGAACGTCAGGAGCGAACACCTGCCGCAGACCCAGCAATACAGAAGGAGACACATGAGCGTAACCACTGGCCCGCTCGCGGGCGTCAAGGTGCTCGAACTCGGCACGCTGATCGCAGGTCCGTTTGCGGCCCGTTTCATGGGCGAGTTCGGTGCGGACGTCATCAAGATCGAAGACCCCAAGGGCGGCGATCCGCTGCGCAAGTGGCGCAAGCTCTATCCGGAAGTGGGCGGCACATCGCTGTGGTGGGCCGTGCAGGCGCGCAACAAGAAGTCGGTGACGATCAATCTCAAGGCCGAAGAGGGCAAGGAAATCGTCCGGCGTCTCGCGAAGGAAGCCGATATCGTCATCGAAAATTTCCGGCCGGGGCTGCTCGAAAAGCTCGGGCTCGGTTATGACGTGCTGTCGGCGGAAAATCCTGGTCTTGTGATGGTTCGGCTTTCGGGTTACGGCCAGACCGGGCCGTATCGCGACCGTCCGGGTTTCGGCGCGATCGCTGAATCAATGGGCGGGTTGCGTCATATCACGGGTTATCCCGATCTGCCGCCGCCACGCATCGGCATTTCGATCGGCGATTCGATCGCAGCGCTGCACGGCGTGATCGGTGCATTGATGGCGCTGCATCACAAGCAGGTGAACGGCGGCAAAGGGCAGGTCGTCGACGTCGCGCTGTACGAAGCCGTCTTCAACATGATGGAAAGCGTCGTGCCGGAATACGGCGTATACGGCATGGTCCGCGAGCGCACCGGCGCATCGCTGCCGGGCATCGTGCCGTCGAATACCTATCCGTGTCGTGACGGCAGCATCGTAATCGGCGGTAATAGTGATCCGATCTTCAAACGCCTGATGATCGCGATCGATCGCGAAGACCTCGCGAACGATCCGGGCCTCGCGCAGAACGACGGCCGCGTGCCGCGCACGCAGGAAATCGACGGCGCAATTGCCGCGTGGCTGTCCACGCGCACGATCGACGAGGCGCTCGCGGTGCTGAACGCCGCCGATGTGCCGGTCGGCCGCATCTTCAGCGTCGCCGACATGTTCACCGATCCACAGTTTCTCGCGCGCCAGATGATCCAGCGCTTCAAATGGCAGGACGACGTCGAGATCACACTGCCTGGCGTCACGCCGAAGCTCTCGGAAACGCCGGGCGAAACGCGATGGCTGGGCCCGGAACTGGGTGAACATACCGATGAAGTCCTTCATTCGCTAGGTTATGATGCAGACCACATTGCCCGGCTGCATGCGGAACAGATCGTCTGAGTTGGGCTGATTCGAGCCGACGCGTATGCACGCGAGGCGAAGGAAGAAAGCAACACACAGCGGACCGGCATAAGGTCCGCAAGAACCCGGCACACGGGGCCGGGTGCAAAAAAACACAACGAGGACGGAGACTCCAGGATGCAACGCAGAACGTTCCTGACCGGCTCGGCCGCATTCGCTGGCGCCGCGCTCGCCGGCAAATCGCCTGCCTTCGCGCAGGGCAAACCTGAAACGACGAAGGTGTCGATCGCCGTCGGCGGCAAGAACCTGTTCTATTACCTGCCGCTCACCATCGCGGAGCGTCGCAACTACTTCAAGGACGAAGGCCTCGACATCGAAATCTCCGATTTCGCGGGCGGCTCGCAGGCGTTGAAGGCCGCGGTCGGCGGGAGCGCGGATGTGGTGTCCGGTGCGTTCGAACACACGCTGTTGTTGCAGGCGAAAAGCCAGATGTTCCGCGAGTTCGTTCTGCAAGGGCGCGCGCCGCAGATCGTGCTCGCCGTGTCGAAGAAAGCGATGCCTGACTACAAGACCATCGCCGATCTCAAAGGCAAGAAAATCGGCGTGACCGCGCCGGGCTCATCGACGTCGATCATGGCGAGCTTCGTGCTCGCGAAAGCCGGCCTGACGGCGAAGGACGTGTCGTTCATCGGTGTGGGCGCGGGCGCAGGCGCGATCTCGGCGTTGCAGTCTGGTCAGATCGATGCAATCGCCAATCTCGATCCGGTGATGACGAAGCTCGAACGCTCGGGCGATATCCGCGTGGTGTCCGATACGCGCACGCTCAACGACACGCGGACGGTGTTCGGCGGCAACATGCCGGCGGGCTGCCTGTACGCGTCGCAAAGCTTCATCACGAAGAATCCGGGCACGACGCAGGCACTGACCAACGCGATGGTCCGCGCGCTGAAGTGGCTGCAGACGGCGACAGGCAGCGAGCTGATCAACACCGTGCCCGAAGCGTATCTGCTCGGTGACCGCGCGCTGTATCTCGATGCGTGGCAGCACGTGAAAGAGGCTATGTCGCCGGATGGTCTGATGCCGGCCGACGGTCCCGCGACGTCGCTGAAAACACTGCAGACGTTTGACGACACGATCAAGGGCAAGCCGATCGATCTGTCGAAGACGTGGACCAACGACTTCGTCAAGAAGGCGCTCACGACCGTCAAGGCGTAGCACTGTCGCGCGTGCGTGACGAGGCGGGCGTCTTCAACGGAAGCTCGCCGCCCGCACGATCCTCAACGTATTCGAAGAAGCGAGTCGAACGATGACCGTTGCCGCACTGGCGCTCGAAAACATCACCTGCACGTTCGCTGCGCGCGACGACCGTTCGCAGCGTTACACCGCCGTCAAGGACACGACGCTGCGTATCGCGCCGGGCGAATTCGTGTCGGTCGTCGGGCCGACGGGTTGTGGCAAGTCGACGTTGCTGAACGTGGGCGCCGGCCTGCTCGAACCCTCGTCGGGTGAGGTGACGGTGTTCGGTGAACCGCTGAAGGGCATCAACCGTCGCGCCGGCTACATGTTCCAGGCCGATGCGCTGATGCCGTGGCGCTCCGCAATCGACAACGTCATGGCGGGCCTGACGTTCCACAACGTTCCACTCAACGAAGCACGCAGGCGCGCCGATGAATGGCTGAAGCGCGTCGGTCTCGGCGGCTTTGGCGACCGCTATCCGCATCAGCTGTCGGGCGGGATGAGAAAGCGCGTCGCGATGGCGCAGACGCTGATTCTCGACCCCGACATCATCCTGATGGACGAGCCGTTCTCCGCGCTCGATATCCAGACGCGCCAGTTGATGGAAAACGAACTGCTCGACCTGTGGGCCGCGAAGCGCAAAGCCGTGCTCTTCATCACGCACGATCTCGACGAAGCGATTGCGATGTCGGATCGCGTCGTCGTGCTTTCGGCGGGGCCGGGCACGCGGCCGATCGGCGAGTTCACGATCGATCTGCCACGTCCGCGCGATGTCGCTGAAATTCGCACGCATCCGCGTTTTGTCGAACTGCATGCGCAGATCTGGAGCGTGCTGCGTGACGAAGTACTGAAGGGCTACCAGCAGCAACTGACGGCCGCCTGAGCGCGGCTTTCCACCGACTGACAACTACGTTCAGGGCAAAGAAAAGACATGTGGAAGCGTGTGCGTCCGAATCGCGCCAACCTGGTGATCTGGCAGTGGCTGCTACTCGTGCTGAGCTTTCTGCTCTGGTACGTGCTGACGAGTCCGACGCTGTTGCCCGCGTTCTATTTCGACGATCCGAACAAGGCGGCGTTCTTCTTCGGCGAACCGCAGAAGGTGCTTGTGCGGATCTGGGAGTGGTTCTCGAGCGGGGAGATCTATCTGCATCTGTGGATCACGCTGATCGAGACCGTGCTCGCGTTCGCGTTCGGCACGATCTTCGGCCTGGGTATAGGACTGTGGCTCGCGCTGTCACCGATGGCGAGCGCGTTGTTCGATCCGTACATCAAGGCCGCGAACTCGATGCCGCGCGTGATTCTCGCGCCGATTTTCGGTGTGTGGTTCGGGCTTGGTATCTGGTCGAAGGTCGCGCTTGGCGTGACGCTGGTGTTCTTCATCGTGTTCTTCAACGTCTATCAGGGCGTGAAGGAAGTGAGTCCGGTCGTGCTCGCCAGCGCGCGCATGCTCGGGGCGAATCGCAAGCGGCTGTTGCGCAATGTCTATCTGCCGAGCGCGATGAGCTGGGTGTTTTCGAGCCTGCATACGGCGGTGGGACTGGCGTTCGTCGGCTCGGTGGTCGGCGAATATCTCGGCTCGGCGCGCGGCGTGGGCTATCTGATCTTGCAGGCTGAAGGCACGTTCGATATCAACACCGTGTTCGCCGGCATTCTTGTGCTGACGGCGTTCGCGCTGATCCTGGATGGGATCGTCGGCGTGGCGGAGCGTCGTCTGATGAAGTGGCAACCGAAGAGTGGTGAAACCGAGAAGCTGTAAAAAGCCTGAGAGAAAGCAGGACAACAAAAAGAAAAACGGCGCGCGATCGACGGATCGACGGATCGCGTGCCGTTTTCGTTTCCGGCCGTTTTCGAACGTAACGCTTCAGGACGCTTCAGGGCGTGATGACGATCTTCCCGATCACGCGGCGTTCAGCCATGTCACGCAGCGCGCGCGGCGCGTCTTCGAGCGCGTAGCGCGCCGAAATATGCGGACGCAGCTTGCCTGCTTTCATCCAGCCGAGCATCTGCTCGAAGCCTGCGGCATTGTTCTGCGGCTCGCGACGCGCGTAGTCGCCCCAGAACACGCCGACGATGCTTGCGCCTTTCAGCAGCGTCAGGTTAAGCGGCAGCTTCGGAATCTCGCCGTTCGCGAAGCCGACGACCAGGTACCGTCCGCGCCAGCCGATGCTGCGAAACGCCGGTTCTGAATAAATGCCGCCGACAGGGTCGTAGATCACATCCGGGCCCTTGCCATCGGTGAGCGCCTTGATGCGTTCGCGCAGATCGTCGCGGGTGTAGTTGATCGTCGCGTCGGCGCCATGTTCAACGCAGATCGCGAGCTTCTCGTCCGTCGACGCAGCCGCGATCACGCGCGCGCCGAGCGCCTTGCCGATCTCGACCGCGGCGAGGCCCACGCCGCCTGCCGCGCCCAGCACGAGCAGGGTTTCACCGGCCTTCAGCTGCGCGCGATCGACGACCGCGTGGTGCGACGTGCCGTACGCCAGCGTGAACGCAGCCGCCACAGCAAAATCGGCATCGTCGGGAAGCGGCACGCAGGCGGAGGCGGGCGCCACCGCCTGCTCGGCGAACGCGCCTGAACCCGTGAACGCGACGATGCGCTGTCCGGGTCTGAAATTCCGCACGTCGGCACCGACCGCGCGCACGATGCCTGCGACTTCCGAACCCGGCGTGAACGGCAGCGGCGGCTTCATCTGATATTTGTTCTCGATGATCAGCACATCCGGAAAATTGACGCTGGCCGCCTTGACGTCGATCACGACCTGATCGCCTTGCGGCTCGAGATCGGGAAGCGTTTCGACGGTCAGGCTCTCCGGCGGACCATATTGACTACAGCGAATTGCGCGCATCGTGTCTCCTTATCGATTGTGGCTACGCATAATCATCCGAGTGTAAATCAACCCGAACGACCGTGCGATTCCCGTGCAGCCGCGCCGTGTATTGCGCATCGGCCGGAAGGACGTCTGCGTGCCGTGTTTCATCGCATAGTTCCTCGGTTACAATCGCCGCATGCGAATCCTACTCAGTAATGACGATGGTTATCTGGCGCCCGGCCTCGCCGTGCTTTACGACGCGCTGAAGCCGCTCGCCGACGTTACCGTGATGGCGCCGGAGCAGAACTGCAGCGGCGCGTCGAACTCGCTGACGCTGTCGCGGCCGCTTTCGGTGCTGCGCTCGGCGAATGGTTTCTACTACGTCAACGGCACGCCGACCGACTCCGTGCACATCGCGATGACCGGCATGCTGGATCACACGCCGGATCTCGTCGTGTCGGGCATCAACAACGGCCAGAACATGGGCGAAGATACGCTCTATTCAGGCACCGTCGCCGCCGCGACCGAAGGCATCATGTTCGGCGTGCCGGCCATCGCGTTTTCGCTTGTCGACAAAGACTGGGTGCATCTCGAAGACGCCGCGCGCGTCGCTGCGGAAATCGTTGCGCATTATCTCGATCATCCGCTGCCGGGCCATCCGTTGCTGAACGTCAATATTCCGAATCTGCCTTACGACCAGTTGCGCGAATGGCAGGTGACGCGGCTGGGCAAGCGCCATCCGTCGCAGCCGGTGATCCGCCAGAAAAACCCGCGCGGTGAACCGATCTACTGGATCGGCCCGTCCGGCAGCGCGCGCGACGCGAGTGAAGGCACCGATTTTCACGCGGTTGCGAATGGCCATGTCTCGATCACCCCGCTGCAACTCGACCTGACCCACACGCAGATGCTGCCCGCGGCGCGCGACTGGGCGCGCGCCGGGAGCGGCGCTTCATGACCAGCGAGCGCGCAAAGCGCTTTCCGCTCGGTCTCGCCGATCTCGTGCGTGAGCCGCGCCGGTCCGAGGGCCGGCCTGGTGAAACGCGCGCGGTGGCAGGCATCAAGCCGGTGGTCGCAAGCCCTGCTGCAACGAAGCATTCGACCGCAACGCCCGCGGCAGTGAAGCCCGCGATCGCGAGGCCCTCGATCATTAAACCGGCGAACGCCACGCCCGCGACCGTCAAACCGCTGGCCAGCAAGCCGGCCATCGCCAAACCTGCGACAACTAAACCTGCGATCGCCAGATCTGCCGCAGTGCACACAGCGATCGTCAAACCGGCGACAGTGAAACCCGCGACCGTCAAACCGGCAGCAGTCAAACCCGCGGCCATCAAACCGGCGCAGTTAAAAGCATCGCCGGTCAAACCGTCTCAGATAAAACTGGCCGCGCCGCGTTCCGAGCGCACCGCAGCACCGAACGTCGCGCTGAACAGCGCAATGGCGCTGACCTCGGAACGCGTTCGCGAGCGGATGGTCGAACGCCTGCGGGCTAACGGCGTGAGCGATCAGCGTGTGCTGAAGGCGATGTCGGTTGTGCCGCGCCACATGTTCGTCGATCCCGGTCTCGCGACTCAGGCCTACGAAGATGCGGCGCTGCCGATCGGTCATCACCAGACAATCTCGAAGCCGTCCGTCGTGGCCCGCATGATCGAGCTGGCCGCGGCGGGCCGGCTGCTTGCGAGCGTGCTGGAAATCGGCACTGGCTGTGGCTATCAGGCGGCCGTGCTGAGCCAGGTCGCACGCGATGTCTATTCGATTGAACGTATCAAGCCGCTCTTCGAACGTGCGAAGACCAATCTGCGGCCATTGCGCATTCCGAACATCCGTCTGCATTACGGCGACGGACGCATCGGTTTGCCGGCCGTCGCGCCGTTCGATGCGATCGTGATTGCCGCCGCCGGTCTCGATGTGCCGCACGCGCTTCTTGAACAGCTTGCGATCGGCGGGCGGCTCGTCGCGCCGGTTGGCTCGCAGGAAGGGCAGTCGCAGGTGCTGACGCTCGTCGAGCGCACCGGGCCCGCGCAGTGGCGCGAGTCGCGGCTTGATCGCGTTTTCTTTGTACCCTTAAAATCCGGAGTGATCTGAAACCGATGAGTATGTTGCGCGCGATGCAAACAACCAGCCTGAACGACTCGACCGTCATGACCGTAGCCCGGCGTAGCGCCTGCGTGGTCGCGCTCTCCCTGTTGACGGCCTGCGCGACGCGCTTTGACGCCGCGCCCGTCGTCGACCGCTCCGGTACGGGCGCGATCGGCACGCAGGCCGGCACGTCGGCGACGCAGCCGGCCGTGCCGCTCGGACCGCCGCCTCCGGGTTACTACCGTGTGAAGCCAGGCGATACGCTGTACCGGATCGCGCTGGAGAACGGCCAGAACTATCGCGACATCGCGAACTGGAACAACCTCACCAACCCGAACCAGATCGAAGTCGACCAGTTGCTGCGCGTCGCGCCTCCGGGTGCGAACGTCGCCGCGCTGACGCCGGGCGTCGCTACGTCGCCGATTGGTGGTGGCGGTGTGCAGGCCACGCCGCTCAACGGCGCGGCACCAGGTACCGCGGGCACCTCAGGTGTGACGACGGGTGTCACCGCCGCGCCGCCGGTCTACGGCTCGGGCCTGACGGCCACGACGCCGCCGGTCGCGACGCCGCAAGCCTCCGCAAGCGATGCCAACGCTGCCGCGAACGGCAACGTTGCGTTTGCATGGCCGGTGCGCGGTCCGATCCTCGGCACCTTCGACGATTCGAAGAACAAAGGCGTGAATATTGGCGGTGCGGCGGGCGATGCGGTAAAGGCTTCGGCAGACGGTCGTGTCGTTTATGCTGGAAATGGGCTGCGCGGATACGGCAATCTCATTATCATCAAGCATGACGCGACTTATCTCACCGCATATGCACATAACCGTGCTTTGATGGTAAAAGAGGGTGACGCTGTATCCCGAGGGCAGAAGATTGCCGAGATGGGCAACAGCGATTCGGACCGCGTGATGTTGCATTTCGAAGTTCGCCGGCAGGGCAAGCCTGTCGACCCACTGAAGTATTTGCCGCCGCAATAAGCGATACGACCATGCCGAAATCGAAGCGCCGCCCGCAGCAAGCCGGAACTGAGACAGTCAGCCGTGCCACGCCTGTTTCGGTGGAGGAAGGCGGCGCTGTGAACGACGAAGACAGCGCGGACGAAATCGACAACGCCGCCGACCTTGACGAACGTCAGGCCGGCGCCGAAGAGGCCGGCGACGCGCGCGAGGGCGCAAACGATTCCGTGCCCGACGCGGACGACTTTCGCGCACTGCTTCAGGCGGAACTCACCGCCGACACCATCCAGCATTACCTCAACCGCATCAGCGTCAAGCCGCTCTTGACTGTCGAGGAAGAGCAGCGTTATTCGCGGCTCGCCAAGGCCGGCGAATTCGAGGCGCGGCAGGTGATGATCGAGCGCAACCTGCGGCTCGTCGTCAGTATTGCCAAGGGCTATCTGAATCGCGGCGTGCCGCTGCTCGATCTGATCGAGGAAGGCAATCTCGGCCTGATGCACGCGATCGAAAAATTCGATCCGACGCGCGGCTTCCGCTTTTCGACCTACGCCACGTGGTGGATTCGCCAGAGCATCGAGCGCGCGATCATGAACCAGGCGCGTACCGTGCGGCTGCCGGTTCACGTGATCCGCGAACTGAACCAGGTGCTGCGCGCGAAGCGCCATCTGGAAAAGAATTCGATGAATGCCGGCGCAGCGGCGGACCGCCGTGACGCCAGCATCGACGACATCGCCTATCTGACCGGCAAAACCACCGACGAAGTCACTGACATCCTCGCGCTGAACGAGCACACGGCATCGCTCGACGCGCCGCTCGATCTCGATCCGGCCAGCAGCCTGCTCGACTTGTTGTCCGACGACCAGAGCCAGTCGCCGGATGCCGAGGTGCAGCACCGCGAGCTGGAAACGCTGACACGGGCGTGGCTCGCGCGGCTGTCGGACAAGCACCGTCATGTGATCGAGCGCCGCTTCGGCCTGAATCACATCGAGCCGGCCACGCTGGAAGAGCTCGCCGACGAAATGGGCCTGACCCGCGAACGCGTGCGCCAGATCCAGCAGGAAGCGCTGGTGCGCCTGAAGCGGTTCTTCGCCTCTAACGGTGTTCGCAAGGACGCCGTCTTATAACCTGATGACACCCATTCTTGTTTTCGACATCGAGACGATTCCCGATGTCGCCGGCATTCGCCGTCTCGAAGGACTCCCCGCCACGCTCACCGACGACGAAGTCGCCGAACACGCCTTCGCCGCGCGTCGCGAGAAGACGGGCAACGATTTCCTGCCGCACCATCTGCAGCGCATTGCGGCAATTTCGTGTGTGTTTCGTGACAACGCGGGGTTTCGCGTGCGCTCGCTCGGTACGCTGGCCGATGGCGAGCCGGCGCTGATCCAGTCGTTCTATCGGGTGATCGAGAAGTACACGCCGCAACTGGTGTCATGGAACGGCGGCGGGTTCGACCTGCCGGTGCTTAACTACCGGGCGCTGGTCAACGGCATTCCGGCGTCGCGCTTCTGGGATCTCGGCGAGGACGATCGCGATTTCAAGTGGAATAACTACATCAGCCGCTATCACGCACGTCACACCGATCTGATGGACGTGCTCGCGATGTACCAGGCGCGCGCCAATGCGCCGCTGGATGCGCTCGCGAAGATGTGCGGCTTTCCCGGCAAGCTCGGGATGGACGGCGGCCAGGTGTGGCACGCGTTCCAGCAGGGGCGCATCGAGGAAATCCGCAATTATTGCGAGACGGACGTCGTCAACACGTATCTGCTGTATTGCCGGTTCCAGTTGCTGCGCGGTGGCTTTTCAGCCGCGGAGTACGACGACGAAATCAATCTCGTCAAAAACGCGCTCGCGCAGGAACCGGCGGCGCATTGGGCTGAGTACCTGGCGGCGTTTGGGTAGAAGGTGGCGCACGAACGCATCCTTAATCCAGTTCAAGCACGATCGGCTGATGATCCGATGCGCGCGTCGCGCCGTCGATCTCACAGCTGCGCAGACGGCCGCTCAGATCTTCCGTCGCGAACACGAAATCGCAGGTTAGCGGACCGTTCTTCCACTGCACCGTGTCGTAGACGCCGGCAGTCGGTGGCGGCGTCGCGCCGGGATGCAGTGTCGTCCAGCTGTCGATGAACGCCGGGCTGCCCGGCAGCGGCTCCAGCATCCGCTGATAGGCCTCGCTCTCGAACGCACTGTTGAAGTCGCCGCAGACGAGTGCGCTGACCGGCCGTCCACTCGCAGTGAACGGGCCGATGGCGCCTTCGGCCGCCGCCGGGTGCTTCGCGTGGTCGACGGCTTCCAGCTGAAGCCGCCGCAGTTCGTCGACCTGCGCGAGCCGTTGCGGCAACGAGTAAAACTCCAGGTGCGTTACCAGCACGCGGACTGCGCCGCCCGGCGCGTCCAGCACGGCTTCGAGCGCGACGCGCTGCATCGACGGCGCGGCCGGATCGGCTGGCCACGGTAACGTGTGGTGGATCACACGCTCGACCGGCAGCCGCGTAACCAGCGCGTTGCCGAACTGGCGACGCCGCGATGCGCCTGACGCGCCGGCCGCGTCTGTCGCCTTCAGCGCACCCGATGTACCCGAAACACCCGAAGGCACCGCTGGCAAATCAGCGCCGATCGCTTCCAGCACCGCATACCCGGGCAACAGGCGAGCGAGCTCGGCAAACTGGTCGTCGCCCGGATGCCCGGCCAGCGCGCTGAAGCCGCGCGTGATTTCCTGCAGGCACAGTACGTCGAAATCGGCAAGACGGCGCGCCTCATCGAGTGTATGCGCGAGGTCGACCTTGCCGTCCGCGCTGCGTCCCCACTGCACATTCCAGTTGATCAGCCACATTGTCAAATCTCCGGTGCAGGTTGCGGTTCGTCTACAATCTCGCCTTTCCCCACAAGTCTGTCAGGAAGCCGCAGGTGTCTCGAACTGCCCATCATCGCTCGCGTAGAAACCGCTTCGCGTCCGCGTCCGCCAGAACGGCCGCAGGTGACGTGCCTGTTATTGCCCCCATTCTCGAAATCGACTCGCTCGACATGGAAGCGCGCGGCGTCGGCCGTACGGTCAATGAAGACGGCGAGCCGGGGAAGGTCATTTTTGTCGAAGGCGCACTGCCAGGCGAGCGTGTCACCTATTTGAGTTACCGGAAGAAGCCAAAGTTCGAGCAGGCAACGGTCGTCGACGTGCTGCGCGAAAGCGTGATCCGCACGAAACCGCAGTGCCAGTTTTTCGGCACGTGCGGCGGCTGCTCGATGCAGCATCTGGATATCCGCGCGCAGATCGCCGTCAAGCAGCGCGTGCTCGAAGACAATCTCCTGCATCTCGCGAAGCTGCGCCCCGAAACGGTGTTCCGGCCGATTCACGGGCCGTCGTGGGGCTATCGGTATCGTGCGCGTCTGACCGTGCGGGACATCGAGAAGAAGGGCGGCGTGCTGGTCGGCTTCCACGAAAAGAAGAGCAGCTTCGTGGCCGACATGACGAGCTGCGAAGTGCTGCCGCCGCATGTGTCGGCGATGCTGGTGCCGATGCGTCGTCTGGTCGAAGCGCTGTCCATCCGCGATCGCATGCCGCAGATCGAACTCGCGGTGGGCGAGTCGGTGACGGCGCTTGTGCTGCGCGTGCTGGAGCCGATCAACGCCGCCGACGAACAGCTGCTGCGCGATTTCGCCGACGCACACAACGTGCAGTTCTGGCTGCAGCCGAAGGGACCGGACTCGGTCGCGCCGTTCTACCCGCTCGACGCACAGCTTGACTACACGCTGCCGGAATACAACATCCGGATGCCGTTCAAGCCGACCGATTTCACGCAGGTGAACCACCAGATCAACCGCGTGCTGGTGAGCCGCGCGCTGCGTCTGCTCGCGCCGTCCGCCACGGATCGCGTGCTCGATCTCTTTTGCGGCATCGGCAACTTCACGCTGCCACTCGCACGGATCGCGAAGGAAGTGGTCGGCATCGAAGGCAGCGACGCGCTGACGACACGCGCGCTGGCCAACGCCGAAGAAAATGGCGTCGCGGGTCACACGTCGTTCGCGTGCCGCAACCTCTTCGAAGTCACCGCCGACGATATGCGCGCGCTCGGTCACTTCGACAAGTTCCTGATCGATCCGCCGCGCGAAGGCGCGCTGGCTGTAGCGAAGGCGCTCGCTGAGATCGCGCAGAGCGGCGATGGGCCGTTGCCGAAGCGCATGGTCTACGTGTCGTGCAATCCGGCGACGCTCGCGCGCGATGCGGGTCTGCTGGTTCACGAAGCGGGCTATCGTCTGAAGGGCGCGGGCGTGGTGAACATGTTCCCGCACACGTCGCATGTCGAATCGATCGCGCTGTTCGAGCGGGATTGAGGTAGTGGCGTTGAGGCGGCACTGAGCGATGCGATTTGCATTGCTGCTGAAGTAAACGCGCGCAGATGCAGACGCCACAAACAAAAACGCCACGGTTGTCCGTGGCGTTTTTGTTTGACCCGAGCCGACGAGGCTCAGGCCGCGATCAACGGTAAAGACCCGCTTAGAACTGCCACCAGGACTTTGCCGCGCCTGGACGTGCATGCCCCGTGACATACGGGCTGTCCGGGAACGTGCCGGCCAGCACGCGCTTCGTATCGTCGGCCAGTTGCGGCTGGTCGAGCTTCTGATACGACAGCATCATGATGTGCAGCGCGTCTTCGATTGCCGGCGCGTTCTTGTATTCCTTGATCGCGAGCTGCGCGCGGTTGATCGCCGCCACATACGCGCCACGACGATAGTAGTAGTCCGCCGCGTGCACTTCGTGCGAAGCCAGCGCGTTCACGATGTAGCGCATACGTTGTGCGGCATCCGGCGCGTACTTGCTGTCCGGATATTTATCGACGACCACCTTGAACGCGTCATACGACTCGCGCAGCGACTTCGGATCGCGCTCGCTCATGTCCTGACCGGAGAAGCGGCCGAACAGACCCAGATCGTCATTAAAGTGGATCATGCCCTTCAGGTAGTGCGCGTAGGCGATGTCCGGATGATCCGGATGCAACTGGATAAAGCGGTCGATGGCCTGATCGGCATTCGCCGTTTCGCCGTCTTTCCAGCTGCAGTACGCTACATTGATCTGCGCCTGTTGCGCAAAATGGCCGAACGGGTCGCGGCCTTCAAGCTGCTCGAAGTATTTCGCGCACTTGCCCCAGTCGCCGCCGGTCAGCGCGTCCTGCGCCTCCGTATATAATTTGTTGTTGGTCCAGACGGCGGTCTCGTCCGTCTTCTCGGGCAGGCCGTGGCAGGCTGCCACGATTGCGAGCGCCGCTGCACAGGCAACATATCGGGCCGCGCTTTTCGCTTTCTGCATCGCTGCCCGGCTGGTTGATCGTGCCGCTGCATGGGCCGCTGCCTGTGCCGCTGCTTGTGCCACTGTTTGGGCCGTATTAGTAATGATGTTCAAGGCTCGCATTTTCCAGTCTAGCTTTACGTCCAGGTGACCCAGACTCAATGACCCGCTCAAAAACTCCGGGTACCGCTGCCGGTACCCGGGATAGCAACGAAGATTATAGCCCAAGCGCCGAGCCCGACGACGCGCTGGCAGCCGATTCCCTCGACGACGATCTCGTTAGCGACGTGCTCGTCCCGCAACCCGCGCAGGTCGTCGCAGGCCGGCCGGCCGACGAAACGCCGCGTACCGTGCTGGTGCCGGACGAGATGGCGGGCGATCGCCTCGACAAGGTGCTCGCCAAAGTCTTCCCCGAATTCTCGCGTAACCGGCTGCAAAGCTGGATCGAGGCGCAGCGTGTGCGCGTCGACGGCGCGCCCGCGAAAATCCGTCAGCCGGTGCCGCTCGGCGCCACGATCGAACTGATTCCCGATCTTTTGCCCGAGCAGCTGGCATTTACGCCGGAGCCGGTGCCGCTCGATATCGTCTACGAAGACGACACGCTCGTCGTGATCAACAAGCCGCCTGGGCTCGTCGTCCATCCGGCGGCGGGCAACTGGGGCGGCACGGTGCTCAATGGCCTGCTGTATCGCTACGGCGCCTCGGCGGCCGGCCTGCCGCGCGCCGGCATCGTGCACCGGCTCGACAAGGAAACCTCCGGGCTGATGGTCGTCGCGCGTACGCTCGAGGCGCAGACGGACCTCGTGCGCCAGTTGCAGGCGCGTACGGTGAAGCGTCGCTATCTCGCGCTCGTGTGGGGCAACATGCCCGAGGAAGGCACGATCGACGCACCCATCGGCCGCGATCCGCGCGAGCGCACGCGCATGGCGGTGGTCACGAGCGCGGCGGGCAAGGCCGCGCGCACGCACTTCCGGCGCATCGATTCGACGATGTGGGAACGTCAGCCGGTGTCGGCGATTCACTGCGATCTGGAAACCGGCCGCACGCATCAGATCCGCGTACATTGCGCGCACATCGGTCATCCGCTGCTGGGCGATCCGGTGTATGGGCGCGCCCGCGGCAAGCGTTCCGTGACGCCGCTGCCGGACGGCTTCGCGCGGCAGGCGCTGCACGCATGGCGCCTCGGGTTGATCCATCCGCAGACGGGTCGCTCGATGCAGTGGCGCGCAGACGTGCCGGGCGACATGGCTGCGCTTTCGGCAGCGCTCGGTCTCGGTCGTGACGACGAAGGCGCGTTCGACGATGAATACGACAACGAATACGACGACGGCGAAGACGCGTACGACACATCCCCGGGCGATCTGCCGGACGACGAAGCGCACGAAGACGACGACAGCGAACACGACGACAGCGACAGGGACGAAACACGATGACCGCACCCGACCTGACGCTCGCCGATGTCCTGCAACCCGCGTGGCGCGTGTCGCCGCGCGTGCGCGCGCTGGTGACGACGCGTAACGGTGGCGTGAGCCAGCCGCCGTTCGGGCGCTGGAAGGACGGCGTCGATCAGCCGGGCGGCCTGAATCTCGGTCGCCGCGCGGGCGACGATCCCGCGGCTGTCGAAATCAACCGCGCGCGTCTGCTGGCGCTGACGGGCGCATCGGCTGCCTGGCTCGAACAGATCCACGGCGCGGAGGTGGTGAACGCCGCCGAGGTCCTCGCGGGCGCGCAGCAGGGCGCGGCGCCGGTGCGCGCCGACGCCAGCGTGACCGGTCAGCCGGGCACGATGTGCATCGTGATGATCGCCGACTGCATGCCGGTGCTGCTGTGCGACGCGAACGGTCGCGCAGTGGGCGCCGCGCACGCAGGCTGGCGAGGTCTGGCGGCAGGCATCGTCGAGAAGACCGCGATGCGCGTCGCGGACCTCGCGGGTTCCGGCATCGAAGGGCTGCACGCTTACCTCGGCCCGTCGATTGGACCGACGGCATTCGAGGTCGGGGCAGATGTGCGTGACGCCTTCATGAAGGGTGTCGACGGTGCACAACGCGATGCCACATCTCGGGCATTCGTGCCCCGTGCCGAAGCGGCCGGCAAATACTTCGCCGATCTCCCCGCACTCGCACGCATTCGTCTGAATCAGATGGGTATTACGCAGATCACCGATGCAAATGCCTGTACCGTGACTGAACGCGAGCGTTTCTATTCGTATCGACGCGATTCCGAAACCGGTCGTATGGCGGCGATGATCTGGCTTGCAGATTGAGCGCACGGCAGGCCGATCGAAACCGCGTGGCACCAGGGTTTGCGTGAGGTTGGCGGGCTTGCGGGCCTCGAAATTTGCTGCGCCGCCGGAATCGCGCGCAAAGCGGCGGCAAACTGCGTGGATGGTCGCGTGGTTGAGCCGCATATACGACAATCAGGCCGCCATTAAACGTAAAGCAAGCCTTGTATTCAGGGCTTTTTTTACATGTACCCAAAGCGTCGATAAATTGCGATCTCAACGTCGTTCAAAAGACATGGGGAAAACGATAATTAAAAAAATATCGCACTGCGGCAAAATCGGGATCAAGCATTGACATGCCTTGCAATGGGGAGCAAGAATGTTCCTCACCACGGGGCAGGGCGTGACGAGGTCGCGAGCAATCGCCCACGTGCGCAATCACCTGCCTCTCAACCAGTCCGTCAGGACTTACCGGTCAAAGCAGGTATGGCAGCATCAAAACGTTCTACGACTTCTTCCCGTAAGGCCACTTCATCGGACGCCCCGCAACCGCAGGCCGCACCCGATACCGCGACCCCGCCCGACGGGATGCAGCAGATGCTCGACGCCTGGACAAATGCGTGGCGTTCTGTCGGTAGTGCGGCGCAGCGCCCCGAGGGCAACGCTGCGGCGCCCTGGTGGGCCGGCAGTGGCTTCGCGAACGGGGCGTCGTTCCAGATGCCCGGCATGCCACAGATGCCGTCCTTTCCCGGCATGCCGGATTTCAGCAAGGCCGCGGCGTCGATGTTGCCGATGTCACCGTTTGGCGGCTTGAAGATGCCGTCGGCGGCGATTCCGCCTGAGCGCCTTCAGCAGTTACAGTCCGACTATTCGCGCGAAGCGATGCAGCTGATCCAGCAGGCCGCCGACACGAAGCCGACCATTCCCGAACTGAGAGATCGCCGCTTCAGCGCCGACGCGTGGTCGGCGACGCCCGCGTATGCATTCACGGCCGCGTGGTATCTGCTGAACGCGCGCTATCTGCAGGAACTCGTCGACGCGATCGATACCGATGCGAAGACGCGCGAGCGCATCCGCTTCGCTGTCCAGCAATGGACCGCGGCGGCGTCGCCAAGCAACTTCTTTGCGCTCAATCCGGAAGCGCAGAAGACGCTGCTGGAAAGTCAGGGCGAAAGCCTGCGCCAGGGCGTGATGAATCTGCTCGGCGACCTCCAGCGCGGCAAGATTTCGCAGACGGACGAATCCGGCTTCGTGGTCGGCAAGAATCTCGCGAATACGGAAGGCTCGGTCGTCTTCGAAAACGAACTGCTGCAGCTGATCCAGTACAAGCCGCGTACGGCCACCGTGCGCGAGCGGCCGTTGCTGATCGTGCCGCCGTGCATCAACAAGTTCTACATTCTCGATCTGCAGCCGGCGAACTCGCTGGTCGCGCATGGTCTCGACTCGGGGCACCAGGTGTTCCTGATTTCGTGGCGCAACGCGGACGCATCGATCGCACACAAGACGTGGGACGATTACATCGACGACGGCGTGCTCAAGGCGATCGATATCGTTCGCCAGATCAGCGGACGTGAACAGATCAATACGCTGGGGTTTTGTGTCGGCGGTACGATGCTCGCCACTGCGCTTGCAGTGGCGGCCGCACGTGGCGAACACCCGGTTTCGTCGATGACGCTGCTCACCGCGATGCTCGACTTCAGCGATACCGGCGTGCTCGACGTCTTCGTCGACGAAGCGCATGTGAAGATGCGCGAGCAGACCATCGGCGGCATCGGCGGCGGACAGCCGGCCCTGATGCGCGGCATCGAGTTCGCGAACACGTTCTCGTTCCTGCGTCCGAACGACCTTGTGTGGAATTACGTCGTCGACAACTATCTGAAGGGCCGCACGCCGGTGCCGTTCGATCTGCTGTACTGGAACAGCGATTCGACGAACCTGCCGGGGCCGATGTATGTCTGGTATCTGCGCAACACGTATCTTGAGAACAAGCTGCGCGAGCCGGGCGCGTTGACGGTGTGCGGCGAGTCTGTCGACCTGACGCGCATCGATGTACCGACGTTCATCTACGGTTCACGCGAAGACCATATCGTGCCGTGGCAAACGGCGTACGCATCGGTGCCGCTGCTCACGGGTCCGATGAAGTTCGTGCTCGGCGCATCGGGGCATATCGCCGGTGTGATCAATCCGCCCGCGAAGAACAAACGCAACTACTGGGTACTCAAAGGCGAAGACAGGAACATGCCGGAAACGGCCGACGCCTGGTTTGAACAGGCCGACGAAGTCCCCGGCAGCTGGTGGCCGGAATGGACGGACTGGCTTGACCAGTACGCAGGGAAAAAGGTGAAGCCGCGTGCCGAGCCCGGCTCGGCGGAGCATCGCGAAATCGAGCCCGCACCGGGTCGCTATGTGCTTCAACGCGACGCATAGTGGATGAATGACGCGGCAACGGCGGCAGGAACAGGCGACCGCAGCTGCAGCGTCGGTAGCAAGGTAAAGCGTATTTGAAGCAAGCCGCAATCGAAGCAGATGGATTTTTAACTTGACGGGCTGCGGCGCATTTAACCGCGGTGCCCGGAGGAAATGAAAATGACTGATGTTGTGATCGTATCGGCCGCACGTACTGGAGTCGGCAAATTCGGTGGGTCGCTGGCGAAAATCGCCGCGCCCGATCTTGGCGCGACGGTTGTCCGCGCTGTTCTCGAGCGTGCGGGCCTGAAACCCGAGCAGATCAGTGAAGTCATTCTCGGACAGGTGCTGACGGCAGGTTCGGGCCAGAACCCGGCGCGTCAGGCGTTGATCAAGGCCGGGCTGCCGGCCGCCGTGCCCGGCATGACGATCAACAAGGTGTGCGGCTCGGGGCTGAAGGCCGTGATGCTCGCCGCCAACGCGATCATCGCGGGCGACGCGGATATCATCGTTGCGGGTGGTCAGGAAAACATGAGCGCGGCGCCGCACGTGCTGCCGGGTTCGCGCGACGGCTTCCGCATGGGTGACGCGAAGCTGGTCGACAGCATGATCGTCGACGGTCTGTGGGACGTATACAACCAGTACCACATGGGCGTCACCGCGGAAAACGTCGCGAAGGAATACGACATCACGCGCCAGCAGCAGGATGCGTTTGCCGCGTTGTCACAGAATAAGGCGGAAGCCGCACAGAAGGCCGGCCGTTTCGATGATGAAATTGTTCCGGTTGAGATACCGCAAAGGAAGGGCGATCCGGTACGCTTCGCCACGGACGAATTCGTGCGTCACGGCGTGACCGCCGAATCGCTCGCGGGCCTGAAGCCGGCGTTCTCGAAGGAAGGCACGGTGACGGCAGCGAACGCCTCTGGTCTGAACGACGGCGCAGCAGCGGTGGTTGTGATGTCGGCGAAGAAGGCCGAAGCGCTCGGCCTCAAGCCGCTCGCCCGCATCAAGGCGTACGCGAATGCAGGCGTCGATCCGAAGGTGATGGGCATGGGCCCGGTGCCGGCATCGCGCCGCTGTCTGGAACGCGCGGGCTGGAGCCCGTCGGACCTCGACCTGATGGAAATCAACGAAGCGTTCGCCGCGCAGGCGCTCGCTGTGCACAAGCAGATGGGCTGGGACACGTCGAAGGTCAACGTGAACGGCGGCGCGATTGCGATCGGCCACCCGATCGGCGCGTCCGGCTGCCGGATTCTCGTCACGCTGCTGTACGAAATGCAGAAGCGCGATGCGAAGAAGGGTCTGGCGTCGCTGTGTATCGGCGGCGGGATGGGCGTGGCGCTGGCGCTCGAACGCTATTGACCTCGGGTCGTGAGTGCCGCGGAGGGCGGGGTGGGTACAGCGCCGCGCCCACGCTGGCGCCGGGCGTCATGCAGTTCGCGCGGAGGCGGGATTCCGGCACGCAGTCAGGCAGGGATTCACGCAGGGCAGGAAACGGAGACAGTAGTGGCGAGGAAGGAGGCTGCCAGTCGGCACCTCGCACAACGATAATGGAGTGTGGTTTATGTCACAGCGAATTGCGTATGTAACGGGCGGGATGGGCGGCATCGGCACGAGTATCTGCCAGCGTCTGCACAAGGAAGGTTTCAAGGTCGTCGCCGGCTGCGGCCCGAATTCCCCGCGTCGTGAGAAGTGGCTGGGCGAGCAGAAGGCGCTCGGTTTCGATTTCATCGCGTCCGAAGGCAACGTCGGCGACTGGGAGTCGACCAAGCAGGCATTCGACAAGGTGAAGGCCGAAGTCGGCGAGATCGACATCCTCGTCAACAACGCCGGCATCACGCGCGACGTGGTGTTCCGCAAGATGACGCATGAAGACTGGACGGCGGTGATCGACACCAACCTCACGAGTCTCTTCAACGTGACGAAGCAGGTGATCGACGGCATGGTGGAGCGGGGCTTTGGCCGCATCATCAATATTTCGTCGGTGAACGGGCAGAAAGGCCAGTTCGGACAAACCAACTATTCGACCGCGAAGGCCGGCATTCATGGCTTCACGATGTCGCTGGCGCAGGAAGTAGCCACGAAGGGCGTGACGGTCAACACCATTTCGCCGGGCTATATTGGCACGGACATGGTGAAGTCGATTCGCCCTGATGTGCTCGAAAAGATCGTGGCGACAATTCCGGTGCGCCGCCTCGGTCATCCGGACGAAATTGGCTCGATTGTGGCGTGGCTTGCGTCCGACGAATCGGGCTTTGCGACAGGCGCCGATTTTTCGCTGAATGGCGGCCTGCATATGGGCTGATCCAGCTGGCGCCCCGCCGTGGCGGGGCGTGCTGCGGGTCAGATGGTTCCGGCGGCGTCTCGCATTGCGCAAGGGGTTCGATTGCGCGTGCGACTGGCGCCGTTTCTGCGCTCACGGGCGCTTAAAGGCGTTAAATGACAACGACTACTACAAAGAAGACGACGGCCGAACGACTCATCAAGAAGTATCCGAACCGCCGGCTGTACGATACGGAGACCAGCACGTACATCACGTTGACGGACGTCAAGACGCTCGTGCTCGATCAGGAAGACTTCAAGGTCATCGACGCCAAAAGCAATGAGGACCTCACGCGCGCGATCCTGCTGCAGATCATTCTTGAAGAAGAAAGCGGCGGGTTGCCGATGTTTTCTTCGTCGATGCTGTCGCAGATCATCCGTTTCTACGGCCACGCGATGCAGGGCATGATGGGCACCTATCTGGAGAAGAACATCCAGGCGTTCATCGACATCCAGAACAAGCTGACCGACCAGTCGAAGACGCTCTACGAAGGCAACGCGATGAATCCGGAAGTCTGGTCGCAGTTCATGAACATGCAGGCGCCGATGATGCAGGGGATGATGACCAGCTACATCGAGCAGTCGAAGAACATGTTCGTGCAGATGCAGGAGCAGATGCAGACCCAGGCGAAGTCGATGTTCAGCACGTTCCCGTTCAACAAGCAGGCGAATCCGAATCCGAATCCTGAGTCGAAGCCGGAGCCGGAGCCAAAGCCGGAGCCCGAGAAGAAGTAGCGGGAGCGGTACAGGCCACGCGCGCTCCCGCGCTTTGCGCGCAGGCGGCCAGACACGGCGGCGCGGTACAATGCGGGGTTACGTTACCGCTATCCGCCGGACCATCCCTATGCCGCAGACTTCCTCCCCCATTACGCCGACGACGGCCGCCCCGAAGGTCGGGTTCGTGTCGCTCGGCTGCCCCAAGGCGCTCGTCGATTCCGAGCAGATCATCACGCAGCTGCGCGCCGAGGGCTACGAAATCTCTGGCACTTATGACGGCGCGGATCTCGTCGTCGTCAACACCTGCGGCTTCATCGACGAAGCCGTCCAGGAAAGTCTCGACGCGATCGGCGAAGCCCTCGCCGAAAATGGCAAGGTGATCGTCACGGGCTGTCTCGGCGCAAAGAAGAGCGCGAGCGGTACCGGCCTCATCGAGGAAGTGCATCCGAAGGTGCTCGCCGTCACCGGCCCGCACGCACTGGGCGAAGTGATGCAGCACGTGCACACCCATCTGCCGAAGCCGCACGATCCGTTCGTCGATCTCGTGCCGGCCGCGGGCGTGAAACTCACGCCGCGTCACTACGCCTACCTCAAGATTTCCGAAGGCTGTAACCACCGCTGCACGTTCTGCATCATCCCGTCGATGCGCGGCGACCTCGTGTCGCGCCCGGTCGCCGAAGTGATGCTCGAAGCGGAGAACCTGTTCAAGTCCGGCGTCAAGGAACTGCTCGTCATCTCGCAGGACACGAGCGCGTATGGCGTCGACGTCAAATATCGCACCGGTTTCTGGAACGGCAAGCCGGTCAGGACACGCATGACGGATCTCGTCGGCGCGCTTGGCGAACTCGCCGCGCAGTACGGCGCGTGGGTGCGTCTGCATTACGTGTATCCGTACCCGAGCGTTGATGAAGTCATTCCGATGATGGCCGCCGGTCCGTACAAGGGCCACGTGCTGCCGTATCTCGACGTGCCATTTCAGCACGCGCATCCGGAAGTGCTGAAGCGCATGAAGCGTCCGGCTAACGCCGAAAAGGTGATGGAGCGTGTGCGCGCATGGCGCGAGATCTGTCCGGACTTGACGATCCGCAGCACGTTTATCGCGGGCTTCCCGGGTGAAACGGAAGAGCAGTTCCAGACGCTGCTCGACTTCATCCGCGAAGCGGAACTCGATCGCGTCGGCTGCTTTGCGTATTCGCCTGTCGAAGGCGCGAGCGCCAACGAACTCGACGGCGCGTTGCCTGACGAAGTGCGCGAAGAACGTCGCGCGCGTTTCATGGAAGTCGCCGAAGAAGTCTCGGCGAAGCGCATCGCGAAGAAGGTCGGCAAGACGCTGAAGGTGCTCGTCGACGAGATCAACACGGACGGCGGCATCGGCCGAACGGCAGCGGATGCGCCCGAGATCGACGGCGTCGTGTATATCGCCCCGGCCACGAAAGCATCGAAGCGCTACAAGGTCGGCGATTTCGTTTCGGTGAAAATCACCGGCGCCGATGGCCACGATCTGTGGGGTGAGGTTTAAGCAATGACGTCAGCATGTCCCGACATCCTCGCGCTCGGTGAGGCGATGGTCGAATTCAACCAGTCGTCGAAAGATCAGCCGAACTATCTGCAGGGCTTCGGCGGCGATACGTCGAACTTCTGCATCGCGGCGTCGCGTCAGGGCGCGCGTACAGGCTTTGTATCGGCGGTGGGCGATGACCATTTCGGGCGCCTGCTGGTCGACCTGTGGCAACAGGAAAATGTCGATACGTCGACGGTGCGCGTCGATGTAGAGGCGCCGACCGGCGTGTACTTCGTGTCGCACGGCCCGGACGGTCATCAGTTCGACTATCTGCGTGCGGGTTCGGCTGCGAGCCGCTACGCGCCGCGTGACCTGCCGCTCGATGCGATCGCGGCCGCGAAGGTCATCCATCTGTCGGGCATCAGTCTCGCGATCAGTGTGAGCGCGTGCGATGCGGCGCTTGCCGCGATCGGGCACGCGCGCGCGAATGGCGTGCGGGTGAGCTTCGATACGAATCTGCGCCTGAAGTTGTGGCCGCTCGCGCGGGCGCGTGCTGTGATGCTCGAAGCGATCCGCCAGACGGACATCTGTCTGCCAAGCTGGGACGACGTCACCGAACTCACGGGCCTCACGGGCCGCGACGAGATCGTCGATTTTCTGCTGGCGCGTGGCCCACGCGTCGTTGCGCTGAAACTCGGCAAGGAAGGTTCCTACGTGGCGACGCCGGATGAGCGTCGCGTCGTGCCTGGCCGCGTTGTGAAAGCCGTGGACGCGACCGGCGCGGGCGACTGCTTTGGTGGCGCGTTTATCGCACGCATCGTCGCGGGCGACGATCCATTCGAAGCCGCGCGCTATGCGAACGCGGCAGCTGCGCTGTCGACGCAGGGTTTCGGCGCGGTTGCGCCGATTCCGGACCGGCAGTCGGTGGAAAACATACTGGCCAGCTAAAGCGTCGCGCTGGCTGATGTCGAGACGCGACCGGGTCAAAGCGCGACCCGGTCAAAACGTGACCCGGTCAAAACGTGACCCGGTCAAAACGTGACCCGGTCAAAACGTGACCCGGTCAAAACATGACCCGGTCAAAGGCGGCCAACGAGCTGCCGTCCAGATCATTCAAGGAAGAGGAGCGAGCAATGCAACGAGAAGTCGTAGTGGTCAGCGCGGTACGTACCGCAATCGGCGATTTTGGCGGCAGCCTGAAGGATTTCTCACCGACGGATCTGGGTGCACGTGTCGTGCACGAAGTACTGGCGCGCGCGAACGTGCCGGGTGAAGACGTCGGTCACGTCGTGTTCGGCAACGTCGTTCATACCGAACCGAAGGACATGTATCTCGCGCGCGTCGCGGCGCTCAATGGCGGCGTCGCGCAGCACGCGCCGGCGCTCACCGTGAACCGTCTGTGCGGCTCGGGTCTGCAGGCGATCGTCTCGGCGGCACAAGGCATTCTGCTGGGCGACACCGACATTGCAATCGGCGGCGGTGCGGAGAACATGAGCCGCGCGCCATATATGATGCCCGCCGCGCGCTTCGGCCAGCGCATGGGCGACGCCCGTCTCGTCGACATGATGCTCGGCGCGCTGAACGATCCGTTCCAGTCGATCCACATGGGCGTGACCGCTGAGAACGTCGCGAAGAAATTCGACATCTCGCGCGAAGCGCAGGACGCGCTCGCCCTCGAATCGCATCGTCGTGCGGCCAACGCGATCGCGAAAGGCTACTTCAAGGAACAGATTCTCCCGATCACGATTCCGTCGAAGAAGGGCGATACCGTGTTCGATACGGACGAACACGTGCGACTGAACGCATCGGAGGAAGACTTCTCGAAGCTCAAGGCCGTGTTCGCGAAGGAAAACGGCACGGTGACGGCGGGCAACGCGTCGGGCATCAACGACGCAGCTGCGGCCGTCGTGCTGATGGATCGCAGCGTCGCCGAAAAGCGTGGCGCGAAGCCGCTGGCGCGCCTCGTCGCGTATGCGCATGCGGGCGTGGATCCGGCGTACATGGGGATCGGCCCGGTGCCGGCCACGCGCAAGGTACTCGAACGCGCGGGCCTTACGGTTGCCGACCTCGACGTGATCGAGGCCAATGAAGCCTTCGCTGCGCAGGCCTGCGCGGTCAGCAAGGAACTCGGGCTCGATCCGGCGAAGGTCAATCCGAATGGTTCAGGCATTTCGCTTGGCCATCCGATCGGCGCGACCGGCGCGCTGATCACGGTGAAGGCGCTGTACGAACTGCAACGCATCGGCGGACGCTATGCGCTCGTGACGATGTGTATCGGCGGCGGCCAGGGCATCGCGGCGATCTTCGAGCGCATCTGATTTTCGGCAACACGCCGGCACGAAGGAAGGAAAGAAAGGATGCATCAATCGAAGTCGATGAAGCAGCGCGCGCCCTGGCGTGGCCTGATTACCGGCGCATGCGCACTGGCATTGCTGTCTGGCGCGGGCATGCTGTTGCCCACGCTGGCGCACGCGCAGAGCGACGCGGTCAAGGAACTGGCCGCGCCGCCGCCGATCGAGTTGCCGCTAAAGCCGAGCAGGGAGTTCGCGAAGTTCCCGCGCTACACGGGCACGCTCGGCACGCGCCAGATCGTGCTGCGGCTCGGCGCGAAGACCGACGATCCTTCCGGCGTGCACGGCGAATATCAGTTCACGGATAACGGTGAAGTCATCCTGATTGCGGGCGATCGTGACGGCGATACGCTCGAAGTCGAAGAGTCGAACGACGGCACGCATATCACCGGAAACTGGGTCGGCAAATTTGCCGCCGACGGCACACTCGCCGGCGAGCGGATGAACGTCGACGACTCCAATCCGCAGCCGTTCGATCTGCGTCCACTCGCGGCGGGTCAACCGGTGCCAGCTGCGGCTGCCGCCGCCGCGAAAGCGCCACCGCCGGCGGCGGCCGTCAAGTCTGGCGCCGCGGCTACGCCTGCGGCGAACAATGGTCATCCAGTTGGCGGCGTCAGCAATGTCACAACGGGCGACTGACGCGACCTGCTCGAACCCGCCTCGAAAATCACGCCACTCATTTCTGAACGACGAATCCACCATGACTGACACTCCATCCAGACGCGGCCTGCAGACCCGCATCGTGCGCGCGGAAGACGACCTCACACCCGGCTTCGAATCGTTTGCCGTGCCGGTCACACGCGCGTCGACGGTGGTATTCCCGGATCTCGCGGCGATGCGCGCGCTCGACTGGCGCAACGACGCGCAGTGGCGCTACGGTCTGCACGCAACGCCGACGTCGCTTGTGCTCGCGCAGCGGCTCGCGGCGCTCGAAGGCGGCAATCACGCGCTGTTGCAGCCGTCGGGTCTGTCGTCGATTTCGAACGTGTACTTTGGCCTCGTGAAAGCGGGCGACGATGTGCTGATTCCCGACAACGTCTATTCGCCGAACCGCGATCACGGCGACTGGCTGGCGCGCGATTTCGGCATTACCGCGCGCTATTACGATCCGATGATCGGCGCGGGTATCGCTGATCTGATCCAGCCGAATACGCGCCTGATCTGGCTGGAAGCGCCCGGCTCGGTGACGATGGAAGTGCCCGACGTGCGCGCGATCACGACGGTCGCGCGGGCGCGCAACGTCGTGACGGCCATCGACAACACGTGGTCGGCCGGTCTCGCGTTCCGTCCGTTCGAACAGGGCGTCGACATCTCGGTGCAGGCGCTGACAAAGTATCAGTCAGGCGGCGGCGACGTGCTGATGGGCGCGACGATCACTGCCGACCGCGAGCTTCATCTGAAGCTGAAGGCCGCGCGGATGCGCATGGGCATCGGCGTGTCGTCGGACGACTGTTCGCTGATTCTGCGCAGCCTGCCGAGCATGAAGATCCGCTTCGAGCAGCACGACCGCAGCGCGCTTGGCATCGCGAAATGGCTGAAGACGCGTCCGGAAATCGCGGCGGTGCTGCACCCGGCGTTGCCGGACTGTCCGGGGCATGAGTTTTACATGCGTGATTTCACGGGCGCGGGCGGGCTCTTTTCCGTCGTGTTCGACGGGAAATACAGCCCGGCGCAGATCGACACGTTCTGCGAGTCGCTCGAACTTTTCTCGCTCGGCTGGAGCTGGGGCGGCGCGCACAGCCTGGCGATGCCGTATGACGTCGCGTCGATGCGCACCGGGGCGCAGTGGCCGCATCGCGGCACGCTGGTGCGCTTCTATATCGGGCTGGAGGAAGAGGCCGATCTGCGTGCGGATATCGAGCAGAGTCTGGCGGCGCTGGGCTGAGGGTGTGGTGGCTGAGGGGCGTTGAAGGGCCCCTCAAAACAACCGCAGCAACCCATCAAGCCCAACGAAGTTAAACGCGACGCTCGCCGCCTGACGCACAACCGGTTTCGCCCGAAACGCCACCGACAGACCCGCTTCAGCCATCATCTTCAGATCGTTCGAGCCGTCGCCCATCGCGATGGCGCGCTCAGGCGCGATGCCGAGTTGCGCGCAGGTTTCGCGCAACGTACGCGCCTTGACCTCCGCATTCACGATCTCGCCCACAACACGCCCCGTCAGCTTGCCGTCGACGATTTCAAGCGTGTTCGCGCGCGTGAAATCGAGCCCAAGACGCGCCTTCAGTTTCTCCGTGAAGAACGTGAAACCGCCAGAAACCAGCAGTGTCTTCAGACCCGCGGCCTTCGCACCTGCGAGCATCTGTTCAGCGCCGGGCGAAAGCTGCAGGCGCTCGTCGTAAACCCGTTCCAGCGCGCTCGCGTCGAGTCCTTCGAGCAGCGCGACGCGGCGTGTCAGGCTTTCATTGAAGTCCTTGATTTCGCCGCGCATCGACGCTTCGGTGATCGCCGCCACTTCTGCCTTGCGTCCGCAAAAATCGGCGATCTCGTCGATGCATTCGATCGTGATCAGCGTCGAATCCATGTCCATCGCGACCAGACCAAAATCGCGCAGCTGGCGGCCCGGCTCGATAAACGCGTAGTCGAGATCGTGCGCGCCGCAGTACACGTCGAGATCGGGGCGCTGCAACGGGTCCGCGTCTTCAATACGAACCGTGCGGGCGTCGACGGGCGTCGCGTGACTGCCGCGCGCAAGCGCGACGAGCGGTTTGAAATGGGATTCAGCGATCGGCGTGAGGCTTTGGATGACGAGGTTCATGACGACGCAAATAAAGGCGGGGCGAGCACGGGACGCACACAGGGCGGAGACGCTGCACGCGTGGAAAATCCGGCTATTGTAACGGTTCAGCGCTGCACACCCGCGCGCATGCGTGCGCGGTGCTGCATACTCGCCTGACGAACAAGGCGCCCCGCATAAAAAAGCGGACCAAAACGGAGACACGCCATGCCCTCAGCCGCCGACGAACTCGCGCTCGCCCGCGATTTTGACCTGCGTCACCTGACGCCTGCGTTCTATGCCGATCCGTATCCGGTCTACCACGCGCTCCGTACGCATGACCCGGTCAAACGCATGCCCGACGGCTCGCTCTTTCTCACACGCTATCGCGACGTGCAGGCGGTGTATCGCGATCCAAAGACATTCAGCTCCGACAAGACGGTCGAATTCCGGCCGAAATACGGTGCGTCGCCGCTGTATGAGCATCACACGACAAGCCTCGTCTTCAACGATCCGCCTTTGCATACGCGTGTGCGCAAGCTGATCGCCGGCGCGCTGACCGCGCGCGCGATCGCGGCGATGGAGCCCGGTTTGATCAGGCTCGTCGACGGACTGCTCGATGCCGCCGCCGCGCGCGGGGAGATCGATCTGATCGGCGATTTCGCGTCGGCGATTCCGGTCGAAGTCATCGGCAATCTGCTGGACGTGCCGCATGAAGCGCGCGGGCCGTTGCGAGGGTGGTCGCTGGCGATTCTCGGCGCGCTCGAACCGGTGCCCAACGAACAGCAGCTCGAACGCGGCAATCGCGCCGTGACGGAGTTTGTGACCTGTCTGAAAGAGCTGGTGGCCGCTCGCCGCCGTGCGCCTGGCGATCCGCTACATGACGTGCTCACGCGGCTGATCGAAGGCGAAACCGATGGCGAACGTCTGTCTGAAGCTGAGTTGCTGCAGAACTGCATCTTCATTCTCAACGCCGGTCACGAGACGACGACCAATCTGATCGGCAATGGCATCGTCACGCTCAGCGAATGGCCGGAGCAACGCGCGGCGCTGCAACACGAACCGGAGCTGATCGTGAGCGCGGTCGAAGAATGCCTGCGCTTCGAAAGCTCCAACCAGCTGGGCAATCGCATGACCACTGACGATACGGAAATTGGCGGCGTCGCAGTTGCGAAGGGCACGCCGGTTACGCTGTGTATCGGCGCGGCGAATCGCGACCCGGAACAGTTCGTCGACCCGGATCGCTTCGACATCCGCCGCGAGCCGAACCGGCATCTCGCGTTCGGCTTCGGCATTCATCAGTGCGCGGGGGTGTCGCTGGCGCGGCTCGAAGCGCGGATCGCGATTGGCCGGTTTGTGCAGCGCTTCCCGACGTACCGGCTGGGCGGTGAGCCTCTACGAGGCGGGCGCGTGCGCTTTCGAGGCTACGCGGCCGTGCCTTGTGAGGTTGGCTGAAGGAGCGCGCGTTCGAGACCGCCGGGACCCGCATCTTTTTCCGGCGCCACGCAAGACTTACGGCTTCGCCGCGTGTTAGCGGCTGAAGCCTTAAGCGGCGCAGCGCGTTAAGGCATGGCGCCCGTGCCATGACTCTACCTGTGGCACGCTTGCTGCTTCGCTCCAGTTTCATGCTTCGAGGCCCGATCATGAGCGACAGACTCGACACCTATACCCGCAAGCGTCGCTTCGACGAAACGCCGGAACCGGCAGGCGGCGCGTCAAAGAAGCGCGTGGGTGTGAAAACGTCCGCACGGACGCACACGCACGCGCTGTCGTATGTCATTCAGGAACACGACGCGCGTCGGCTCCACTACGACTTTCGTCTCGAACTCGATGGAACGCTTTTGTCGTGGGCCGTGCCGAAAGGGCCGAGTCTCGATCCTTCGGTGAAGCGTCTGGCGGTGCATGTTGAAGATCATCCGGTCGAATACGGTTCGTTCGAAGGCACGATTCCCGAAGGCAACTATGGCGCGGGCGATGTGATCGTCTGGGATCGCGGCACGTGGGAACCGGCTGGCGGTGAAGCGCACGCACGCGAAATGTACAAGTCAGGCAAGCTCAAGTTCGAACTGCACGGCGAAAAGCTGCATGGCAACTGGATGCTCGTGCGCAGCCATATGCCTGGCAGCGGCGACAAGGAGCAGTGGCTGCTCATCAAGGAACGCGACGGCGAGGCCCGTAACGAAGGCGAATACGACGTGCTGAAGGAACTGCCGGGCAGTGTGCTCGATAGCGGCAAGCGCGCGCTCGCCGCAAGAAAGACGGCGGCGGCAAAACGCCCGGCCGCAAAAAGGCACGCAACCGCAGCCGATTCGAAGAAGACCGACATCGTCACCACGCGCAGCGCGAAATCGCTGCGTGAACTGGCCGCATCGCCGGCTATCGAAGGCGCGAAAAAGGCGCCGCTTCCGGCCAGCTTCAAACCGCAGCTGGCGACGCTCGTCGACGCCGCGCCATCGGGCGACGAGTGGTCGTACGAGATCAAGTTCGATGGCTATCGCGTGCTGGCCCGTATCGATCGTCATGCAAGGAAACAGGACCCGGTGCAGATTTTCACGCGCGCGGGCAACGACTGGACCGCGAAATTCGGCAAGCAGGTCGAGGCGTTCGGGACGCTCGATATCGAATCCGCGTGGCTCGACGGCGAGGTCGTGGTGCTCGACGACAACGGCGTGCCGAGCTTCCAGCTGCTGCAGAACGCGTTCGATGCAAACCGTCCGCAGGACATGGTCGTCTATCTGTTCGACGTTCCGTTTCTGAATGGCTACGACCTGCGCGGCGTGCCGCTCGTACAGCGTCGCGCGATCCTGAAGGCGCTGCTCGAACCAGCGAAGCGCGATGTGCTGCGTTTCTCGGACGACTTCGGCTCCAGGGCCGACGCTCTGCTCAAGAGCGCACGCGAAATGGCGCTCGAAGGCATCATCGGCAAGCGCCGCGACAGTCTCTATACATCGGGACGCTCGCAGTCGTGGATCAAGCTCAAATGCCGGCGGCGTCAGGAGTTCGTGATCGGAGGCTATACCGGGCCGGCGGGCAGTCGCGTCGCCTTCGGTGCGCTGCTGCTCGGCGTGTACGACGAACACGGCAAGCTGCAATACGCGGGCCGCGTCGGTACAGGTTTCGATACGGCGCTGCTGCGCTCCATCAAGGAGGAACTCGATGCGCGGGAAACGAGCCGCATGCCGTTCGCGAGCCCGCCGCGCGAACGCAGCCGCACGCCGGTGCACTGGGTGAAACCGGAGCTCGTCGCGGAATGCAACTTTGCGGAGTGGACCAGCGAGCAGATCGTGCGGCAGGCGTCGTTCGTCAGTCTGCGTCGCGACAAACCGGCGCGGCAGATCGTCCTGGAAGCACCGCGCAAAGGAGCCGAAGTGGAACAGACGCTCACCGAATCCATGAAGGAAGCCGCCACGCCGAAAAAGCGTGCGACGAAACAGGCGGCGAAAGACAAAGCCGTCGGCACAGCCACCGAAAAGCCCGCCAGGAAGTCCGCCACCGGACGCACCGCGGGCGACGCGACGAAAGCGGGCGAGACGACCGTCGCGGGCGTACGCGTCTCGCATCCCGAGCGCGTGATCGACAAAAGCACGGGCACGCAGAAAATCGATCTCGTGCGCTATTACGAATCGGTAGCGGACTGGATACTTCCGCATCTTCAACACCGCCCGGTCTCGCTCGCGCGTGCGCCCGAGGATATCGGCGGCGAGCTGTTCTTCCAGAAGCACAGCCAGAAGCTGTCGATTCCCCATGTGGCACAGCATCCCGATCTCGATCCCGGCCATCCACCGCTGATCACGATCGATAGCGTCAAGGCGCTCGTCGGCGCGGCGCAGATGGGCACAATCGAACTGCATACGTGGAACGCGGTGGCGTCGAGCATCGAGAAGCCGGATCGCGTCATATTCGACCTCGACCCTGACCCGTCGCTCGGCTGGGACAAGATGATCGAAGCCGCCTTGCTGACGCGCTCGCTGCTCGAAGAACTCGGCCTCACCTCGTTCTGCAAGACAAGCGGCGGCAAGGGTTTTCACGTCGTCGTGCCGCTTGCGAAACACGCGGGCTGGGACGAAGTAAAGGCGTTCTCGCAGGCGATCGCGCAGCACATGGCAACGGCGCTGCCCACGCATTTCTCGGCCAGGATGGGCGCGCAGAACCGCAGGAAGAAGATCTTCGTCGACTATCTGCGCAACAACCGTGGTTCGAGCACGGTCGCCGCTTATTCGGCGCGGGCGCGGCCCGGACTCGGCGTATCCGTGCCGCTCACCTGGGATGAAGTGCCGGAGACAACTGCCGGCGATCAATGGAACATTGCCAACCTGCACGAGCGGCTCGACGCACTGAAGGAAGACCCGTGGGCCGGCTATGCAAAAACGCGTCAACGCATCACAGCCGCGATGAAGAAGCGGCTGGACGAAGCCCGGCATGAGTGAGCGATGTCGCGGGCGCTTCGTTGCCCGCGGGGGGATCGCGCGGCAAACACCGATTTACTTTGATGAAAACGCCGCGCGTGGCATCAGCGCGGCGCCTGATCCCAATACGGCGGATCGCCGAAGTGCGCGGCGAGAAAGTCGATAAAGGCGAGCGTCTTCGGCGGAACGAAGGCGCGCGTCGGGTACACCGCCCAGATCGCTACCGTGTCCGCCAGCGGGTAGGTGTCGAGAATCGTCACCAGCTGGCCGCTGCGCAGATACGTCGCCACGTCCCACGTCGATTTCAGGGCGATGCCGAAGCCGTCGAGCAACGCGTCGCGGATCACTTCGCCGTTGTCGGTCGCGAAGCGGCCGTTCACGCGCACATTGACCCGGCCGGCTGGCGTCACGAATCCCCAGTCGCGTTGATCAGACAGGATCACGCATTCGTGGTCGACGAGATCGGACGGATGACGCGGCGTGCCATGCGCCGCCAGATACGCGGGCGAGCAGCAGATCACGCGCTGGTTCACGGCAAGCCGTCGCGCGACCAGCGACGAATCCTTCAATGCGCCGAGCCGGATCGCGACATCGATGCCGGCGTCGACGAGATCGACCATCTGGTCGGACAACCGCAGGTCGATGCTGACGCCCGGATTCTGCCGCAGGAACGCGGGCATCACCGGTGACACATGCTGCCGCCCGAACGACGACGGCATCGTCACGCGTAACCGGCCCTGTGGACCCGACTGCGCGCATCCGACCGAGCCACGCGCGGTCTCGGCGGCATCGAGCAGCGTCTGCGCGTGCGTCATGAATGCCTCGCCGTCCTGCGTGAGGCTGATGCGGCGCGTCGTGCGATGCAGGAGCCGCGCGCCCAGCAGCCGTTCCAGATTCGCGATCCGCGCGCTCGCCACCGCCGCCGAAAGGCCGAACTCGCGCCCGGCCGCCGACACGTTATTCAGCAGCGCCGCGCGTACAAATAGCCCGACGTCGAGCAGATCGAGCCGTTCGCGCCCTCGTTGCAGTCGGGAAGTGGCCATTATTCTGAAAATCAGGAAAATGTTTCAGTCATTATGACTGTTTTAGAAGAAGAAAGAACGGCCTACGATCGTGTGGGTCCGATCGAAATACGCTCACTGAGGCACAAAGCCCGGAGCGCATACCGGTCGCCACGTTTTCGAATTGAATCCACGCATCAGGAGTGCTCCATGAAAGCCGTCGGTCTTCATCGCTATTTGCCCATCGACAATCCCGAATCGCTCATCGACATCGAGATCGCTCAACCCGAAGCCACCGGCCACGATCTCCTCGTCAAGATCGAGGCGATCTCCGTGAACCCGGTGGACTTCAAGGTACGCGCGCCGAAAGACCAGATCGAGAAGACGCCGCGCGTGCTGGGCTGGGACGCAGCGGGTACGGTTGCCGCCGTCGGTCCTGATGTGACGCTTTTCAAGGTCGGCGATCCGGTGTTTTATGCAGGCAGCATTACGCGGCCGGGCGCGAACAGCGAATATCACCTTGTCGATGAACGGATTGTGGGCCGCAAGCCGGCTTCGCTCGATTTCACCCAGGCGGCAGCGTTGCCGCTCACGGCGATCACCGCGTGGGAAGCACTGTTCGCGCGTCTCGGCGTGTCGCCGGAAGGCAGGGACGCGGGACGTTCGGTACTGATCATCGGGGGCGCGGGCGGCGTGGGCTCGATTGGCATCCAGCTCGCGAAGCAGCTCGGCAAGCTGAAGGTGATCGCGACGGCGTCGCGGCCCGAATCGGCGAAGTGGGCGACCGAACTGGGCGCCGACCATATCGTCGATCACTTCAAGGACATCCCGGCGCAACTGAAGGCGCTCGGCCACGAACAGGTCGACTATGTGCTGATGTTCAACGACACCGACCGGCATTTTCCCGCGGCCGCCGCTGTCATCAAACCGCAAGGCGGCATCTGCACGATCGTGGAAAACGACAGGCCGGTTCCCGTCGAACTGCTGAAGGCGAAGAGCGCTGCATTCCATTGGGAATTCATGTTCACGCGTTCGATGTTCGGTACGCCCGACATGATCGAGCAGCACAAGCTGTTGACCGAAGTGGGGCGCCTCGTCGATGCGGGCACGCTGCGCACGACGGTCGGCGAGGATCTCGGTACGATTAACGCAGCCAACCTGCGCCGCGCGCACGCGGTGCTCGAAGCAGGCCGCGCGATCGGCAAGCTCGTGCTGACCGGGTTCTGATGCAGCGAAACGTATGAGCAGAAACGGCGTCGCCGCAAGCGGGGTAACACCCGATCCTCCGGAAGCGCGCGCGTCGCCGCTTGGCGGTAGACTGGCAGGGCATCGCGTAATAACGGCTGCGCGACCCGCATCGCGGGTGCGCAGCGGCACAACAACGAGGTGACGTTATGAGCCCCAGCCTGAGATGTTTCGCCGTTTCTGTTGCTGTAGTCGTATGCGGATTTGCGACGCTGTCGCAGGCCGCCACGCCGATCACGGTTACGTCGCAGTCCGCGCCGGACGGGCCGATCAAGTACACCGTCAAGGTCACGTCGAAGCAGTTTGGCAATGCGCAGGAGACGCGCCAGATCCGCTCCGGTCAGTCCGACGACTACACCTGGAAGACCGTGCCGCCAGGCGGCGCGGTGCCGGGCACGGACCAGTGTCCGAACTACGCCTCGCTGGCGGTCGACGCGAACGGCGCGATGATCCGCCAGATACAGGTGCGGCTCGCGCCTGTGGTCGCCAATGACGGCACCGCCACCGTGCAGATGAACTTCCAGGCGCAGACGCCGAAGGGCACGAAGTCGGTCACTGCAAACGGGCAAACGGTCAAGTGTCCGAACGACGTGACGGTGAGCCAGGTGGTGCGCTTCACGATGCCGACCAACGGCACCGCGAAGACGATCACGATCAGCGACGGTACGACGGTTGCCGTGTCGGCGCGTCGGTGAGGCGTTGTGGACGCGTGATGGTGAGGCTCACCGCCCGCTTCGCGGTGAGCGCTCGATCAGCCTCGACGCCAGAAACCGGTGCTCAGCCGAGAAGAGCCGGCGATAGGTGAGCAGCACCGCGCCCACGGTTCCCAGCGCCGATGAAGCCGCGATCAGAAACATGATCACGATCTGATAGCGCACTGCCTGCAACGGAGACTGTCCGGCCAGCACCTGGCCCGTCATCATGCCGGGCAGGCTGACCACGCCGACCACGGCCATCTGGTTCAGCGTCGGAATCATGCCCGCGCGCGCCGCCTGCCGCGCCGGACCCTGCGCCGCCTCCCAGCGCGTTGCGCCGAGCGCGAGCGCCATATCGACGCGATCACGTCGCGCGGTGAGTTCTTCCGTCATGCGCTCGATGCCAAGCGAAACGCCGGTCAGCGTATTGCCCAGAATCATCCCGAGAATCGGAATCGCATATTGCGGTTCGTACCATGGATGAATGCGGATCACGACAAAGAGTCCGACCGCCGCGACGAGCCACGAACTCACCCAGATCGACACGATGCTGTCCGCACGTTGTCCCGCGTACGTGCGCAGACCGCGATCTGCGCCCGCGAAGCCGGCGATCAGCGTCATCAGGATCATCAGCGGCAGGACCACGAACCAGCGGTCGTAGGCGAACACCCAGCCGAGCACATAACCGATCGCGAGCAACTGGACGATCGTGCGCACAGCCGCCCATGCCAGCTTGCGTTCGAGATCGAGCTTCAGCACCACCGACACCGCGCCGTTCACCACGATCAGCAGCGCCGCGATGCCGACATCCCATAAACTCAGATTCTGCAGGCCCTGATTCATCGGGTATCCTCCCGTGCTTCGCTGTGCGTGGCAGAAGGCCCAGCGGATGCAGCCGGTTCGCTGAGCACACCCGCACGCATCGTCAGATGCCGGTCGCTCACGCGTTTCGCCTGCGCCGGATCATGCGAGACCCACACCGACGCGCGTTGTGCGTCGCCCGATGCGAGCCACGTCCCAACGAGCGCTTCGATCGCATGGGATGACTCAGGGTCGAGCGATGCCGTCGGTTCGTCGAGCAGCAGCACTTCAGGCGCGAGTTGCAGCACGCGTATCAACGCGGTGATCTGCGCTTCGCCGCCGGACAGTTCGCTCGCCAGCCTGTCGAGGAAATCATGGCCGCGGCCGGCCTGCACCGCGAACGAAATCGCGCGGTCGCGATCGAACCGCACGTCGCGATAGGCGCCCAGCGTGTACGGATAACGCAGGTTGTCTTCCACGGTGCCGTCGAGAATGGCGGGCCGCTGCCGGATATAGGCGATGTTGCGGCGATAACGCGTAATCGTGGCGCGTGAAACGGGCTTGGCATGCCATCCGATATGGCCTGCATCGAGCGGATCGAGCAGCGCGAGCATGCGTAGAAATACGCTCTTGCCGGACCCGGACGGGCCGGTCACGGCGACGCGGTCGCCGGCGGACAGCGCAAGAGAGGTCGGCTGGAGCAGTACGTTGCCGCGCTGCGCATCGCGGCGGCAGATGTCGAATGCTTCGACGATCGGAATATCCGTCATGGTGGATCGGGCGGCGTGTGTGGCAGTGCGTCATGATAGACGCAGCAGGGCGGGCACGACACGTGCTGCGCTAACGATAAAGGGAAAGGAGCCTTCATGGCGGTGTCGCGACGTGCTGGAAAATTTTTCGCGTGGGTGCTGGCGGTTCTCGCTGTGCTCATCGCAGCGCTGGTCGTTTTCATTCTGACATTCGACTGGAACCGCGCACGTCCGTATATCAGCGACAAGGTCAGCGAGGCTATCGGCCGGCCGTTCGCGATTGAAGGCGATCTGAAGGTCGGCTGGCGCCATCCGGTCGGCGAGACGGGCTGGCGCTCATGGGTGCCCTGGCCGCGCTTTTCGGCGGAGAACATCACGGTCGCCAATCCCGACTGGTCGAAGCAGAAGCACTTTGCCACACTCGATGAAATCGATTTTCAGGTCAAGGTTCTGCCGCTGCTCGCGCACGACATCGTCATTCCCGCGATCAATTTCGTGAATCCTTCCGTCGATCTGGAACGACTCCTCGACGGTCGCAATAACTGGACGTTCAAGATTGCCTCGTCGAGCCCTTCGGAGTGGAAGCTCGAATTGCACGATATCCAGTTCGCCAGGGGCAATGTCGCGTATTCCGACCAGCAGAAGAAGGCCGACGTGCAGATGGTCATCGATACTCTCGGCCAGCCGGTTCCGATCGGCGATGTTATGAAACAGCAGGAAGAGGCGTCGCGAGGTTCGTCGGCGCAGGTGGTCGGCAAAGAGGGTGCGAGCAGGCTGACGCAGCAGGTTGATGCGGCGGCGGCATCGGAGGCGGCGGCTGAGGCGGCTTCGGCGTCGGGCGCTTCCGGGGCCGCGGGGGCTGAGAAGGCGGCATCGGGCACGGCGGTCGTCGCGACCGCCTCGGGCGCGAGCGCGCCGCAAGCCGTGTCGGCGCGCGAGACGGTTCCACCATACGGTATCGGCTGGACGATCAAGGGCACCTATAACGCGACGGCGCTATCGGGTAGCGGCAAGGTCGGCGGCGTGCTTGCCGTGCAGGACACCACCCGGCCGTTCCCCGTGCAGGCCGATGTGAAGGTGGGCGACACGCATATTGCCGTGGTCGGCACGGTGACGGACCCGGTGCATCTGGCCGCGATCGATATGCGGCTGTGGTTGCAGGGCGTGAGCGCGGCGCATCTCTATCCGCTGACGGGCGTCACGCTGCCCGACACGCCGCCTTACGCGACCGAAGGGCATCTGACGGGCCAGTTCAAGCCGGACGCCAGCGTCTTCAAGTACGAAAACTTTACAGGTCGGGTAGGGGGAAGCGACCTGAACGGGTCGATGACCTACTACGCACAGAAGCCGCGTCCGCTGCTGCAGGGCGAAATGGTGTCGAACCTGCTGCAATTTTCGGATCTCGCGCCGGTCATCGGCGCCGATTCGAATGCGAGCAAGGCGAAGCGCGGCGCCGCACCGGACCAGCCGTCGGGCAAGGCGTTGCCGGTCGAGGAATTCCGCACTGACCGCTGGAAGGCCATCGACGCCGACGTGACGTTCACCGGCCGCCGCATCATCAAGGACCCGAGCCTGCCGGTCACCGATCTCTATACGCATGTCGTGATGAAGGACGGCGTGCTGGCGCTGGAGCCGCTCAGGTTCGGCGTCGCGGGCGGGTCACTCGATTCGGATATTCATCTCGACGGCAGTGCCACGCCGCTCAAGGCCCGCGTTGGATCGCAGGCCCGCCATCTGCGGCTGAAGCAGCTGTTCCCGACCGTGAAAACGATGCAGAGCGCGCTCGGCGAAATCAACGGCGACGCCGCGCTGTCCGCGACCGGCAATTCGCCCGCGGCGCTGGCTTCGACATCGAATGGCGAAGTGAAGGCGTTGATCACCGACGGCACGGTGAGCCGTCTGTACATGGAGGCGGCCGGGTTGAACGTGGCGAATGTCGTCTACGAAAAGCTTTTCGGCAAGCGCGACGTGAAGATCAACTGCGCGGCGGCGGACTTTATCGTGACGAACGGTGTGCTCGATTCGAAGGTGTTCGCGCTCGATACCGACGACGCCGTCGTCAATATGGATGGCCACATCAACCTGAGCGACGAGTCAATGGACCTCAACATCCATCCGCACACGAAAGGCTTCCGCGTGTTTTCGCTGCGCTCGCCGCTGTATGTGAAGGGGACGTTCAAGGATCCGCACGTCGGCGTCAACGCGACGGCGCTCGCCGTACGCGGCGGCGCGGTGGTAGGCCTTGGATTGCTCAACCCGTTCGCCGCGCTGATTCCGCTGATCGCGCCGAGCAACAACAAACCGCTGCCATGCAACGATCTGCTCGCGCAGATGCGCGCGCGTCCCGATGCGCCGCCCGCCGGCCAGAAGATGACGACGCCGCGCGGCGTCGATGCAGCGGCTTCGGCGGCGAACGGCGCGCGGCTCTCCGTGCCGAGCGCACCGTCGCCGGCATTGGCGCCTGCGACGCGAATGTCGCCAGCCAGCGCGGCGGAATACAAGGGAAGCTGATTCCCGCGATTCCCCGACCTGGTCGCGCGTCGATGCATGCGCCGACACAAAAACGACAGTGGGGCGTTGCCGCCCGACTGTCGTTTTGAAATAACTACCGCAGCAACTACCGCAGCGAGAATCTGACCGGAAAACTACCGAAGCGAGCGCGGTGCGGCATCGCCGGCCGCGTCCTGTCTGCGCACACCGCGGCGCGCACCAGCGGCGGCCTTTGCTGCACCGAACTCGGGCAGAATCCGCGCACGCGCGCGGCTTGCGAATACGAGAAAGCCGAAGCCGTTTGCCTCGTACCAGTAGCCGCCGTTCTCGAGTCCATCGAGCGGCTGCTCCAGCGCATTCGCAATCGATTCGATACAGCGCCGACGCAGTTCAGCGACTTCAGGATAGGGAGGATGGGCGCCGCGTACACTGCACAGCAGCACATCGAGCCCCGGGAGGACATGAGCGTAGAGCACGGGTTCGTCTTGCGCACGGGCCCGCGCGATCTTGGTGTCGAGCTGGCCGAACGGTTTGAAATGCCGCAGTACCGCGAGGAACGACTCATCGCCGTCCGCCTTCGCGCGCCTACGCTTTTTCGGGAAGGACATAAAAATTCGCCTGAAAAAGAATTGCAAGAAACGCAGCGTCCTCATGCGACCACTCCCGGCTTCGCGCGCCGCACGTCGATCTTTTATAGCATACGGTGATGCCGGATTCACGGTGATTCGACGGTTCGTCCGCATCACTCCACCCGCACGATTCATGCTCTATCTGCTCGCCGCGCGCTTTCGCATCTCCGAACATCTAACACCATAATAGACTCAGCCGCCGCGCTGGTGACTCCGGCACCCATAAAAAAGGCATTTTTATGTGTGCCAGCACATGTGTGCCAGCACATCTCCATACGGCGTTGAAATATCGCGGATTCACGTCGATAATGGCCCGGCCCTTTATCTGCCGGCGGTTTGCCCGCAAAAGCCGGCCGCATTCGAGCCTGTGTCTTTGCGAAGGCCGACCGCTCGATCCAATGTGGGACCTGACGCTTGGGACCTGACGTGGGACCATCGCCGGGATACGACGGCACGTCGTCGCAACTGCAAGGACTGCCGGACCCTCATGAACCTTTATACCAAAGGCCTGTTGCTCATCGCGGTCCCCGGCGCCATCGAACTGGCGCTGCTCGGCGCCGTGTTCAACACGCAGGCACAGACCGCGCAGGCCGCGCAATGGGTTACGGGCAGCGCGCAGATTCTCTATCGTGCCTCGTCCGTCATGGGCCCGTTGCTGAGCGAGGCAGCGCGCGTACGCACAGCGCTCGTCACGGGCGATGCGTCGTTCGTCGGCGGCAACGAGGTGTGGCCCGATCTCACCGGAAAGCTCGCGCAGCTCGATCAGCTGGTGGCCGATAGTCCGCAGCAACGGCAGCGCGTGCGTGACATGCGTGAAGCCGTCGATGGCTATCACGCTCATGCCGACGCGGTCGCGCAGGCGCTTCGCAACAAACGCGACGTTACCGCGCTTGTCGCCACCGAGCGCGAGGACGTGCCCGCTTCGATCGCCGTGTTCCGCGATCGCCTCGACGCCTTTAATGCAGCGGAATCCGGTCTCGACGCCGCACGTCTCGCGGCGCTCTCGGAGAATCGCCAACGCCAGCAGTCCACACTGATCGCGGCGATCGTCGGGTCGATGCTGATCTGGGCAATCACGGCGCTGGTGGTCGCGCGCCACTTTGGACGACGGATCGCCGTTCTGACGGGCAACGCGGAACGGCTCGGCAACGGCCAGCCGCTCGCCGAGCCACTGCCCGGCCGTGACGAAATCGCCACGCTCGACGCCGTGCTGCACCAGACCGGCGCGCGCCTGCGGCTGGCCGGGCGCGAACACGCGACGCTGAAGGCGAGGCTTCAGGCACGCGCGGCCGAACTGGCGATCGTCAATGAAGAACTGCGGCAAGGCACGCAGGACAACGAGATGTTCATTTACAGCGTGTCGCACGATCTGCGCTCGCCGCTCGTCAACCTGCAGGGTTTTTCGAAGGAGTTGCAGGTTTCCTGGGACGATCTGCGCGCGACCGTCGAGTCAGCGAAACTGCCCGAACACGAACACCTGCGGCTGGCGGCCGTGCTCGACGGCGACGTGCGCGAGTCGCTACGGTTCCTGCGCACGGCCGTGACGCGCGCGGCCGCGATCATCGAAGCGCTGCTGTCGATCTCGCGCGCCGGTCGGCGCGAATATCATCCGCAGCGCGTGAGTGTCGGCAGAGCGGTGGCGCGGGTCGTCGACGCGTTGCAGGGCACCGTGCGTGAGCGCGCCGCGGTGGTGACCATGCGCGAGTTGCCGCCGGCGTGGGGCGATCCGGGCGCGATCGAGCAGATCTTCAGCAACCTGGTCGCGAACGCGCTCAACTATCTGGATCCGGCGCGGCCCGGCCGCATCGAAATCGGCGCGCTCGAGTCCGACGCATCGGACGCGCGCGGCGTGGTCCTGCCCCTCGCCAGCAGGACGCGCACCTACTATGTGCGCGACAATGGCCTTGGTATTCCGACTGCTTACATGCCGAAAGTATTTCGTGCGTTCCAGCGGCTGCATGGCGATATCGCGAAAGGCGAGGGCATTGGCCTCGCGCTCGTGCGGCGGATCGCCGAGCGGCACGGCGGGCGGGTGTGGGTGGAATCGACGGAAGGCGTCGGCTCGACGTTTTTTGTCGCGCTGCCGGAGCAGCCGGCGCGAAACGTATGAAGAAGCGCCACACATGAGCATGCGGCGCATTACAGACAGAAGCGGTCACGGAGGCAAACATGTCACACGGGGAATCGGTGGGCATCATCCTGATCGAGGATGACGACGGCCACGCCACCCTCGTCGAGCGCAATCTGCGCCGGGCGGGGCTGACCAACGGCTTCGTGCGCTTTGCCGACGGCCAGGAAGCGCTCGATTATTTCTTTGGCGAGCCTGCCGGCGATGCGGCTTCGGAACGGCCTTCGCGCGACGATCTCGCGAATTTTGTCGTGCTGCTCGATCTGAAGATGCCGCGTGTCGACGGCTTCGAGGTGCTGCGCCGGCTGAAGGAAGCGCCGGAGACCGCTGCGTTGCCCGTTATCGTGCTGACTACCACCGACGATCCGCGTGAAATCGATCGTTGTTATGAGCTTGGCTGCAACGTCTACATCACCAAGCCGGTCGAATATGATGCGTTTATCGAGGCCGTGCGGCGCCTCGGGTTTTTCCTGCAGGTCGTGAAGCTACCGCCGGGCCGGCAGATTGCGTCGTAACCGGCACCGCAATCAATCGCGCAACCTCGTGCGCAGGTTCGCCAGCAACAGGGCATTCGCATACGAAACGCCACCATGACCGACGACGCATCGCCACTTCAACCCGCCTATGTGCTCGTTGTCGACGACGACGAGGGCATTCTGCGCCTCGCGCGGAAGTCGCTCGACCGGGCGGGCTATCGTGTGACGACGTGCGCGACGGTTGACCGCGCGCGTGAACGCATCGCGCAGGAAGCGCCCGATCTCATCGTGCTCGACTATCAGCTCGACAGCGCGGAAACCGGCCTCGACTTCTTCCGCCGTCTGCGTGCCGAGGGGGTGCGCATTCCGGCCGTCCTCGTCACCGGCTTCACCGACGAATCGCGGGTGATCGAAGCGTTGCGCGCGGGCGTGTCGGACGTCGTGCCGAAATCGGGCGATTACCTCGACTATCTGCCGGAAGCGGTGGACCGCGCGCTGTCACAGGTGCGTTTGCAGAAGGCGTCGGCGGAAGCGGTGTTATTGCGTGATCGCGAACAACACTACCGCACCCTATCCGAAGCGTTGCCGCATCTGGTGCTCACCTGCGACGCGAACGGCGACTGCGATTTCTTTTCGAAGCAGTGGTTCGAGTACACGGGCCTGACGGAAGCCGTTTCGCACGGTCTCGCGTGGCTCGGAGCCGTGCATCCGGACGATCGCGAGGAAATCCGTCAGACGTGGCTCAAGGCCGTGCGCAGCGGTGCGACCGACTATCGGCACGAACTGCGCATCCGGCGCCACGACGGCGCGTATCGCTGGTTCGCCGCGCGTATCGTCGCCGTGCAGGATCCGGACGGTAGCGTAAGCAAGTGGTTCGGCAGTTGCACCGATATCCATCCGCAACGCGAAGCGATCGAGGAGCGCGAGCGGCTGCTCGCATCAGCGCAGACCGCCCGTCAGGTCGCCGAAGAAGCGAATCGCGCGAAGGACCGCTTTCTCGCGATGCTGTCGCACGAACTGCGCACGCCGCTCACGCCTGTGCTGGCCGGCGCGCGCGTGCTCGAAATGACGCCGGATCTGCCCGAAAGTGCCCGTGCGGGCGTGCGGATGATCCTGCGCAACGTCGAACTGGAAGCGCGACTGATCGACGATCTGCTTGATCTCACGCGTGTGGCTAATGGCAAGTTGCGGCTGTCGCTGGAAACGGTCGATGTGCACGACGTGATCGACAGCGTGCTCGAACTCTTTCGCAGTGAAATCCAGATCAAGCAGCAGGACGTGCATGTCGACAAGGCGGCGCAGCATCACTACGTGCTTGCTGACCGCGCGCGGCTGCAGCAGATGCTCTGGAATCTGATCCGCAATGCGGCGAAGTTCACGCCCGACGGCGGCCATATCTACGTGCGCACGCGCGATGAACGGATGCAGATCCAGATTTTCATCGAAGACACCGGCATCGGCATCGAGCCCGAGCAGATCGGCAAGCTCTTCAATGCGTTCGAGCAGGGCAGCCAGAACATGACGCGCCAGTTTGGCGGCCTGGGTCTGGGTCTCGCGATCACGAAGGCGCTGACCGATGTGCATGGCGGCACGGTCACGGCAAAGAGCCCTGGCGCGCATTGCGGCGCGACGTTTACGATCACGATGCCGACGGCCGCGAAGCCGGCCGAACCGGTCATGATCGACGCGCTGGCTGAGCCGCATCCCGAGGGCGGCCTCGCGATCCTGCTGATCGAGGATCACCTGGATACAGCCGAAGTGATGGCGCAGCTGGTTCGCGGCCTGGGTCACGAGGTGACGGTTGTGGGCCGCGTGGCTGACGCACTCGCGGCGACGCAGACAGAAGCGTTCGATCTGGTCGTGAGCGACATTGGCTTGCCGGATGGCACGGGGCTCGATTTCATCATGGCGTTCCGCGAACACTCAGACGTGCCCGCCGTCGCGCTGACAGGTTTCGGCACCGACGACGACGTGCGCCGTTGTCTTGCGGCGGGCTTCACGTCGCATCTGACGAAGCCCGTCAATTTCACGCAGCTCGAGCAGATGATCGAGAACGCAGCGAGTGCGAAGAGGAGCAAGGCTGACAGCGCAGATGATCTCGACCCTGCGTCTGCCTGACTTCCATCGATAAAACAGAAAGGCCTGCGTGACATTCACGCAGGCCTTTCTGTTTCCAGCGACGCTGTGAAAAGCGCAGGGTCAGCGGAAATGATCAGCGCGCCTGGCTCTTCAACGTATCGCGGATTTCGCGCAGCAGAACGACGTCTTCGGGCGTTGCCGGCGGCGGTACATCGACGGCCGGCTTACGGAGATTGTTGATGAACTTCACCATCAGGAAAATGATGAACGCAAGAATGATGAAGTTGATCAACACCGTAATGAACGAGCCGTAGCCAAATACGGCGACACCCGCGGTCTGCAGATCTTTATAGGAATCAGGATTGCCCTTGAACGTGTCGGGTATATGTCCGAGCCGGATAAACATGTTCGAGAAATCGAGGCCGCCGAGAATGACACCGACAACCGGCATGATCAGATCTTTCACGATCGAATTGACGATGGTGGAAAAAGCGCCGCCGATAATCACACCGACAGCGAGATCCATCACGTTGCCCTTGATGGCGAATTCCTTGAACTCCTTGATCACGCTCATTGTTGCTTCCTCCCTTGGAATCGAGGCAGATGCCCTCGGTTTTGCGTTTGCGGTCAGCACAATGATAGCCAACGCGAGGGTCAACGGGTAGGGTTTTGCTGGCGATGCCGCTACAAAACCGCGTGTCGACGATGATTCGCGCGGTCAGATGGATGCGTTCGCCTCGCGTTGAATCAATGCGCGTGCGCTGTCGATATGCGCGGTGAAGGCGGCGGGATCGATATTGGTCCCGCACAGCAGCACGCCTACGCGCTTGCCCTGCAACGTGTCGCGCAACGGGCCGAGCAGCGCAGCGGTCGCCGCGGCGCACGCCGGCTCGACGGCGATCTTCAACTGGTTGAACAGCGTGAGCATCGCGATACGCAGTTCATCGTCGGTGACGGTTACGATGCGGTCGATGTGCCGGCGGCACAGCTCGTAGCTGTATTCCTCGGTATACGGCGCCATCAGCGAATCAGCGATGCTGTGCAGGTGATGCAGCCTGACCGTGTGCTTCGCCGCGAAACTCTTGCTCATCGCGTCGGCGCCTTCCGGTTCGACGCCGTACACGTGCACACGCGGATTCGCGAGCCGCAATGCGGTCGATACACCGGCAGCCAGTCCGCCGCCGCCGATCGGCACGATAACGGCATCGAGATCGGGCGTCTGCGTGGCCCATTCATAACCGAGCGTCGATGTGCCCAGCACGGTGCGATAACCGTTAAACGGATGCACGAAGTAGCGGCCTTCCTCAGCTTCGATCCGGCGCACCACTTCGAAGGCTTCGGCGGGGCCGCCCGCCATCACGATCTCCGCGCGGTACTGCTCGCATAACGCGATGCGCGCCGGATTCGCCGAATGAAACAGTACGACCTTCGCGCTGATGCCAAGCCGCATTGCCGCATAGGCGACCGCGACCGCATGATTGCCGCCCGATACGCACGTGACGCCCGCACTGCGCTGCGCGTCGTCGAGTGCGAGCAGATTCGTGAACGCACCGCGCGCCTTGAAGCTCCCGCCCGACTGGAGCAGCTCGAACTTGAAATTGAGCATTGTGCCTTCGAGCGACGGGAAATCCTGCCGCTCAAACACGGGCGTGCGCACGACCCACGGCGTCAGCGCAAAGTGCTGCGCGGCGATGTCGTCGAGCGTCGGAATGGGCTCGCCGTCAATCGTGTGGTCGGTGTGATGCGGGGTGGCGGTGGACATGGCGTTGGCTCTGTGTGATTCGCGGTGACGTGACGGCCCGCGGGTCAATCGCGAAGCTCAGTGCGTATGCGCTTCCACGGACATGCTGTGGATGAACTTGCCCAGAAAACGCTCGCACGCAACCAGCTGATCGAGCGCGACGAATTCATTGGCCTTGTGCGCCTGCAGGATATCGCCGGGACCGCACACGATGCTCGGAATGCCCGCCAGCGAAAAGAGGCCCGCTTCAGTGCCATACGCGACCTTGCGTTTGTCCTGATCGGCCGTCAGCGCACGTACGAGCTGCGTGATCGCGGCCTGCTCGGATGAATCGAGCCCGGGCGCCGCGGCGATCTTCGTGATTTCGATCGCGGCCGATGGATGCTCGCGCAACATTTTCGGCAGCAGCGTTTCGCGCGCGTACTGATCGATACGCGCGAAGATCGGTTCAGGATCGAGCGTCGGCAGATTGCGGAATTCGAAGTCGAACCTGCATTCCGCCGGCACAGTGTTGATCGCGTTGCCGCCTTCGATCGTGCTGGTCTGCGCGGTGGTGAAGGGCACGTCGTAGAGTTCGTCGAACGGGCCTTCAGCGCGGAACTGGTCCGCCATATCGCGGATATAACAGATGAGGCGCGCGGCGTATTCGATCGCGTTGAGCCCCTTCGGTGTCAGCGACGAATGTGCAGCCTGGCCGCGCACGCAGCACTGATACGCGTTGATGCCCTTGTGCGCGATGATCGGGCGCATGCTGGTCGGCTCGCCGACGATGCAGCCCTCCGGCTTGATGCCGCGCTTCATCAGGTCGGCAATCAGGAGCGGTGCGCCGACGCAGCCCACTTCTTCATCGAACGACAGCGCTAAATGGATCGGCTTCGCGAGCTTCGTGTTCTGCATCTGCGGCAGCAGCGTCAGCGCCGCGCCGATGAAGCCTTTCATGTCGCACGTGCCGCGTCCGTAGAGCTTGTCGCCGCGGATTTCAGGCTTGAACGGATCGCTGTCCCATTGCTGGCCGTCGACAGGCACCACGTCTGTATGACCGGACAGCACGATGCCGCCATTCGTCTCGCCGTCGTGCGCGGGCACCGTCGCGAACAGGTTCGCCCATTTGCCGCTTTCGTCGTGCGTGAGGGTCGCTTCGATACCGTGCGCGCGCAGATCGTCGCGCACCATTTCAATCAGACCCAGGTTGGGATTGCGGCTGACCGTGTCGATCGACACAAGGCGTTTGACCCAGGGAAGCGAAGCAGGCGAGGCGGAAGCGGACGAAGAAGAGGCTGCGGATTGCGCTGTTTCAGCGACATGTGACATGACGGATCTCCAGCATCGTTATCGTTCGATCATACCCAAAAAACATACGCCGAGCCAAAGCCTCAAATAAGAAACGTGTGTTGCAGCGCGCATATGACGCGCTGCAACATGGCGTGTCTAGCGCGCCGCTGCGGCGGTGCCTTTTGTCGGCGCGCCGAGTGCACGCAACGTCTCTTTCACCGTCGAGACGCGTACGGCGAGATCAGGCGTACGCGTCTCGATGCGCAGCTTGTCCTGGCCGGCGAGCTTGATGTGCTTGTGCTTCTGGACCATTTCGATGATCCGCATGGCGTCGATCGGCGGATTCGGGATGAACTGCAGGCCAATCACCGTTTCGCCGGCATCGATCTTCGAAATGCCCAGCGGTTTCGCCGCCAGACGCAGCCGATGCGTTTCCACGAGCGCATGCGCCTGCGGCGGCAACTTGCCGAAGCGATCGATCAGCTCTTCGTGAATGCCGTCGATCGAATCGCTGTGCTCGCAGTTCGCGAGACGCTTGTAGAGCGACAGGCGTTCCTGCACGTCGCCGCAATAATCGGCGGGCAGAATCGCCGGCGCGTGCAGGTTGATTTCGGTGGTCGCGGCGAGCGGCGCGGTGAGATCCGGCTCGCGGCCTTCCTTCAACGCCTTGACCGCATCGTTCAGCATGTCGGTGTAAAGCTGGAAGCCGATCTCGTGAATCTCGCCCGACTGTTTATCGCCCAGCACTTCGCCGGTACCACGAATTTCGAGGTCATGCATCGCCAGATAGAAGCCCGCGCCGAGTTCTTCCATCTGCTGGATCGCTTCGAGCCGTCGCTGCGCCTGCTTCGTCAGACCCTGCGGATCGTGCACGAGCAGATACGAATACGCCTGGTGATGCGAGCGCCCGACGCGGCCGCGCAACTGATGCAACTGCGCAAGTCCGAACTTGTCGGAGCGGTGAATCAGGATCGTGTTGGCGCTCGGCACATCGATGCCGGTTTCGATAATCGTCGTACAGAGCAGCACGTTCGCGCGCTGCGCGACGAAGTCACGCATCACGCGCTCGAGTTCGCGCTCGTGCATCTGGCCGTGCGCAACGGCGATACGCGCTTCCGGCACGAGCGCTTCGAGCATCGCGCGACGGTTCTCGATCGTCTCGACTTCGTTGTGCAGGAAGTACACCTGGCCGCCACGCTTGAGTTCGCGCAGCATGGCCTCGCGGATCACGCTGTCTTCCTCGCGGCGCACGAAAGTCTTGATCGCGAGACGCTTCTGCGGCGCGGTCGCGATCACCGAAAAGTCGCGCAGACCTTCGAGCGCCATGCCAAGCGTACGTGGAATCGGCGTCGCGGTGAGCGTCAGCACGTCGACTTCGGCGCGCAGCGCCTTCAGCGCTTCTTTCTGGCGCACGCCAAAACGGTGTTCCTCGTCGATGATCACAAGGCCGAGCCGCTTGAACTGCACATCCGACGACAGCAGCTTGTGCGTGCCGATGACGATATCGACGGTGCCTTCGTTGATCTGCTGGATCGCCGCGTTGACTTCCTTCGTCGACTTGAAGCGCGACAGTTCCGCGATGCGCACCGGCCAGTCGGAGAAGCGGTCGGTGAACGTCTGCACGTGTTGCTCGGCGAGCAGCGTAGTGGGCGAGAGCAGGGCGACCTGCTTGCCGCCGAGCACCGCGATGAACGCCGCGCGCAACGCGACCTCGGTCTTGCCGAAGCCGACGTCGCCGCACACGAGGCGGTCCATCGGTTTACCGCTCGTCATGTCGCCGATCACGGCGGCGATTGCCGCGGCCTGGTCGGGCGTTTCCTCGAAGCCGAAGCTTTCGGCGAACTTCGTGTAATCGCGCGGATCGAGCGGGAACGCGTGACCCTGGCGCAGCGCGCGGCGCGCGTACAGGTTCAGCAGTTCGGCAGCGGTGTCGCGGATCTGTTGTGCAGCCTTGCGTTTGGCCTTTTCCCACTGGCCGGAGCCGAGCGAATGCAACGGCGCGCTTTCCGGATCGGCGCCGCTGTAGCGCGAGATGACGTGTAGCTGCGCGACCGGTACGTAGAGCTTGCTGTCACCCTGGTATTCGAGGTGCAGGAACTCGGTGTCGCCTTCGCCGAGATCCATTGTCACGAGGCCCATGTAGCGGCCGATGCCGTGCTGCGAATGCACCACCGGATCGCCGATCTTCAGCTCCGACAGATCGCGCACCATCGAATCGACGTTGCTTGCCTGTTCCTGCCGACGCCGCCCGGCGCGGCGCGCGAGCGGGCCGTACAGTTCCGTTTCGGTGACGACCGCGATGCCTTCGGCGGGAATCGCGAAGCCGCTCGACAGCGGCGACACGCCTAGCGCGAAGCGTGCATCGGTGGTGAGCCAGTCGAAGTAGCTGTCGGTCGACGCGGGCTTCAGATGATTGTCGACGAACAGTTGCATGATCGTCTCGCGCCGGCCCGCCGATTCTGCGGCGAACAGCACGCGATGCGGCGTCGTGTCGAGATACGCACGCAATGCGGCGATCGGATCTTCCGCGTGACGGTCGATGGCGAGGTTCGGCAGCGGCGTCGCCCAGCCGCCGCCCGCGTCGCCCGGCAGCACAAGTCGCGCGAACGGCTTCGCCAGCGTGAAGAAATCCTCGTCGGAGAGAAACAGGCGCTGTGGGTCGAGAATCGGCCGGTCGCGATCGTGCGAGAGGAAGTTGTGACGCTGCTTCGTGTCGTTCGTGAAGCGCCGGATTGCCGCTTCCAGATCGCCGACGAACGCCAGTTGCGCGCGCTCGGGCAAATAGTGGAAGAGCGTGGCTGTATCTTCGAAGAAGAGCGGCAGGTAATACTCGATACCCGCCGACGGCACGCCGTTGCCGATGTCCTTATAGATCGACGCGCGGCTCGGATCGCCTTCGAACACTTCGCGCCAGCGGCTGCGAAACACGGTGCGCGCGGCTTCGTCGAACGGAAATTCGCGGCCCGGCAGCAGGCGTACATCGCGCACCGGATAGAGGCTGCGTTGCGTATCGGGATCGAATGCGCGGATCGAGTCGACCTGATCGTCGAAGAGGTCGATACGGTACGGCAGCGGCGAGCCCATCGGATACAGGTCGATCAGCGAACCGCGCACGCAGTATTCGCCGGGACGCACGACCTGACTCACGTGCTCGTAGCCGGCCAGCGTCAGCTGCGACTTCAGCTTCGCTTCGTCGAGCCGCTCGCCCTGCGTGAACGAGAACGTGTACGCCGCCATGAACGACGCCGGCGGCATCCGGTACAGCGCCGTCGTGGCGGGCACGAGCAGGATGTCGCAACGGCCTTCGCCGAGATCATGCAGCGTGGCGAGCCGCTCGGAGACGAGATCCTGGTGCGGTGAGAACGTGTCGTAAGGCAGCGTTTCCCAGTCGGGCAGCAGGCGCACGCGGGCTTCGGGTGCAAAAAACGCGATTTCCTGCGTCAGACGCTGCGCATCGACTGCGCTCGCGCAGACGACCGCCAGCAGCGGCACCTGTTCGCGGTAGGCGAGGTGGTATCGGGCGATCAGAAGCGCATCGGATGAGCCGTGCGTGCCGTCGAAGGCGAAACGCTGGCCGGCCTTGACCAGCGCGACGGGCGGGGTGGACTGCGATGAAGCGGCGATATCTGGCATAAAGAAAAAGGCAGCCCTGGCTCACACGTGAGCGGCAAGTTTACGCGCGTCCCGAGGTGGATGCGAAGGACCTATTATAAAATCCGTCCTTCACTTTGACTTTCCCGGCGTTCGCCCTCGTGACTTCACGTCTTTTTGCCCTGATCCCCTCCGCCGGAACCGGCAGCCGTTCAGGCGCCGCGATGCCCAAGCAGTACCGTACGGTCGCGGGCCGAGACATGCTTTATTACTCGCTGGCCGCGTTCGATGCGTGCAGCGAATTTGCACAGACACTCGTTGTGATCGCCCCCGACGACCAGCATTTCGACGCCCGCCGGTTCGCCGGCCTGCGTTTCGCCGTGCGCCGCACGGGCGGGGCGTCGCGCCAGGCCTCGGTGCTGAACGGCCTGCATGGGCTCGCCGAATTCGGCGCCAGCGACGACGACTGGGTGCTGGTGCACGACGCCGCACGCCCTGGCATCACCTCGGCGCTGATCCGCTCGCTGGTCGCGGCGTTGAAGGACGACCCTGTGGGCGGCATCATGGCGCTCCCCGCCGCCGACACACTCAAGCGCATCACGCCGGACGGCGACAACCGGATTGCCCGCACCGAGGCCCGCGACGGCCTGTGGCAGGCGCAGACGCCGCAGATGTTCCGCGTCGGGATGCTCCGCGAGGCGATTCTGCGCGCCCAGCAGGACGGCCACGATCTCACCGACGAAGCCAGCGCCATCGAGTGGCTCGGCCATGCGCCGCGCCTCGTGCAGGGCAGTCTGCGCAACTTCAAGGTCACGTATCCGGAAGATTTCGATCTCGCGGACGCAATTCTCAGCCGGCCAGCGGCTTCCTGATTCAACAACGGACGACAGGACACCAGTACATATGGATTTCAGGATCGGACAGGGTTATGACGTGCACGCGCTCGTGCCGGGGCGGCCGCTCATCATCGGCGGCGTGACGGTGCCGTACGACCGCGGCCTGCTCGGCCATTCCGACGCCGACGTGCTGTTGCACGCGATCACCGACGCGCTGTTCGGCGCGGCGGCGATGGGGGACATCGGAGGTCACTTTCCGGATACGGACGAGCGCTTCAAGGGCGCGAATTCCCGCGTGCTGCTGCGCGAATGCGCGAAGCGGGTGACGGATGCGGGTTTTGTGATCGGCAATGTCGACAGCACCGTGATCGCGCAGGCGCCGAAGCTCGCGCCACATATCGACGCGATGCGCGCGAATATCGCTGAAGATCTGAACCTGCCGCTGGATCGGGTCAACGTGAAGGCGAAGACCAACGAGAAGCTCGGTTATCTGGGGCGAGGCGAGGGGATCGAAGCACAGGCGGCAGTGCTGCTCTCCCGTGCCTGATCGTTCTTCGTAGCGGGCGCGTCGGTCCAGTGGATTTCACGCGTCAGTTCCGACGGTATTAAAAAACGCCACGCGGTTATTACGCGTGGCGTTTTTTTGTGGCGCACCGTCCCGCATTGCGAGAAGGCTGCGCTACCGGCTGCTGTGCTCTTGCGCAGCGCCGGCTGCTTACTTCCCTTCAGCCGAAATCACCAGCGCTGCCGCGTTGATCACCGCGGCAATGCGACCGACGTCGCGTAGCTGCGTGGTGCTCATACCTTCGGCGACCAGGTTCTCCGCGTGCGACTTCACGCAGAAGTGGCACTTGCCGATGATCGAAGCCGCGAGTGCGTACATCTCGAAGCGACGTTTCTCCACGCCACCGTGCGACGCGTATGCGTTCATCCGCAGGCCGGCCGGTTGCGTCTTCAGATCGGCATTGTCGGCCATCTCGAGGTACGGATACCAGACGTTGTTCATGCCCATCAACGCGGCTGCCGTCAGCACGCCGTTCGTTTCTTCCGGCGACAGCGCGCCCGAATGGCGGATCGCATCGACGATCACATGGCTCTTCGCCGCGAACGCCGCCGCCAGCGCGACGCCAACCGCGTCCGTGCCTTCCAGCGACGAGCGGGCAATCGTGCCGTCCAGATTCAGGCGGATATCTTTCGCGTAGTCGGGAACGAGCTCTTTAATCGAGGCAAGGAATTCCATTGATATCTCCTATCAGATTGCCGATAAAAAAGCCCGCCGGCTCTTTCAAGCTTAGCGGGTTTTCCACTGCAATACTTACAGCGTCGAGCCGCCGACCGCGCGGTTGCACGGGCACAGTTCGTCCGTTTGCAGACCGTCGAGAATACGCAGCACTTCTTCCGGGTTACGGCCGACGTTCAGGTTGTTCACCGAAACGTGCTGGATCGTGTTCTCCGGATCGACGATGAACGTCGCGCGCAGTGCGACGCCGGCTTCCTTGTCGCGCACGCCGAGCTGGTCGATCAGTTCGCCCTTCACGTCGCCGAACGCGTAGTGGTTCAGCTTGTTCAGGTCCTTGTGCTCACGGCGCCATGCGAGCTTGACGAATTCGTTGTCGACGCTGCCGCCGAGCAGAACGGCGTCACGTTCGTCGAAGTCCTTGACCAGCTTGCCGAACTCAACGATTTCCGTCGGGCACACGAACGTGAAGTCCTTCGGGTAGAAGTAGATGATCTTCCACTTGCCCGGGAACGACTGTTCGGTGATTTCTTCGAACGCCGACACGCCGTTTTCTTCGTGATTGTTGAAGCCCGGCTTGGCTGCTGTGACGGTGAAAGCTTCGAGTTTATCGCCCACGGTTTTCATGCAGATACTCCTGTATGTGTTGGAAAAACAATCTGTTCAAGCTGCCTGCTCGTTGTAACGCATGCTGCGCTACACAAATTTCACTATAACTCTATTGATCAATCAAATCAATAGTTTTTAACTAACAAAGCGGATAGCTTTTATTCACTGGCCCGATAGGCATGAGCCATGCGTCTCCATTTTTTGGGTGTTACGAGGCTGCCGCCGTTCGGCGCGCGCCGGCCTGTGAAATGGCGGCCGGTTCAGATGCCCTTGGCAAGTGGGAAGTCGATCGTGACTTCGAGCCCGGGGCCAGGCGTCCGGTTGCGCAGACGCAGCGAGCCGCGATAACGGCCAACGAGCCGCTGCACGATCGCCATCCCTAAACCCGTGCCGTTCGCCTGACTGCGCGCCGAATTGACACGATAGAACGGTCGTGTGACAAGCGCGAGCTGGTCTTCGGGAATACCGGGGCCTTCGTCCACCACGGACAGTTCCACGCGCGAGTGCGACACGCGCGTTTCGATGACGACGCGCGGAATGCCGTCGCCGTCGCTCAGCCCATACTTGCGCGCGTTCTCGACCAGATTGCCGACGACGCGCCGCATGTCGGTTTCATCCGCCTCGACGACCGCCGACGGCGCGAGCCGCGTGACGAGGCGCATGCCGTCCTCGCTTGCCATACGCGCAGCCAGTTCTCCTGCGATCACGGAAAGGTCGACCGGTTCAGTCATTCGTTGCACTGGACGCGCGTAATCAAGGAAGCGGCCAATGATCATGTCCATCTGCTCGATGTCGTCGACCATCGCATCTTTCGTGCTTTGATCCGACGGACTCATTTCCGTTTCGAGCCGCAGCCGCGCGAGCGGCGTGCGCAGATCGTGCGAAATGCCGGCGAGCATCAGCGCGCGATCGGCCTCGAGCTGTTCGAGGTCGGTCACCATCTGGTTGAAGCTGCGGTTGGTTTCGGCGGCCACGCCCATGCCGCGCTCCGGCAGCGGCTCAGGCGATTGCCCGGAACCCACCTTGCGCGCGGCCATCGCTAGCCGCGCGAACGGTCTGTTCACGAGACTCGTGATGAACGCCGCGCCGAATAGCGATAGTGCGAGCGCAAAGATGCCCCATCCGGCCCACTGCAGGCCGGTGACGTTGTCGAGCTGATCGCGATCGAGCGCGACCCAGTAGTCGTCGTCATCGATCTTGAAGCTGATCCATACACCGGGGATGTCGTTGACCGTCTGCGCGATGATGGTATCGTCGCCGAGACGGCCACGGATGTCGTGTTCGATCAACCGGTTGAGCGACTCGTCCGGTTGCAGGCGGTATTTATCCGTGGTTTCGCGCGGGTACACGCGCACTCCTTCATTGCTTTCCAGATCCTGCAGCAACGCGCGCCGCAGGTCGGGATCGGAGTAAAGGAGGGCGGTGCGCGTGAGCTTCACGATGGCGACGAGCTGCAACGCCACGCGCTGCGCGCGCGGCTCGCGTTCGATCACCCGGAAGCTCTGGAACCATGCGGCGAGACTGACCGCGATCAACAGTGCGATCAGCAGAAAGGTCCGCCAGAAAAGGCCGCCGAACGCGAGCGTCAGGAGGCGCCGGTCGATCCGCATGGGCCCTTCTCGTCAGAAAGCAGGAGCGACAACCTCAGGAATACCGTCAAGCTGCGCCGTCGGGAATGAAAACATAGCCGAGACCCCACACCGTCTGGATAAAGCGCGGGCTGCCCGGATCCGGTTCGATGAGCTTGCGCAGACGCGAAATCTGCACGTCGAGGCTACGGTCGAACACTTCGTATTCACGCCCACGCGCGAGTTCCATCAGCTTTTCGCGCGACAGCGGCTGGCGCGGATGACGCGCGAATACCTTCAGCACGGAGAACTCGCCGGTGGTCAGCGGAATTTCCTGGCCGGCCTTGGTGAGCGTACGTGTTGCAAGATTGAGCGCGAACTCGCCAAACTCGAAGACCTCGGTGGTTTCGGATGGCGCGCCCGGCAGTTCCGACGGCGACTGACGGCGCAGCACCGCGTGAATGCGCGCGACCAGTTCGCGCGGATTGAATGGCTTCGGCAGATAGTCGTCGGCGCCCATTTCGAGCCCGACGATGCGATCGACGTCTTCACCCTTCGCCGTCAGCATGATGATCGGCGTGCGATCGTTGCTGCCGCGCAGACGCCGGCAGATCGAGAGACCATCCTCGCCAGGAAGCATCAGGTCGAGCACGAGCAGATCGAACCGCTCCCGGACCCACAGCTTGTTCATTGACGGCGCGTTTTCGGCGACATAGACATTGAATCCCTGTTCGCCCAGATAGCGGCGCAGCAGATCGCGCAGACGCGGATCGTCGTCGACGACGAGGATTTTTGAAGGGTTTTTGGTTTCCATAGTCGGCATCTTAGCGCGATTACAAAGCGGTGCCTGTTCGCACCAATTATCAGGTTACAGTCAGTTACAAAATTTACCCTGACAGTGGCACGGCGTAAAGCGTGCGCGCTTACACTCCTTTACTGTTTGCGGCTGTTCGGTAGATACTTCATTCGACAAAAACTTTAGCACCCCGGCCATTACCGGGGTCTGCACACGCATTTGAGGTACCGGTTGCCGCGCCACGAAGGGAAAAAAATGAAGGGAGGGGTTTGGCCGAACGTGCGCTTGCGCGTGATTGCACTGGCGGTTGCCGGCACGCTCTCTGGCACATTGGCTACCATGCCCGCCCACGCCCAGCCTGCGCCGGACCGGATGGCGAATCCCCGCTCGCCCGGGTACAACGGGAACAAGGTACCGCGTGCGCCGCACGCCGCAACTGTCGACCAGCCAGCATCGGACATCATGATGCACACCGCAGTTCCCCCCGATCTCGATCAACGTCGCCGCGATGGTCACATGACGCCCGAAGAACGCCGCCTGCTGCGTCAGCACATCGAAGATGCGGTACGTGAGCTTTACAAGCGGTAAGGCGTTTGCGTTCACCTGACGTTCGCCCGACGTTGACTGTCAGTCGAGAACGATCCCTTGCGCCTTTCGCGCGCATGAAAAATTTCGTAGCAATTCCATCGTCAACTATCGCGCGTCGACTGCCGTTGAGCGTGTAACGTAGATCTTCGTTGCCGGCGCGAACGCCTTCCTTTGATGCGCTCGCATCACGTTACGTTCAGGGACAATGGACGATGCAAACCTTCTCCACGCTCAATCGCTTGATGCCGGCGCTCGTTTGCCTCGCGTTGGGCGCCGGCATTGCGCCAGCGCTGGCTTCAGCTTCGACTTCGACTTCGACCGCGGTTGCGCAGGACGGCGCATCGCATGCGGCCCGGCCGAAGCATCATGCGGTCACATTGAAAGCGGGCGACGAAACGGACGCCATCCTCGACGCGGACGAAGTGCGCTTCTTCCTCACCCGCACCGGCTTCGCACCCGATAGCAATGAAGTCGCGCAATACGTCGGGCTCACACGCGAGCAGGCGGTCGACAAGGTGCTCGGCGGCGTGCGCACCGAGGCCGCGACGCCGTTGCCGGGCTGGGCGGCCGAACCGCTCCCGACACGCGCCGAACGCAAGGCGTGGACGCCCGACCAGCGTCGCGACGAACAGCGGATGCGTCGCCAGCGCTATGAAGAGTTGCGCGCGTGGTGGATTCGCGAAATGGCGACGACGCCTTCGCCACTCACCGAGCGCATGACGCTCTTCTGGCACAACCACTTCACGTCCGGTCAGGACAAGGTGCCGTTTCCGCAGGTCATGGCGCGGCAGGACGCGCTGCTGCGCCGCGAAGCGTTCGGCAATTTCGGCGTGATGCTGCACGACGTCGCAAAAGATCCGGCGATGCTGCTGTATCTCGACGGCGCGGGCAATCGCAAGGGGAAGCCCAACGAGAATTTCGCGCGTGAAGTGATGGAACTGTTCACGCTCGGCGAAGGCCACTACTCGCAGCAGGACGTATCGGAAGCGGCGCGCGCCTACACCGGCTGGAGTCTCGATCCCGATACGCAGACCTATCTCTGGCGGCCGAATTTTCACGACGATGGCAGCAAGACGGTGTTCGGCGAGAGCGGTCCGTTTGATGGCGATCAGATGCTCGATATCCTGCTCGCGCGTCCGGAGACCGCGACGTTCGTCACGACGCGGCTGTGGCGCGAGTTTGTCTCGGACACGCCGGACGCTGCGCAGGTTGCGAGCGTTGCCGACCGCTTCCGCGCGAGTCACTACGACATCAAGGTTGCGCTGCGCGGTCTGCTCCTCACTGACGCGTTCTGGCGCGACGACAATCGCGGCGTGCTCGTGAAGTCGCCGGTGGAGTTCGTGGTCGGCACGCTGCGCGCGTTCGACATCAGCTACGAGAACACCGCGCCGTTCGCCGCAGCGACGCGCAATCTCGGCGAGAATCTGTTCTATCCGCCGAATGTGAAGGGCTGGCCAGGCGGCCAGACCTGGATCAACAGCTCGACGCTGCTCGCGCGCAAACAGTTCGTCGAGCAGATGTTTCGCGCGACTGAAACTGCGGGCCCGCGTCGGACGCAAAGCGGTAATGCCATGGACATGAGCGACAACGCGGCGGGCTCGATGCAGCGCGCGATGGCGCGCGTTGGGCAGGGCGGCGTCAGATTCGACCTCGATGGCTGGCTCGCGCGCTACAACACAAAGCCGGACGCGAAGCCTGGGCTCTCGACCGAACTGCAGTTACAGCACGCGGTGCTGCCGCTTGCGCCCGTCGATGCGATCGCGACAGATTCGACGGGCAGTGCGTATCTGGAAGCGTTGCTGATGGACCCGGTGTACCAGCTGAAATGAGCGCGCGTCGATGGAAATGCAACAAGCGCAAAGGGTCGAACTAAAAGACGAACGAGGTGCGGCATGAAACGACGCGATTTCCTTGCGATGACATCCGCGGCAGGCGCCGCGCTGTGGTGGCCGGCGGCGTTCGGCGCGCAGTGGGGCGCGGCGCGCGAAGGTGCCGCGGCGTCGGACGGATCGCGGGACTTGTCGGGCGCGACGTCGGGCGCGCGGGATTATAGCAATCTGTTGATCCTCGTCGAACTGAAAGGCGGCAATGACGGCCTGAACACGGTCATTCCGTACGCCGATCCCGCTTACTATCAACTGCGCAAAAACATCGGCATCAAACGCGAGCAGATGATCCCGCTCGATGAGCGCACGGCGCTGCATCCCGCATTGCTGCCGCTGATGCCGCTCTGGCAGGATCATCAGCTCGCCATCGTGCAGGGCGTGAGCTATCCGCAGCCGAACCTGTCGCATTTCCGTTCGATCGAAATCTGGGACACCGCATCGCGTGCGGATCAGTATCTGCGCGACGGCTGGCTTTCGCGGGCGTTTGCGCAGCGTCCAGTGCCGGCCGGTTTCGCCGCCGATGGCGTCGTGATCGGCAGTGCGGAGATGGGGCCGCTCGCGAACGGCGCGCGCGCAATCGCGCTCGTCAATCCGGCGCAGTTTGTGCGCGCGTCGCGGCTCGTCACGCCGGTTTCACTGCAGGAGCGTAACCCCGAACTCGCGCACATTCTCGACGTCGAGAACGACATCGTGAAAGCCGCCGATCGTTTGCGTCCCGTGCCCGGCGCGCGCGATGGCCAGCTCCAGCTGAAGACGACGTTTGCGTCGGGCGCGTTCGGAACATCCATCAAGACAGCGATGCAGGTGCTGGCGGCTGGCGACACGGCGCAAGGCAAACCCTTGGAAGATCAGGGCGTCGCCGTAATCCGTCTGACGTTGAACGGCTTCGATACGCATCAGAACCAGCCCGGCCAGCAGGCTGCCTTGCTGAGGCAACTGGCGGAAGGGTTTGTGTCGATGAGATCGGCGCTGATCGAGATGGGCCGCTGGGATAACACGCTGGTGATGACGTACGCGGAATTCGGACGGCGTCCGCGCGAAAACCAGAGCAATGGCACTGATCACGGTACCGTGGCGCCGCACTTCGTGATGGGCGGGCGTGTGCGCGGCGGCCTGTACGGCGTGCCGCCGGTGCTCGCGCAACTCGACGGGAACGGCAATCTGCCGGTGGGCATCGACTTCCGGCAGATTTACGCAACGGTGCTCGGGTCCTGGTGGGGGCTCGACTCAGCGAGCATTCTTCAGCAGCGGTTCGAGCCGCTGCCTCTGTTGCGGGTGTGACGGGCTGACGCGGATTTGCGCGCGTGGAACCCCTAAGAGTTGACCGCTGGAGTCAACCGGGAAAAAGACTGGTGCGAGGAAGGGGACTCGAACCCCTACACCATTGCTGGCGTCAGGACCTAAACCTGGTGCGTCTACCAATTTCGCCATCCTCGCAGCCGGGTGGAATGCGTGAGCACGCTACCCGATGTTCTGGCTCGCCCCCGTCGCCTCATTGCGTGTATTGCCCGCAAAAGCAGCGTCCGAAAGCGTAAGCGCGAAATTCTAACCGATTGGCCAACGCTTGTCTGCATCTGCGACATGGATCGCGATGCTACAATTTTCGGCTTGCCGCACCGCAGGGTGCGCGCCATCTGCATCCGATTCCCCACGCCCCCAATCCAGTGAATTTCGACGACTATTGCCAGCAGAAAGCCGCGCCGCCTGGTTCGAGCGCCTATTACGCGCTACGTCAGGCGTCCGTCGCCCGCCAGCCGCTTTTGACCGCCCTGTTCGCGTTGCGCCGCGAGTTCGAGGAGACCGTCAAGGAAACGAGCGATCCGACCATCGGTCGTACGAAGCTCGCGTGGTGGCAGAAGGAAATCGCGGCGCTTGCCGCAGGTGAACCGTCGCATCCGGTGTCGAAGGCGCTGGCCGCGTACCAGGGAAACGTCGAGGCTGAATATCCATCGCTGCAGGCGCTGCTTGCCGGATACGAGATGGATCTCGACCAGGCGCGTTATCTCGACTATCCGAACCTGCAGCGGTATATGGTGAGCGTCGGCGGTACGTTTGCGACGCTCGTCGCACGCGCTACTGCGCGCGACCCGGTGAAGGCGTCGAACTGGGCCGCGCCGCTTGGTCAGGCGCTGATGCTCGCGCAGTTCGTCGAAGAACTCGGCAACGACGCGCGCCACGGTCGCATCTATGTTCCGATCGACGAAATGCAGCGCTTCAATGTAACGGCGGCGGATCTGATCAACCGCCGTTACACCGATGCGTTCACCGAACTGATGCGCTTCCAGACGGCCCGCGCACACGACGCAGTCACCGCCGCGCTCACCGCCATCCCGGCGGACGAACGGCCGACGCAACGCACGCTCCGCGCGCAGGCCGCGCTGTCCGTTGCCGTGCTCGACGAAATCGAACGCGAAGGCTACAAGGTGCTGCATCAACGGATCGCGTTGACGCCGATCCGCAAGCTGTGGATCGCGTGGCGCGCAGCGCGCCAGCGCTGAGCAGACCGACGGCGGCGGCAGTGAGGTTGTCCCGTCAGCATGCTGGCTTCGTCGGGGTCATTCTTCTGATTGAAGCGCGGCTGTGCGCCGCGATCTGTTGGTTGCACGCGCAACCAGATCCTCCTATCCTGCGCTGACGCACCCTGGCGTCGAAAGACAGTGTCATGCCCGCAACGCGGGCGAGGAGACTGGAATGTCAGCCACCGATGAAATCCATTCCGGCAGCACCGAATCCAGAAGCGACCACGGCAATCAACGCGAACGGACGCTGCGCGTCGAGCTGGCGGGCACGTATCGTGTTTTCGCAATGCTGGGCTGGACCGAGCTGATCTATAACCACATCACTGCCCGGTTGCCGGGCCCTGACACGCACTTTCTGATCAACCCGTTTGGCCTGCATTACAGCGAGGTGACGGCGTCGAATCTCGTCAGGATCGACCTCGACGGGCGCGTCGTCGGGGAGTCGAAATACTGTGTGAATCCGGCCGGTTTCGTTGTGCACGCCGCGATCCATCGAACGGTGCCTCACGCGCATTGCGTGATGCACACCCATACGACCGCTGGGCTCGCGGTTGCCTGCTCGCAGGTCGGACTGGACAACGCCAGCTTTTATTCGGCGCAACTGCGCGGCGCCGTCGCGTATCACGATTTCGAAGGCATCACCGTGCGAGCCGACGAAGGGCCGCGCCTCGTCGCGAGTCTGGGTGACAGGTCGTTGATGATTTTGCGCAATCACGGCCTGCTCGCGATCGGCGCGACGATTGCTCAGACCTTTTCGCGCCTGTGGACGCTCAATCGCGCCTGCGAGATCCAGCTGGCGACGGCCGCGCTCGGACCGTCGCGCATCATTCCCGACGAGATCGCCGTACGCTGCACGCAGGATGCGTTGCAGTTCGATCCGCGGTACGGTGCGGGTCAGGACGTGCTTGACGCGTTGCTGCGCCAGCTCGATCGTGTCGATCCGTCATACAGGGAGTAACGCAGTCATGAATTCTCCGCAAGTCAGGACAGCCGTAGTGGGCGCCGGTGCGATCGGCGGCCTGATCGCCGCCGCGGCGGTAAGGACAGGCCACAACGTGAGCGTGCTCGCGCGCGGCAAGACGCTCGACGCGATTCGCGCCGACGGCATTCGCATCGTCGGCGATGACGGTGACGAAGGCGAAACCACCTCACGCGTGACCGCCGACGATGATGCCGCGCGGCTCGGCGTCCAGGATTTCGTCGTGGTCGCGCTCAAGGCGCAGGCATTGCCAGGCGTCGCGGAAAGCCTGCGGCCGATGATCGGTCAGTCCACGGTGATCGTCGCTGCGATGAACGGACTGCCGTGGTGGTTTCTGGACGGCATGAGCGGTCCGCTCGCCGGCCAGCACATCGAAGCTGTGGACCCGGGTGGCGTTGTGTCGGCCGCGTTGCCGCCCGCACAGTCGATCGGGTGCGTCGTGCACCTGTCTTCATCGACCGACGCGCCCGGTGTGATCCGGCGCGGTCGCGGTAACCATCTGATCGTGGGAGCACCCGATACCGCGCTTCAGGTGCAGGCGAACGTGTTTTCCGCCGCGATGCGCGAGGGTGGCTTCGACGTCACCGTATCGGACGACATCCGCACGGAGATCTGGGTCAAGCTGTGGGGCAACATGAACATGAATCCATTGAGCGCGCTGAGCGGATCGACGGCGGACGTGCTGCTCGACGATCCGCTCACTCACGCACTCGTACTCAGGATGATGGAAGAGGCCGACGCGATCGGCACGCGTCTCGGTCTTTCCACCGGCATGACCGCGCCCGGGCGTGTAGCGGTGACGCGCAAACTCGGTGCGTTCCGGACGTCGATGCTGCAGGACCTCGAGGCGGGGCGGCCGCTCGAGATCGGGCCGATTGTCGGCGTGTTTCCCGAGCTCGGCCGCAAGCTCGCTATACCGACGCCGTTCTGCGATGCCGTGCTCGGGCTGCTGCGTCAGCGCGCGTCCAACAATGGCCAATAGCAGGCTACGGTGGGGCGGCCGCGAGGCCTCGGGCGGCAGCGGCCGGCAGCGAGGAGCGGCGCGCTTTAATGCGAATCAGGCTTCGCGCGCCAGCATGCTTTCGATGACCTTGTCGAGCGCATCGCTGAGCGTGGCCTGTTCCTTCTCGTCGAGGCACGCGAACAGATCCACATTCCATTTGCGCGCGATCGGCATCACGCGACGATAGAGCGCGCGTCCTTCAGTTGTCAGCGACACCAGCACGACGCGGCCATCTTCTTCGCTCGCTTCCCGCTTGACGAGCCCCTGCCGGATGAGCGCCTCGGCCGCGCGGCTCGCCTGACTCTTGTCGAGATTCGCGTGCCGCGCCAGATCCATGATCGAAAACGGCCCGAACGACCCCACCGACGCGATCACACGTGCTTCCGGAAGCGTGACATCGAGCTTCTCCTGATAGCGTTCGCCGATGCCGCGTTCGGCAAGCTTGTTCAGGACATGCAGGCGATACGTCAGAAACTGCTCGAGTCCGGTTTTGGCGGATGCCTTCATGATGTTCCCGGGTTGGGTGGATGCAATCGTGCCGCTGTGATTGTTGCCGCATCCGCGGAGCGGGTCAACGCGCGCCGTACTTCAGCCGCGTGAGCTGTTCCGCTTCGTTCTCGAGCAGCCGCGCCGCGTCGCGGATTGCGACTTCCAGCGTGACCGGTCCCGGTGCGGGTGAGAAGCAGCCGGTGAAGTGCTCTGAAAGACGGGGAAGCGCGGCGGCATCGACAGCGCCCGACAGCAGCGTGGCGGGCACGCCTCTAGCCTGCGCGTGACGGCACGCGATGAACGGCGCCTTGCCATGCAGCGTCTGCACGTCCGACCGGCCTTCGCCCGTAATCAGCCAGTTGGCGCCTTCGAGCGCGGTGTCGAGCCCGATCTGCTGCGCGACGACTTCCGCGCCGGGCTGAAACTGCGCGCCGAGCATGTGAAGCGCGAATCCAAGGCCGCCCGCCGCGCCTGCGCCGGCCTCATTGCGCGCCGTACGGTTGAGCGCGGGCTCGAGCAGATCGGCGAAACGGGCGAGGGCAGCGTCGATCTGCCCGACCTGCTCGGACCTGACACCTTTCTGCGGACCGAACACGGCGGTTGCACCGTGTTCGCCGGTGAGCGGATTATCGACATCGGACATGCCCGTGAAGCTCGCGCCGGCGAGCCGCGCGTCAAGTTGCGATGCGTCGACGCGCGCAAGTTTCGCAAGGTGTTCCGGCGTGGGCTCGAGTTCCTGCCCCTGTGCATCGAACAGCTTCAGCCCGAGCCCGACGAGGAGGCCCGCGCCGCCATCGTTCGTGCTGCTGCCGCCGAGTGCCACGAAGAACCGCCGCACGCCGGTATCGAGCAGTGCGCGGATCGCTTCACCCATGCCGCGCGTGCTGCGTGCTTCGACCGGCACACCCATGCCGACCGGATCGGTAATCCCGACGATTTCCGCTGTTTCGATGATCGCGCTGCCGTCTGCGAGCAGGCCTGTGGCTGCCTCGCGTGCCGGGCCCGCCGCGCCGCTCACCGTCAGCATTGAACGCTTGCCGCCGCGCGTGAGCATGGCGTCGAGCGTACCTTCGCCACCATCGGCCATCGGACAGATGCGCACGACCGCGTCCGGTCGCGCGCGCTGAATGCCGGCAGCGATGGCTGCGGCAACCTGATCGGCGCCGAGAGAGCCTTTGAAAGAATCGGGAGCGATGACGACGACAGGCGTGGACGACGGATTCGGCATGGTGTCTCGTGTAGGTTGTTGTCGGGCGACGCGGACTCCAGCAGGCTGAAGTTCGAGCGTGTGCGATAGCTTAGCAGCATGGCGTCGACGGCTGAATATGCCGGATGGCATAGAGGCTATCGAACGGGGCGAGCCGTGCGGGCGCCCGCATCGTCGGTGGACGGAATGGGGCGACCGTTGACGGGGAAAAGACCCGGATATGGACCCGATGACGGGGAAAAAACCGGCAAAACATCGAATCCCGGCTAGGCGCGCAAATAGTTTGCTAAAATATTCGGCTCTTCTGACCCAAACCGTGTTGCAGGCGCCCCGAGGGCCCGCGGCGAGAGGTGCGCGATCGATGCAGGCTGTGCCCGGAACCGGGCGTCAAAAAGCGGCATCGAGAGGCAGCACGGCAAAGATAACTGATTCGCTCGAATAATTTTAGGACGATTGAAGCCATGGCTAACGTTGTTGAAAACCTCGGCAAGCTCGAACGCCGCGTAACGATTTCCCTGCCGAAAGACACCGTTCGGAAGGAAGTGGACTCGCGTATCCGCCAGCTGGCGAAGAATGTGCGTATGCCGGGCTTCCGCCCGGGCAAGGTGCCGCTCAAAATGGTGACGCAACAGTATTCGGGCCAGGTGGAAGCTGAAGTGCTGAGCGACAAGGTCGGCAAGGAATTCTTCGATATCAGCCGCGCGGAAAACCTGCGCGTTGCTGGCCAGCCGAGCTTCGCGCCGAAGACCGACGCCGCGGAAAGCGACTACGCATTCGACGCCACGTTCGAGGTTTACCCTGAAGTGAAGCTGGGCGACGTCGCGACGGCTGAAATCGAACGCACCACGACTACGATCAGCGAAGCGGAAATCGACCGCACGCTGGATATTCTCCGCAAGCAGCGCGTCCATTACCACGCACGCGGTGAAGCCGGCGAACATGGCGACGGCGGCGGCGAAACGGCAGCGAAAGAAGGTGACCGCGTCACGGTCGACTTCGTCGGCAAGATCGACGGTGAAGTGTTCCAGGGTGGCAGCGCCGACGATTTCGCATTCGTGCTCGGCGAAGGCCGCATGCTGCCGGAATTCGAAAAGGCAGCGGCAGGCCTTACGGCCGGCGAGTCGAAGGAATTCGATCTGGCGTTCCCGGCTGACTATCACGGCAAGGACGTCGCTGGCAAAACGGCGCAGTTCACGGTCACGATGAAGAAGATCGAATGGCCCCACCTGCCGGAAATCGACGCTGAATTCGCGAAGTCGCTCGGTATCGAAGACGGCGATCAGGTCAAGATGCGCGGCGAAATCAAGGACAACCTCGAACGCGAAGCAAAGCGTCGCACGCAGGCGATCGTCAAGAACCAGGTCATGGACGCGCTCCTGAAGATCTCGGAACTCGACGTGCCGAAGGCGCTGATCGAACAGGACCAGCAACGCCTCGTCGAAATGGCGCGTCAGGATCTGCAGCAACGCGGCGTGCCGAACGCTGCCGACGCACCGATCCCGGCTGAAATGTTCGCTGAACAGGCTGAACGTCGCGTGAAGCTCGGTCTCGTGCTGGCTGAACTCGTGAAGGCGAATGAACTGCAGGCCAAGCCGGAACAGATCCGTGCTGAAGTCGACGAATTCGCGAAAAGCTACGAAGACCCGAAGGAAGTCGTCCGCTGGTATTATTCGAACCAGCAGCGCCTGGCGGAAATGGAAGCGTACGTCGTTGAAGCCAACGTCGTCGATTTCGTTCTCGGCAAGGCCAAAGTGACGGACAAGGAAGTGAGCTTCGAAGAGCTGGCAAGCGCGACGGCGCAGGCGTAAGCGTCGTTGTAACGGCGTGCCGGCTGTCGGAGCGACGGCCCGCACGCCGTTTTTTTATGTCCGGCGTATCGTGCGGGCTTGAAACTGGCGTCGTCGTACACACCTGCCTCACGAACAAGAACATTCCAGACAAGGATCCACTGCATGACCTTTCGCGCTCAATTGCTGGACACGTTAGCCTCCCACGCGCCCCGGGACCTCGAGGCGCAGGCGCTCGGGCTCGTTCCGATCGTCGTGGAAACGAGCGGACGTGGCGAGCGTTCGTACGACATCTATTCGCGTCTGTTGAAGGAGCGGGTGGTGTTTCTGGTCGGTGAAGTGAACGACCAGACGGCCAATCTCGTGGTGGCGCAGTTGTTGTTCCTGGAAAGCGAAAATCCGGACAAGGACATCAGCTTCTACATCAACAGCCCGGGCGGCTCCGTATCGGCCGGCATGGCGATTTACGACACGATGCAGTTCGTCAAGCCCGACGTCTCGACGCTGTGTATGGGTCTCGCGGCAAGCATGGGCGCATTCCTGCTTGCGGCGGGTGCGAAGGGCAAGCGATTCACGCTGCCGAACGCACGCGTGATGATTCACCAGCCGCTCGGCGGCGCACGCGGGCAGGCGTCGGACATCGAAATTCAGGCACGTGAAATCCTGTACCTGAAGGAACGTCTGAACCAGCTGCTCGCGCATCACACGGGTCAGCCGGTCGAGCGCATTGCGCGCGATACCGATCGTGATAACTTCATGTCGGGTGACGACGCGCAGGCTTACGGTCTGGTTGACCAGGTTCTGCACAAGCGGCCTTAAGCGGCGTCCCTGATCGGGTGCGATGTGCCCCAAATCAGGGCAAGGGGTCAGACGAAATTCCAATGAGAAGCATCTGACCCGTCCCTGAGCGCCTGCGGCGAACACGCCGTCCCAGCTTTGCACGTCGTCCTGGGCCGACTGTGAGGCTGGAGCAAACGGCGTATCATGTAATCGAGTGTCCGGAGGCTCACACATCTATGGCGGACAAAAAAGGTTCTAACAGCGAAAAGCTGTTGTATTGCTCGTTCTGCGGCAAGAGTCAGCATGAAGTCAAAAAGCTGATTGCTGGACCGTCGGTATTCATCTGCGATGAATGTATTGATCTGTGCAACGAAATCATCCGCGACGAGGCCGCTGGCTCCGGCGTGGAGACGGGCCTGTCGAAGTCCGATCTGCCGAGTCCGCAGGAAATCCGCGAAATCCTCGATCAGTATGTGATCGGCCAGGAACGTGCGAAGAAAATCCTCGCGGTCGCGGTATACAACCACTACAAGCGCCTGAAGCATCTCGACAAGAAAGACGAAATCGAGCTGTCGAAGAGCAACATCCTGCTGATCGGCCCCACGGGCTCCGGCAAGACGCTGCTCGCGCAGACGCTCGCGCGTCTCCTGAACGTGCCGTTCGTCATTGCCGATGCAACGACGCTGACGGAAGCCGGCTACGTCGGTGAAGACGTCGAGAACATCATTCAGAAGCTGCTCCAGAACTGCAACTACGAAGTCGACAAGGCCCAGCGCGGCATCGTCTACATCGACGAAATCGACAAGATCAGCCGCAAGTCCGACAACCCGTCGATTACCCGCGATGTGTCGGGCGAAGGCGTGCAGCAGGCGCTGCTGAAGCTGGTCGAAGGCACGATGGCGTCGGTGCCGCCGCAAGGTGGTCGTAAGCATCCGAATCAGGACTTCATCCAGGTCGATACGACCAATATCCTGTTCATCTGCGGTGGCGCGTTCGACGGCCTCGAAAAGGTCATCGTCGACCGTACGGAAAAGACGGGTATTGGCTTTGGCGCGAGCGTCAAGAGCAAGCAGGACCGCGACGCCGGCGAAGTGCTGCGCGAAGTGGAACCGGAAGATCTGATCAAGTTCGGCCTGATTCCGGAGCTGATCGGCCGTCTGCCGGTGGTTGCGACCCTTGGCAAGCTCGACGAAGTCGCGCTGATGAAGATTCTCGTCGAACCGAAAAACGCGCTCATCAAGCAATACCACAAGCTCTTCAATATGGAGCGGGTCGAGCTGGAGATCCGTCCGGGTGCGTTGCAGGCGGTGGCGCGCAAGGCGATTCGCCGCAAGACGGGCGCACGGGGTCTGCGATCGATCCTGGAACAGGCCTTGCTCGATGTGATGTACGAGTTGCCGACGATGAAAGGCGTAAGCAAGGTCATCATCGACGACAACGTCATCGATGGCGACGGCAAACCGTTGCTGATCTACGAAGACGCGCCCAAGGTCGCGGGTTCGAATTGATCAGCATGAAGGGGTCTGCAAAAAGCCGTTCATGGCGACGTGAACGGCTTTTTCGTTTATCTTGTGGTCAGGCTGGTTGTTTTCTCTATTGGAGTCACTGAACCTTCGGAGTCACTGAACTTTTCCCACACGCGGAGGCCTTGCAATCTTTTTTGCTGGCCTCACCTATCGAACGAACTGATTCCACTCATGGGGAAATGAAATGTCAGGAACCCAACTCCTCCCGCCGGAACGCACTACACTCCCGCTGCTCCCGCTGCGTGACGTAGTCGTATTCCCGCACATGGTGATTCCGCTCTTCGTAGGCCGCCCGAAGTCGATCAAGGCTCTCGAAGCAGCGATGGAAGGCGGCAAGCACATCATGCTCGTCGCCCAGAAAACGGCTGCAAAAGATGAGCCGACCGAAAAGGACATGTACGAAGTAGGGTGTATCGCCAACATCCTGCAAATGCTGAAGCTGCCCGATGGCACCGTAAAGGTGCTCGTCGAAGGCCTTCAGCGCGCGAAAACGCTCTCGATCGAAGAGCAGGAAACGCAGTTTTCGTGCGAAGTCATGCCGCTCGAACCCGACCACGCCGACAGCGCCGAAACTGAAGCGCTGCGCCGGGCGATTGTGTCGCAGTTCGACCAGTACGTGAAGCTGAACAAGAAGATCCCGCCGGAAATTCTGACTTCGCTTTCGGGCATCGATGAAGCAGGGCGTCTGGCCGATACGATCGCCGCGCATCTGCCGCTCAAGCTCGACCAGAAACAGCATATTCTCGAGATGTTCCCGGTCATCGAGCGCCTCGAGCATCTGCTCGCACAACTCGAAGCCGAGATCGACATTCTCCAGGTCGAAAAGCGCATCCGCGGACGCGTGAAGCGTCAGATGGAAAAGAGCCAGCGCGAGTACTACCTGAACGAGCAGGTCAAGGCGATCCAGAAGGAACTGGGCGAAGGCGAAGAAGGTGCGGATCTCGAAGAACTCGAGAAGCGCATCACCGCTGCGCGCATGCCGAAGGAAGCCAAGAAGAAGGCCGACGCCGAGCTGAAGAAGCTCAAGCTGATGTCGCCGATGTCGGCGGAAGCGACGGTCGTGCGTAACTACATCGATACGTTGATCGGCCTGCCGTGGCGCAAGAAGAGCAAGGTCAACAACGACCTCTCGAATGCGGAACGCGTGCTCGACGAAGACCACTTCGGTCTCGAGAAAGTGAAGGAACGCATTCTCGAATATCTCGCGGTCCAGCAACGTGTCGACAAGGTGAAGGCGCCGATCCTGTGCCTCGTTGGGCCTCCGGGCGTCGGCAAGACGTCGCTTGGACAGTCGATCGCACGCGCAACGAACCGCAAGTTCGTGCGTATGGCGCTCGGCGGTGTGCGCGACGAAGCCGAAATTCGTGGTCACCGTCGTACGTATATCGGTTCGATGCCCGGCAAGATCCTGCAAAGCCTGACGAAGGTCGGCGTGCGCAACCCGCTTTTCCTGCTCGACGAAGTCGACAAGATGGGTCAGGATTTTCGCGGCGATCCGTCGTCGGCACTGCTGGAAGTGCTTGATCCGGAACAGAACCATACGTTTGCCGATCACTACGTCGAAGTCGACTTCGATCTGTCGGACGTGATGTTCGTCGCGACGTCGAACTCGCTGAACATTCCGCCGCCGCTGCTCGACCGGATGGAAGTGATCCGCCTGTCGGGTTACACGGAAGACGAAAAGGTCAGCATCGCGCAACGTTACCTGCTGCCGAAGCAGAAGAAGAACAACGGCCTGAAGGACGGCGAGGTCGATGTGGCGGAATCAGCAATCCGCGACATCATTCGTTATTACACGCGTGAGGCGGGCGTCCGTTCGCTCGAGCGTGAAATTTCGAAGATCTGCCGCAAGGTCGTGAAGATGCTTCTGCTGAAGAAGGCGGAAGGCGCGGTGAAGGTCGACGGCAGCAATGTCGATACCTTCCTCGGCGTGCGCAAGTACGACTTCGGTCTGGCTGCGAAGGAAAACCAGGTCGGTCAGGTTACGGGCCTCGCGTGGACGGAAGTCGGCGGCGATCTGCTGACGATCGAAGCTGCGGTCATGCCGGGTAAGGGCAATGTGATTCGCACGGGTTCGCTCGGCGACGTGATGAAGGAATCCGTCGAAGCTGCGCGCTCGGTGGTCCGCTCGCGATCGCGTCGTCTTGGCATCAAGGACGAAGCGTTCGAGAAACAGGACATTCACATCCACGTGCCGGAAGGCGCGACGCCGAAGGACGGTCCTTCGGCGGGTATCGCGATGACGACCGCGCTGGTGTCGGTGCTGACTGGTATTCCGGTGCGCGCCGATGTCGCGATGACGGGCGAAATCACGTTGCGCGGCGAAGTGCTTCCGATCGGCGGCCTGAAGGAAAAGCTGCTGGCGGCGCATCGTGGCGGCATCAAGCTGGTGCTTATTCCGGAAGAAAACGTCAAGGATCTGACGGAGATTCCGGACAACGTGAAGAACGCGATCGAAATCATGCCGGTCCGCTGGATCGACAGGGTGCTCGAACTCGCGCTCGAACGTACGCCGCAGCCGCTGCCGGAAGAAGAACCGAAGGCCGCGCCGGTGGCAGCTGAACCGGCCAAGGATCCCGCAACCGAAGTCGTGAAGCATTGATCGACTCAAAGCGGTTCCTGTAGTGCCTGCTGTCTGCTGTAGCACCGAAACCCGCGGCCTGGCCGCGGGTTTTTTCTTGTCTGAGGCCTTTGCGTACGTTTGCGCAGCGTCAAGATGGCGCCTGTATCCCACCATTTGCGCAACCGGTGTCTGCCCGCACCGAACTGGTTGCGCGCGCATCGATCGTGCGCAAAATTCCGTCATAAATCTCATGCAGAATGTGCGCCCTAATCAGGCTCAACCCCGCTTGACACAAGGGTTTCGGCCAATTCTAATTAGCGGGCCCGGCGATTTGCGCCGTGCCTGCTTATAAACCGGCGCCAAAGGCGCTATCACGATTGCCCAATAACATTCTCGGGGGCTGGAATGAATAAAACAGAATTGATCGATCACATCGCGCAACAAGCAGATATTTCGAAAGCTGCGGCGGGACGTGCACTCGATGCTGTGATTGGTGGCGTCAAAGGCACGTTGAAGAAAGGTGGCTCGGTTACGCTGGTCGGTTTCGGTACGTTTGCCGTTGGCAAGCGCACGGCTCGCACGGGTCGCAACCCGCGCACAGGCGCTGCGATCAAGATCAAGGCAGCCAAGGTGCCCAAATTTAGGCCTGGTAAAGCGCTGAAGGATGCGCTAAACTAATGGGCTCGCTGACTGAGGGTCTTTTGAAAGCTACCTTCTGCAGTTCCTCTGGTCAGCGGATAGTTCGACGTGCAGCGCATCGTGGAACGGGTGCTTAGCTCAGTTGGTAGAGCGGCGCCCTTACAAGGCGTAGGTCGGGAGTTCGAGCCTCTCAGCACCCACCAGTTCCAGATGTCGTAGCAACGAACGTGCAGTGAATGTGCAGCAATAAGGAGTGGTAGTTCAGTCGGTTAGAATACCGGCCTGTCACGCCGGGGGTCGCGGGTTCGAGTCCCGTCCACTCCGCCAGCATCTTCGAAAGGCGAACTCCGGTTCGCCTTTTTTATTGCCCGCTGTTGTAATATCGGGCGTTCTGTTTTTGGCCGACCCTCACGCATGCTTGATTTTTTCCGCAATCACAAACGCCTGATGATGTTCATGCTCATCCTCGTCATTGTGCCGGGGTTGGGATTTGTGGGTATTCAGGGCTTCCGCGGTTTCTTTGATGAAAGCGCGAACGTCGCAAGCGTCAACGGTCACAAGATTACGCGCGTCGAATACGACAACGCGATGCGCCAGCAGCTCGACCGTGCGCGCCAGGTGCTCGGCGCCCAGTTCGACATGAAGTCGTTTGATACGCCCGAGCGTCGTCGCGACATGCTCGACGGTCTGATCCAGCAGCGCGTGCTCGCCGACGAAACGCAGCGTCTTCATCTGACGGCTTCGGACGACGCCGTGCGTCGCACGTTGCTGGCCGATCCCATCATTTCGTCGCTGAAGAACGCCGACGGTACGATCGATGTCGATCGCTACAAGCAACTGCTCGCGATGCAGGGCATGACGCCCGAACAATACGACGAGCGCGTGCGCTACGGTCTTGCGACGCAACAGTTGCCCGCTGCCATTCAGGCCAGCGCGTTCACGTCGAAGACGCTGGCGCAGCGCCTGACCGATCTCGCGGAGCAGCAGCGCGAAGTGCAGGGTCTGGCATTCCGCGCGCGCGATTACGCATCGAAAGTGCAGCCCACAGACGCGCAGTTGCAGGCTTATTACGATGCGCACCGGCAGGAGTTCGCCACGCCGGAAACGGCGACGATCCAGTACGTGGTGATGTCGCCGGCCGTGCTCGCCGTGGCTGTGCAGCCGGGCGACGCCGACGTCAAGAAATACTACGACGATAACCTCGCGCACTACCGCACCGATGGCGAAGTGCGCGCAAGTCACATCCTGATCGCGGCGCCGAAAGATGCCAGCGCAGCCGACAAGGCCAAGGCGAAGCAGAAGGCTGACGAAGTGCTCGCTCAGGTCAAGGCCCATCCGGATCAGTTCGCGCAGATCGCCGCGCAGAATTCCCAGGATCCGGGCTCGGCTTCGAAGGGCGGTGACCTCGGCTACTTCGGTCCCGGCATGATCGCGGGCGGCAAGGCATTCGACGACGCCGTGTTCAAGCTGAAGAAGGACGAAGTCAGCGACATCGTGCAAACGGATTTCGGCTATCACATCGTCAAGGTGACGGATGTGAAGCCGGCGGTCACGAGGCCGTTCGACGAAGTGAAGGATTCGATCGTCAAGGATCTGAAGCAGCAGCAGGCCACCAAGGCTTTCGCTGACGATTCGGACGGCTTCACGTCGATCGTGTACGAACAGGCGAAGGGCCTGCAACCGGCCGCCGACAAGTACAAGCTGCAGATCCAGACGGCGACGGTCACGCCGCAACCGGACGCGAAGTTGCCGCCGGACAGCCCGCTGAACAACGCGAAGTTCCTCGCGGCCGTGTTCTCGAGCGATGCGACGAAGGCGAAGAACAACACGCAGGCGATCGATGTCGGCGGCAATACGCTGATCGCGGCGCACGTGACCGACTACAAGGCGGCGACGGTGCCGGCGCTCGACGCCGTCAAGGATGCCGTCCGTCAGAAGGTAATCGCCCAGCAGTCGGCGGAGATGGCGCGCAAGGATGGCACGGCGAAACTCGCTGATCTGGAGAAGTCGAAGTCGACGGACGGTTTCTCGTCCGCGCTGAAGGTTTCCCGCAACGATGCGCAAGGCGTGCCGCCTGCGGCGTTGAGCGCGATCTACAAGGTCGATGCACAGAAGCTGCCGGCGTATGTCGGTGTCGATCTCGGTGACGATGGTTACGCGATCTATCGCGTGAACGCTGTCGTGCCGGGCAATGCGGTCGACGCACAGCGTCTTGCTGCCGCGCAGCAGCAGATCGCGCAGGTCAATGCACAGTCGCAGGTCGAAGCGTATGTCGACGCGCTGCGTGCACGCTCGAAAGTGAAGTTCTTCGGAGCGCTGGATGGCTCGGCGCAATCGTCGGGCGATTGATCCGACGCAGCGTTGGTAGTCGCGCGAACAAACAAAAAGCCCCGCAAACGCGGGGCTTTTTGTCTGGCGACGAGCCTCGGCCCGTCACGTCGTGACACCTGCCGCGCCGATGTTACAGGCAGGCCGTAATGTCACTGGTGTCGCCGCCGGCACCACCGCCTGAGCGAAACCCAACCCACGTGCCCGGGCCCGAGTAAGCGGGACGCACGACAGCGGCCGCGCCGCCAGGCGGTTGCTGACCCGGAACGTAGACGTCCATTGCGGCGTCGTTCGCGAGCGTATTCTGCGACACCACCTGCTGTTGCGATTTATCGGCCCATTTCTTCGCGATGCACTGGCCGACAACTTTTGGCGGTTGCTGGCTTTGTCCGACGGATTGAACACCTGGTGGCGGTTGCGCAGCGCAGGCAGAAATTGCCACGGTCAAAGCGATAAGCGGTAAGTATTTCACGTTATCTCCTTCCAGAATCGCTCAAAATGAGCCTGGTTTTCGAGGTTAACGAAATATCAGATCGCTAATGCATTACCTCGTTCCCGCGCATTCGAAACAGGTTGTTAGCAAACCCGTCTGGGCGATCAAGTGGCAATTACGGCGCTTTCAGCAACGGCTTCAACGTGAGCCATACGTTGTTCAGCAAAACGGGCTGAGCCTGTTGTGTGGGGTGGATCTGGTCGGCCTGGAACATGTCTGGCTTGTCCTCGATTCCGGCAAGCAGGAAGGGCACGAGCGGCACGTGAAGCTGCTTCGACAGATCGTCATACACGCCGTGGAACTTTTGTGTGTAGTCCATGCCGTAATTAGGCGGCACATACATACCCACAAGCACCACTTTCGCGTGTGCCTTCTGCGTTTGCTCGATAATCGTGCGAAGGTTGTCTTCGGTGGTGGTGAGTGGCACGCCGCGCAAGGCGTCGTTGGCACCAAGTTCGACGATCACCACGGAAGGTTTCAGACGCTGCATCAGTGCGGGCAAACGGGCGAGTCCACCGCTCGTCGTATCGCCGCTGATGCTTGCATTCGCAACGTTATAATCGATGCGCTCGTCGGCCAGACGCTGGCGCATCAACGCGACCCAGCCGGTATCGCGAGGCAGGCCGTACTCGGCAGAGATGCTGTCGCCGAGCACGACAATCACCGGCTTGTCGGGTGCGGTGCTGGTGGCTGCGGTATTGGATGTATTGGCTGCGCCGGCTGTATGAGGCGCGGTCGCAATCACCGCGACGACACCGAGCGCGGCGCCCAGCGTCACCATGCGCACTTTCAATTTGTGCTTCACCATGCAAAAGAAAACTGATCCAGTCATTGAAGTGCGGGGTCTGAGCAAGCGGGTTAAGGATGCAACGGGCGAACTGACGATTCTCGATCATATCGATCTTTCGATCGAGCCGGGCAGCAGCGTGGCGATCCTCGGCGCGTCAGGGTCGGGCAAGTCCACGTTGCTGGGTTTGCTAGCAGGATTGGACAGCGCGACGTCCGGTTCGGTTCGGCTGCTTGGCCGTGAACTCACCGAACTCAGTGAAGACGAACGCGCTGCGTTGCGGAGCGGTTCGGTCGGCTTCGTGTTCCAGTCGTTCCAGTTGATGCCGCATCTGACCGCGCTCGAAAACGTGACGCTGCCACTTGAGTTGCAAGGCGGCATGTCGACGCGCGAGGCGGCGAAGCGCGCGCGGTCGCTGCTCGATCAGGTCGGGCTGGGCAAGCGGACGGGGCATTATCCAAAGCTGCTGTCGGGTGGCGAGCAGCAACGTGTCGCGCTGGCGCGCGCTTTCGTCACGCATCCGGCGATTCTCTTCGCCGATGAACCGACGGGCAGTCTCGATGCCGCGACCGGTCATGCCGTGATCGATCTGATGTTTGAGATGAATCTCGCGAATGGCGCGACGCTTGTGCTCGTCACACACGATATCGAACTCGCGCGGCGCTGCGATAGTACGGTGACGATCGAAGCAGGGCATCTCGTGGTCTGAACGCAATCGAAATGATCGACTGCTCGCATTGAAAAAAACGGACGCCGCGGCGTCCGTTTTCGTTTGCTACTCAAGACCGCAATCGATCAGCGCTTCAACGCAGCCCGCGCGCGACCGATCAACGCCGAGGTCGACGAATCATGCTTCCTTTCTTCGACCGATGCCGCGGTCAGATCCGCCTCGACGACCTTGCCGAGAATCTTGCCGAGCTCGACACCCCACTGGTCGAACGGGTTGATGTTCCATACCGAGGCCTGCACCAGCACCTTGTGCTCGTACATCGCGATCAACGCACCGAGCGACCGCGCGGTCAGCGCATCGACGAGCAGCGTCGTGGTCGGACGGTTGCCCGGGAACATCAGATGCGGCGCGAGTTCCGGCTTGTCCGGGCCCGCCACCTTCTTCGCTTCTTCGAGCGTGCGGCCGAGCATCAGCGCTTCGCTTTGCGCAAAGCAGTTTGCCAGCAGCTTCGGATGATGATCGACGAGCGGATGTTCCGGCGTCAGCACGGCGACAAAGTCGACCGGCACGATCGTCGGCCCCTGATGCAGCATCTGGAAGAACGCGTGCTGTCCGTTCGTGCCGGGCTCGCCCCACGTGACCGCGGACGTCGGGTAATCGACGATCGCGCCATCGAGCCGCGCCGACTTGCCGTTGCTCTCCATTTCCAGCTGCTGCAGATACGACGGCAGGAAATGCAGCGCTTCCGAATACGGCGCCACCAGGTAGCTCTGCGAGCCGAAGAAGTTGCGATACCAGATGCCGATCATGCCGAGCAGTACCGGCAGATTGCGTTCGAGCGGCGCGTCGCGGAAATGCTGGTCCATCTCGTTCGCGCCCGCGAGCAGTTCGGCGAAGTGCGCCGGGCCGACCGAAATCATGATCGACAGACCGACGGCCGACCACAGCGAATAGCGTCCGCCGACCCAGTCCCACATCTCAAAGACGTTTTCCTTCGCGATGCCGAACTTCACGACTTCAGCCGGATTCGCCGACACGCCGACGAAGTGCTTCGCCAGTGCGCTTTCCGGGCAACCGCTTTTGATAAACCAGTCGCGCATCGAGTGCGCGTTGGTCATCGTTTCGAGCGTCGTGAAGGTCTTCGATACGACGATCGCGAGCGTCTCTTCCGGATCGATCTGCTGGAGCACGCGATACATATCCGCGCCGTCGACGTTCGACACGAAGAACGACTTGATGTCCGGCGTGGCGAGATGGTGCAGCGCATGCACGACCATCTTTGGACCCAGATCCGAACCGCCGATGCCGATATTCACCACGTAGCGAATGCGCTTGCCGGTATAGCCGGTCCACGCGCCACTGCGCACCTGGTCGGCGAACGCGGCCATCCTGGCCTGCTCGGCCTTGACCTGTGCGTTGAACGGCGCCTTCGGATCGGTCGCGCGCAACGCCGTGTGCAACGCCGCGCGGCCTTCGGTCGGGTTCACGACCTCGCCCGCGAACATCGCGTCGCGACGTTTTTCGACGCCTGCTTCGCGTGCCAGTTGAACCAGCAGGCGCAGGGTTTCGTCGGTGATACGGTTCTTCGAAAAATCCGCCGCGAGGCCGCCGCCCGACAGCGTGAAGCGCTCGGCACGGGTCGGGGCAGGGTCGTTGTCGGGGGCGAACCAGTCGCGCATGTGCGCGTCGCGGATCTGTTCGTAGTGCGCTTGCAGCGCGGACGAGGCGGGGAGCGGATTCGATGGCATGTAACTGTCCGTCTAGCGAAATGACACGAATGGAAGGCGGCGTGCTGCGTGTGCCGCCAGCGGTGAGGCTTTGGCGCGTCGCGGTGTCGTCGGGTTCAATGCGCTTTCAGTGCTTCCGGCGCTTCACGCGCCGTAATGCAATTCCACGACTGGGCGATGCACTCAGTCGGTCAGTATAGCGGCGTTGGATGACAGCGCGCAGCCAGATGATGGGAGCGATCATGCGATGCCGGCGGTTGGGTTCGCGTAGTTCGCGCATGCATTGTTCGCACGCATCGTGGTTGGCCGTTTCAGGCACGCAAAGGATAAAACAGCCGGTTCAGCAACGTGCGCACCATCGGCGCCAGTTCGCCGGCGGTCAGGCCGGCGGGGCCGTTGCCTTGTGCGGTCAGCGTATCGGCGGCGCGGCCGTGCAGGTAGACGCCCGCGAGCGCTGCCTCGTAGTGAGGCAGACGTTGCGCGAGGAAAGCACCGATGATGCCGCCGAGCACGTCGCCCGTGCCGCCTGTCGCGAGCGCCGCGTTGCCGGTCGGATTGATCGCGACGCGGCCATCGGGCGCAGCGATAATCGTGCCCGTTCCTTTCAGTACGACGACGCTCGCATAACGGGCCGCCAGCGACCGCGCAGCGGCGAGACGGTCGGCCTGTACCGTGCGCGCATCGGTATCGAGCAGGCGGGCAGCTTCGAGCGGATGCGGCGTCAGCACGCACGGATTGCCTCTCTGCGCGCCGCGCGCTTCGACGGCGGCGGCGAGATCTTCGTCCTTCGAGATCAGGTTGAGCGCGTCGGCGTCGAGCAGGATCGGCACGTCGAGTTCCAGCGCGTCGTGCAGCGTAACGGACGCGCGGTCGCGTTCGCCCATGCCGCAGCCTATCGCGAGCGCATCCATTGCATCGAGCGCGAGATCGTCGACGCCATGCAGCATCAGTTCGGGGTGGGGCGGATCGTAGGCAGGCGCGCCGCTGCCGATAAACGCGATATGCACCTTGCCCGCGCCCGCGTAGAGCGCGGCACGGGCCGCGAGAATCGGCGCGCCGCACATGCCCGTGTCGCCCCCGACCACCGCGAGACTGCCGAACGTGCCCTTGTGCGTCGCGAAATCGCGCGGCGGCAGACATGACGCGAAAAGCGACGGCGCGTTGAGTTGCATCTTCGTGCGGCTGCCGGCGTCCTCGATACCAATTGGCGCCACCGTCACCGAGCCTGCCAGATCACGTCCCGAAGCTGTGTACAAGCCGGGCTTCGCGCCAATGAAGGTGACGGTATGCGTTGCGCGCACCGCGATGCCGGCGCCGGAGCCGACGACATTGCCCGTATCGCTGTCGAGGCCGCTCGGCACATCGAGCGCGAGCACGTGGCCTTTGCTATGCGCGCGTTCCGACAGTTGTCGGGCGAGTTCGGCGAAGACGCCTTCAAGTGGCCGCGCGAGTCCAATGCCGAACATGCCGTCGACGAGCCAGCCGTAGCGGTCGAACGAAGCCGGCGGCGTCGCGGAAATCGGTACGCCGGCCTTGCGGGCGGCATCGAGCGCCCAGCGGGCGTCGTCCGACTTGACCTCGACGGGCATGCAGACATCGACCGTTACGCCTGCGCGGTGCAGCTCGGTCGCCATCACGAGCGCGTCGCCGCCGTTGTTTCCCGGGCCCGCGACCAGCCAGACCGGATGGCTCGCATAGGCGGACGATTCGTGGGCACTCTGGTCGAGCAGGAAGCGCGCGGCGGCCGCGCCCGCGCGGGCCATCAGTGTGTGTTCGGGGAGTGTCGCGGCCGCTTCTTTTTCGAGCGTGCGCAGTGCTTCGACCGTCGAGAGCGGTAACGGACGGTCGTACGGGTCGATGAGCGTGGCGGAGCTGGAAGAGGCGGGCGGCGGAGTGTCGGTCATAGCGGCGCAAGGACGAAGACAAACGAAAAAGAAAGACGCCAGCCCGGACAAACCTCAATCCCGGAACCGCTCCGGCCGCAGCGCGGCGAGCGTGTCAGGCGGTACATCGGGCGTCGCACCGGCGAAGAGATCAGCGATCACTTTAGCAGACCCGCATGCCATGCCCCAACCGGACGGTCCGTGTCCAGCGTTCACAAAAAGCCGGGGATGCAGCGCGTTGCCGACAAGCGGCAAGCCATCCGGCGACAGCAGCTTCAGGCCTTCCCAGGGCAGCGCGGCCGAAATCTTCGCGGCGCCGGGAATCCAGTCGTGGGTCGCCTGACCCAGCAGCGCGAGCGCTTCCTTGGTCAGCGGCTCGCTGAGCGGCTTGTCGACGAGGTTCGCCGGTTGCACGACCGCGCCGCCCGCGATGCGCAGCCGATGGTTCATCCGGGTGATGGTGATGCGTTTGACTGCGTCGACCACGGTCATATGCGGCACGCATTCTTCGTGAGCGACCGGCGCGGCCAGCGTGTGCATCCGCAGCGGATGCAACGGCAGGCGCAGGCCGAGCTGCTCCAGCAGCGGCAGGCTGCCGACGCCGGCTGCGACAACGATTGCGTCGCCGGCAATCACGTCGACTTCGCGCGAGCGTGACGATTCACCTGTGCGCGGCGCCAGTTCGACGGCGGCCCGCTGGTTGTCGACACGGATCGCGGTCACTTCACGGCCGGTCTGGAACGTCACGCCGCCTTGCTCGTCGAGCAACTGCTTGACGAGCTTCGCAAACAGCGGACAGTTGGCCGTGCGTTCCGAGTCGAAATACACGCCGCCCGCAAAATCAGGATCGGTCGGCACAGAATGCTCGAGCGTGGCGCACTCGGCGGCCGTCAGCACATGATGGGGGACTTCGTATCGACGCAGAAGGTCGAGCGCAGGCTGGGTCAATTCCCACTCGTGGGCGCTACGGACGAGGTGAAGCACGCCGCTGCGCTGTTCGAATTCAAGGCCGAAGCGCGCTTCGATATCGGCCATCGCATCGCGCGACAGTTCGATCAGCGGACGCAGGCGCCCCATCTGTTCCGAGAATGCGGTCGGGTCCTGCAACGTGGCCAGACGCTTCAGGAAATCGCGCGCGCCCGAGTTGAAGCCGGTCTTGCTGACGACGCCGCTTTTCGCGGCGCGCCGGTTTTCCATGAAGGTCGGGCCGAACCAGACGTCGAGCGGCGTCGGCAGCACGGTGCCGCTGTGGCCGTAAGTGGCGCCCTGTGCAACCGTGGCATGGCGTTCGACGACGCACACGCGGTGGCCGGCCGCGCGCAGCTGATAAGCGGTGGCGACGCCGACAATCCCGCCGCCAATGACGATGACATCCATGATTGATTCGATTTGCGGGCAGGACGCGAATGAGCCGGCGTGCCCGTATGCGTGACGTGCGGCGCAGGCGGTGATCCTGCCGCGCCGGTCAGTGGAAAGGGCGAATGATAGCAGTCAAACGGGCCGGGCCGCCATGCCGGCCGCGGTGGCGTCATGCGGTGCCGGCCCACGCCGGACGTTGCTGCCAGAAGGTTCGTCGCGCCACGCAGGGCGGCTCTGACGGGCCGTCCCGAGGTATAATCTCCGACTTCCTTTCGCCTCCCGTCGCCTGCACGCGCGACTGATCGACGCAACGTCAAGTCCATGGCCCACTTCTCGTGTTTCCCCGGCGCTTCGGCCCTCTCCGATTTCCGTCAAACCCGCCTGCTCGATACGCTCACTCGCATCGACGCCAATATCACCGGCGTACGCGGGCAATACCTGCATTTCGTCAACGCATCGACGCCGCTTTCGGCGGATGACAGCGCGAAGATCGAAGCGCTGATGCACTACGGCGAACCGTTTGAAGCAGCCAGAGAGCGCGGCACGACCGAAACCTTCCTCGTGGTTCCGCGTTTCGGCACGGTATCGCCGTGGGCGAGCAAGGCCACGGATATCGCGTTGCACTGCGGTCTGTCGAAGGTGCGCCGCATCGAGCGCGGCGTCGAATACACGGTGATCCTGAAGTCGGGCCTGCTCGGCGGCAAGAAAGCGCTGTCCGACGAAGCGCGCGCTGCTGTCGTCGCCGCGCTGCACGACCGCATGACTGAAAGCGTCGCGCCGTCGCGCGATCACGCGATGCACCTCTTCGACGAACTGCCGGCAAAGCCGCTGCAAACCGTCGATATCCTCGATCAAGGACGCACCGCGCTGGAAACCGCGAACACGGAACTCGGTCTCGCGCTGGCGGACGACGAAATCGACTATCTCGTCGACGCATTCAGAAAGCTCGGCCGCAACCCGACCGACGTCGAACTGATGATGTTCGCGCAGGCGAACAGCGAGCACTGCCGTCACAAGATTTTCAACGCCGACTGGACGATCGACGGCGAGCAGCAGGACATCTCGCTCTTCAACATGATCCGCAACACGGAGAAGCTGAATCCGCAAGGCACGATCGTCGCGTATTCGGACAACTCGTCGATCATGGTCGGCGGCATGGCGGAGCGCTGGTTCCCGCGCAAGCCGTCGGGCGAGGGCGAGCGCGCTGAACATTACGGCCGTCACACCGAACTCACGCACACGCTGATGAAGGTGGAAACGCACAATCACCCGACCGCGATCTCGCCGTTCCCCGGCGCCGCGACGGGCGCGGGCGGCGAAATCCGCGACGAAGGCGCGACAGGCCGCGGTGCGCGTCCGAAGGCCGGTCTGGCGGGCTTTACCGTATCGAACCTCGATCTGCCGGATGCGCGCGAAGCATGGGAAAACGCCCGCGATGCGGCACAACCGGTCGCACATCGCAACGACGCGGACAAGCAGGAAGCGTACGGCCGTCCGGACCGCATCGCTTCGCCGCTGCAGATCATGATCGATGGTCCGCTCGGCGGCGCCGCGTTCAACAACGAATTTGGCCGGCCGAATCTCGGTGGCTATTTCCGCGTGTACGAACAGAACGTCGCGGGACGTGTTCGCGGCTATCACAAGCCGATCATGATCGCCGGCGGCATCGGCAATATTTCGGATCAGCACACGCATAAGCACGATCTGCCGGAAGGGTCGCTGCTGATCCAGATCGGCGGTCCCGGCATGCGGATCGGCATGGGCGGCGGCGCGGCCAGTTCGATGGCGACTGGCACGAACACCGCCGAACTCGACTTCGATTCCGTGCAGCGCGGCAACCCGGAAATCGAGCGGCGCGCGCAGGAAGTCATCAATGGCTGCTGGCAGCTGGGCGAAAAGAATCCGATCTTGAGCATTCACGACGTCGGCGCGGGTGGGCTGTCGAACGCGTTCCCCGAACTCGTCGATGGCGCGGACAAGGGCGCGCGCTTCGAGCTGCGGAAGGTCCAGCTGGAAGAGAGCGGTCTGTCGCCACGCGAAATCTGGTCGAACGAAGCGCAGGAGCGCTATGTACTCGCGATCGCGCCGGCTGATCTGCCGATGTTCGAGGCAATGTGCGAACGCGAGCGTTGCCCGTTCGCGGTGATCGGCGTGGCGACGGCGGAGCGTCAACTGCAACTGGTCGATACCGATAAACACAACACTGACGGGCACGAACCCGTCGATATGCCGATGGAGGTGCTGCTCGGCAAGCCGCCGCGCATGCATCGCGACGTGAAGCGCGAAACGGTCGCGCTTCAGCCGGTCGACGTGACGGGCGTGAACCTGTCGGAAGTCGCGGTCAGCGTGCTGCGCCATCCGACGGTGGCGAGCAAGTCGTTCCTGATTACGATCGGCGACCGTTCGGTTGGCGGCACGACCGTGCGCGACCAGATGGTCGGCCCGTGGCAGGTGCCGGTTGCCGACTGCGCGATCACGGCGGCGGATTACGCGGGCTTCCGTGGCGAAGCGATGACGATGGCAGAGCGCACGCCGCTCGCCGTCATCAACGCGCCGGCGTCGGGCCGCATGGCGGTTGGCGAGGCGGTGACCAACATCGCGTCAGCGCCGATTACATCGCTCGACAGGCTGAAGCTGTCGGCGAACTGGATGGCCGCGTGCGGCAGCCCGGGTGAAGACGCGGCGCTGTACGACACCGTCAAGGCGATCGGCATGGAACTGTGCCCGGCGCTCAGCATCGGCATTCCGGTCGGCAAGGATTCGCTGTCGATGCGCACGAAGTGGGAAGACCGTGGCGTCGCGAAGGAAGTGGTCGCGCCGGTCTCGCTGATCATCTCGGCATTCGCGCCGGTCGAAGACGTGCGCCGTCATCTGACGCCGCAACTGCGCCGCGTGAGCGAAGTGGGAGACACCGTGCTGATCGCGATCGACCTCGGCCGCGGCAAGCATCGTCTCGGCGCGAGCATTCTGGCGCAGGTGACGCAGCAGGTCGGCGACACAGTGCCGGACGTCGACGATCCGGAAGACCTGAAACGCTTCTTCGCCGCGATCCAGGCGCTCAACGCCGACGACAGACTGCTCGCCTACCACGACCGTTCCGATGGCGGCCTGTGGGCGACCGTTGCTGAAATGGCATTCGCGGGTCACGTGGGCGTGTCGCTGAATGTCGACATGCTGGTGCTCGATCCGAACCACGAATCCGACTACGGCGACGCAAAAGACTGGGCGAAGCAGACGAGCGGCCGTCGCGACGACCGCACGATCCGCGCGCTCTTCAGCGAAGAACTGGGCGCGGTGATCCAGGTGCGTGCAGCGGATCGCGACACGGTGCTGGCCGCGTTGCGCGAACACGGCCTGTCGGCGTGCTCGCACGTGATCGGCAAGCTGAACGAGCGCGACACGCTCGAAATCTGGCGCGACGCGAAGAAGATCTACGAAGCGCCGCGCGCCGAGCTGCATCGCGCGTGGGATGAAGTCAGCTGGCGCATTTCGCGTCTGCGCGACAACCCGGCGTGCGCGGATGCAGAGCACGATGTATTGCTCGACGCGGCCGATCCGGGCATCACGCCGTATCTGAGCTTCGATCCGGCGGAAGACGTTGCCGCGCCGTTCATCCCCCAAGGGGACTTCCTGCGGGGCGGCAAGGGCGCGCGTCCGCGCGTCGCGATCCTGCGCGAGCAGGGCGTGAACTCGCACCTCGAAACGGCGTATGCGTTCGATCGCGCCGGCTTTGATGCGTACGACGTCCACATGAGCGACCTGCTGTCCGGCCGCGCGACGCTGGCTGATTTCGTGGGCGCGGTGGCATGCGGCGGCTTCTCGTATGGCGACGTGCTCGGCGCGGGCGAAGGCTGGGCGAAGACGATCCGCTTCAATCCGCGACTCGCCGACATGTTCGCGACGTTCTTTGGTCGCGCGGACACGTTCGCGCTCGGTATCTGCAATGGCTGCCAGATGATGAGCAGCCTCGCGTCGATCATTCCGGGCGCGGAAGCCTGGCCGAAGTTCACGCGCAACAAGTCGGAGAAGTTCGAAGCGCGCCTCTCGCTGGTCGAAGTGCAGGCGTCGCCGTCGATTTTCTTCGACGGCATGGAAGGCTCGCGCATTCCGGTGGCGATCGCGCACGGCGAAGGTTTCGCGGACTTCTCGCAACAGGGCGATGCGTCGCGCGTTGCGGTGGCGATGCGTTACGTCGACAACCGCGGGCAGGCGACGGAGCAGTATCCGTTCAACCCGAATGGCTCGCCGCAAGGCATCACCTCGGTGACGACGCCGGATGGCCGCTTCACGGTACTGATGCCACACACGGAGCGCGTCCATCGCACGGTCACAATGAGCTGGCACCCGGAAGGCTGGGGCGAAGCGAGCCCGTGGATGCGCGTGTTCCAGAACGCGCGTCGCCGGCTGGGTTAATCCAGTCTGTGCATCATGCAAGCCGGGCGCTTCACAATAGCGCCCGGTTTTGAAAAGCCCGGACCCAGAAACGACAATGCCGCCCTCGGGCGGCATTGTCGTTTCTAAAGCAGCAAAAACGCTTACTGGATCTTCGCGTTCTTGCGCAGGCCTTCTTCGAACGCCTGCAGCTTTTCCTGCTGCATCTGCTGGACGATCTGCGGCTTCACCTGTTCGAGCGGCGGCGGCGTGATTGCGCGCGTGTCGTCGAGACGGATGATGTGCCAGCCGAATTGCGTATGCACCGGCGTGTCGGTCATCTGGCCTTTCTGCAGCTTCGTGGCTGCATCGGCGAATTCCGGCACGTAGGCCTTCGGATCCGACCAGTCGAGGTCGCCACCGTTCTTGCCCGATCCCGGGTCCTTCGAGTACTGCTTCGCGAGGTCTTCAAAGCTGGCGCCGGCCTTGATCTTCACGATCAGGTCTTTCGCCTGCTGTTCGTCTTCGACGAGGATGTGGTGCAGGTGATATTCCTTGCCGCCCGCGCCCTTGACCAGCTCGTCGTAACGGGCTTTCACTTCGGCGTCGGTCGGTGCGTTGTTCTTTACGAAGTCTTCGATCAGCGCGCGCAGCACAACCGTCTGTTGCGCGACGGCGACCTGCGCCTTCACGTCAGGACGCGTCGGGATGCCGCGGCGCGCTGCTTCCTGCGTCAGAATTTCGCGATTGACCAGTTCTTCGCGCACGGCCATCTGAAGCTGCGGCGTGTTCTGCTGCCCTTGATGGACGAGCTGGTCGATCAGCGCATCGGCGCGTGCTTTCGGGATCGGTGTGCCGTTCACGACGGCGATGTTCTGTGCAAACGCAGGCGCGGCCGCAAACGCAGCCAGCAATACCCAGGAACGGGTTTTCTTCAAGGTCATCGGAAGTTTCCTAACGGGACAACAAATCGAATTCTTCGGGCGTATAAGCCGTGATTGCGAGTGCGTGGATGCCGCGCTGCATGCCATCGGCCAGCGCATCATACACCATGCGATGCCTTGCCACGCGGGCCTTGCCGGCGAATGCGGCCGCTACGATCGTGACACTGAAATGACCGCCGGCAGCCGCGCCGGCGTGACCCGCGTGCTGCGCGCTGTCGTCGCGTACGTCGATCGAGACGATGGGCGCGAGCGCCGCTGCGAGGCGCGTTTCGATCAGCGCGGCGCGCTCGGCCGTGGTGGCATTGAGGAAGGCTTCAGTGGTCATCGATCATTCCTCTTTCATGTACCTGGCGAGCCAGAGGCTCTGGCCGACGATGAACACCACAAGCAAACCCGTCGCGCCAAACAGCTTGAAATTGACCCACGCGTCGGTGGAGAAGTTGTACGCGACGAACAGGTTGACGATGCCGAGCAGCACGAAAAACACTGCCCACACGTAGTTGAGCTGCGCCCACACGCGATGCGGCAGCGTGATCTGCTTGCCCATCATCGCTTCGATCAGGTTCTTGCTGAACGCCAGCTGCGAGACGATCAGCGCAACCGAGAACGCCCAGTAGAGCACCGTCGGCTTCCACTTGATGAAGGTGTCGTTGTGCAGCACGAGCGTCGCGCCGCCGAACACGGTGACGACGCCGAGACTGACCCACAGCATGGGATCGACCTTGCGATGCCGGAATGCCACGAAGGCGATCTGCACGAGCGTGGCGACGATGGCGACAGCGGTCGCCGTGAAAATGCCCCAGATCTTGAACGCGACGAAAAACAGGATGATCGGGAACAGGTCGAACAGGAATTTCATTATCGGGTCGGGAATCCGGAGAGTGATGCGCTCAATGGGGGCCGGCACAGGGTGGGCGGGGCAGAGCGTGCTGCTGATCCGCGCCCGCCGCAGTGGCCAGCGGCCGGCACGACATGCCCGGCACGCAGCCCGGACGCGGCGCCGAAGCGCCGGTGGTCAGAAGCCCTCCGGAACCCGGCCGCGCCCAGCCTGCCTTACTTGGGCTCGAATTGTAGCGCAGCCGAATTGATGCAGTACCGAAGGCCCGTCGGCGCTGGGCCATCTTCGAACACGTGACCCAGATGCGCGCCGCAGTTCTTGCACTGCACGTCGATGCGCAGCATGCCGTGCGAGTGATCGGTTTTCTCCGCGATCACCTCGCCGTTGATCGGTTTGAAGTAGCTCGGCCAGCCGCAGCCGGCGTCGAACTTCGTATCCGATTCGAAGAGCGGCGTGCCACAGCAGACGCAGTCGTAGACACCCCGGTCGAAGTGATCCCAGTATTCGCCGGTAAACGGTCGCTCGGTGGCCGCCTGACGCGTCACCATGTACTGGGTTTCCGAAAGCTGTTGACGCCATGTTGCGTCGTCTTTCTGTATAGCGGGTGTAGCGGACGTGTCGGTCTTGAGGTCGTCTGGATTCATGGTCGGGTCCTGTCGATAGGAGGGGCCGGATCGCTCGCGCGCAAGGAGCAGGCGCAGGTGGTTCAGCATGACAAAGCGGTTGTGAAGCTCACGACGAGCAGCTGACTTCGAGTGAACTCGCCCAGTCGGGCGGCAGCGCCGCGTACGCTTCGTTTTCGGGTTGCTCGTCGAACGGACGGCGTAGCACGGCCGCCAGTCGCTCGACTTCGGAGAAGTCCTTTTCCTTCGCCTTGCGGATCGCGGTTTCCGCCAGGTGATTGCGAAGTACGAATTTGGGGTTGACGCGGTTCATTGCAATGGCGCGCGACGCGTCATCGCGTGTTTCTTCGGACAGACGTGCGCGATAGTCGTTCGCCCACGCGTCGAACGCGGCGCGGTCGAGAAACAGATCGCGCACGGGCGCATCGCTCTTGGCGTCGAGCGTCGAAATCCGCGACAGATTGCGGAACGTCAGCGTGAAGTCCGCGCGGTTAGCGTGCATGATTTCGAACAGACGGTTCGCCAGCTGATCGTCGCCGGGGCGTTCGGTTTCGAGCCCGAGCTTGTCGCGCATGCGGCGTTCGAGCGCCGGCGCGAAGCGTTCCTTGAAGCCTTCGAGCACGCCTTGCGCGTCCTTCACCGCGCGCTCGCCGCGCACGCTGTCTTCGTAGCGCTCGCCGAGCAGTGGCAGCAGCCCCTGCGCAAGGCAGAAGAGGTTCCAGTACGCGATCTGCGGCTGCATCCGGTAGGCGTAGCGGCCCTGGTTGTCGGAGTGATTGCAGATGTAGTTCGCGTCGAACGCATCCATGAAGCCGAACGGGCCGTAATCGATCGTGAGACCGAGGATCGACATGTTGTCCGTGTTCATCACGCCATGGCAGAAGCCGACGGCCTGCCATTCCACCATCAGGTCGGCGGTGGTGCGGACCGCTTCGTCGAGCAGCGCCAGATACGGATCGTCGGCTTCCTTCATGGCGGGATAGAAGCGCTCGATCACATGATCGGCCAGCGAACGCAGCGCTTCGACGCGATCGTTCGAATAGAAATGCTCGAAGTGCCCAAAGCGCACGAAGCTCGGCGCAACGCGTGTCACAACCGCAGCCGTTTCCACTTCCTCGCGTCGCACGGGTTGATCGGAGCCGATCACGCACAGGGCGCGCGTCGTCGGAATGCCGAGGTGGTGCATCGCTTCCGAGCACAGATACTCGCGGATCGACGAGCGCAGCACGGCGCGTCCATCGCCCATGCGCGAATACGGCGTGCGGCCGCCGCCTTTCAGTTGCAGCTCGAGGCGCGTGCCGTCGTGTTCGACTTCACCGAGACCCAGCGCGCGTCCATCGCCCAGCTGGCCGGCCCACACACCGAACTGATGGCCCGAATAGACCGTCGCATAGGGCAGCGCCTGCGCGGGCCAGTCGCGGGTTGTATTACCGGAAAAGTATTCGGCGAAGGTCGGATCCTCCGCGATGGATGGATCGAAGCCGAGGAGTGCAGCGGTTTCAGCGGAAAACCCGACCACATAGGGCGCGGGCAACGGTGCAGCCGGCAGGCGGGTCAGGAACGTGGTGCCGAGCTGCGCAAACGAGCCTGCGCGCTGGCTGCCGATTGTGCCGGCCAAAGCCGACATTGGCTCCGACAGACCGGCATTGCTTGGGGAAAACGACATATTGAGCGCCTCACATTTAACCGATATTGTAAGTCCGCACCCGCGGGGCTGCAGGGCGGCCGCCATCTGCCGCACGAGACGCACCCGACCTGCACCTTTTTCAGGACCATGGCGAGGAGACAACACGAATGACAACGCCGCTGCTGGGACAGATGATGGATGTGCCGCTCACCGTGTCCTCGCTGATCGCGCATGCCGCGCGGCACTTCGGTAGAACGGAAATCGTGTCGCGGCGTATCGAAGGCGACGTACATCGCTACACGTATCGCGACTGCGAGAAGCGCGCGAAGCAACTGGCGCAGGCGTTGATCGCACTTGGCGTGCAGCCGGGCGAGCGCATTGGCACGCTCGCGTGGAACGGCTACCGGCATCTTGAAGCGTATTACGGCGTCGCCGGCTTCGGCGCCGTGTGCCACACGATCAATCCGCGGCTGTTCCCGGATCAGATCGCCTGGATCATTAACGATGCGCAGGACCAGTATGTCCTGTTCGATACGACGTTCGCGCCGCTCGTCGACATCCTCGCGCCGCAGTGTCCGAATGTGCGCGGCTGGATCGCGCTCGCCGACGAAGCGCATCTGCCGCGGATGCAGAACGCGCTGCCTGTTCCGCTCCTGAGCTATGAGACGCTGATCGAAGCGCACGACGGTGCATTTGAATGGCCGCGTATCGAGGAAAGCCAGGCTTCGTACCTGTGCTACACGTCCGGCACGACCGGCAATCCGAAAGGCGCGCTGTACTCGCACCGCTCGACGGTGCTGCATGCATTCGGCGCTTCGCTGCCGGACGCGATGTGTCTCTCCGCGCGCGATTCCGTGCTGCCCGTCGTGCCGATGTTCCATGTGAACGCGTGGGGCATTCCGCACGCCGCGCCGCTGACCGGCGCGAAAATCGTGTTCCCCGGCAAGGATCTCGACGGCAAGTCGCTGTTCGAATTGATGGAGGCGGAGGGCGTCACGTATTCGGCGGGTGTGCCGACGGTCTGGCTTGGTCTCCTCAACTATCTGAAAGAAGCGCAGGTGCGTTTTTCGACGCTGCAACGTACGGTGATCGGCGGCTCCGCGTGTCCGCCCGCCATGCTGCGCGCCTTCGAGGACGACTACGGCATCGAGGTGATCCACGCATGGGGCATGACCGAGATGTCGCCGCTCGGCACGCTCGCGAAGCTGACGTGGGAGCAGTCGCAGCGTTCGCCCGAAGAGCGGCGCAAGTTGCGCGAGAAGCAGGGGCACGTGATGTATGGCGTCGACATGAAGATCGTCGGCGAGGACGGCCGCGACCTGCCATGGGATGGCGTCGCATTCGGCGACCTGCATGTGCGCGGACCATGGGTGATCCAGCGTTATTTCCAGAACAACGAATCGCCGCTGATCGACGGCTGGTTTCCGACCGGCGACGTCGCGACAATCGATCCCGATGGCTTCCTGCACATCACCGACCGCAGCAAGGACGTGATCAAGTCCGGCGGCGAATGGATCAGTTCGATCGATCTGGAGAACGTCGCGGTCGCGCATCCGGCTGTCGCGGAAGCTGCGTGTATTGCCTGTTCGCATCCGAAGTGGACCGAGCGGCCGCTGCTGGTCGTCGTGAAGCGTCCGGGTGCGGACGTGACGCGCGAGGAACTGCTCGCGTTCTACGAAGGCAAGGTCGCGAAGTGGTGGATCCCGGATGACGTCGCGTTCGTCGACGAACTGCCGCATACCGCGACCGGCAAGCTGCAGAAGCTCAAGCTGCGTGAACGGTTCCGCATGCACATCCTGCCTTCGGCGGTCGACGTGCCGGACTGTCCCTTTCAGGAGCCTTCCTGACCTTTGATGCACGCCGCGCAGGATGCGCATGACACGGCCATGCCTACGGGCAAACCCCGTGTCACAATAAATTGAACGAGCGTGCTTTTTTGTGTATTCTGCTCCTGATCCTGGAAAGTTTAGGCAATGAGTCGGACAATGAACCGACGGGCTATTTTCGCGCAGCCAGGCGCATGGAGGCAGGCACATGGCAGTGGACTACACAACACGTGACGGCGTCGCCGTCATCACGCTCAACAATCCCCCCGTCAACGGGCTCGGTCTCTCGACGCGGGCCGGTATCGTCGAAGGCATCGAGCGCGCGCAGAACGACGCGTCGGTGACGGCGATCGTGCTGACGGGTGCCGGCAAGGCGTTCTCCGGCGGCGCGGACATCACCGAATTCAACACGCCCAAAGCCACGCAGGAACCGACGCTGGCTACGGTGATCAACGTCGTCGAAGGCAGCGCGAAGCCGGTTGTGGCGGCGATTCACAGCGTCGCGATGGGCGGCGGTCTGGAGCTCGCGCTCGGCACGCATTACCGGCTCGCCGCACCGGGCGCGCAGATCGCGCTGCCCGAAGTGAAGCTCGGCATCCTGCCGGGCGCAGGTGGCACACAGCGTTTGCCGCGTGCAATCGGTCTCGAGGCGGCGCTCAACATGATCGTGTCGGGCGTGCCCGTCATGTCGGAAAAGCTTGCGGGCTCGGGGCTTTTCGATGAAGTGGTCGAAGGCGATCTGCTCGAAGCCGCCGTTGCGTTTGCACGCAAGGTCGGCGCGAAGGGCGGGCCGCATCCGCGTGTGCGCGATCGCAGGATCGAGCATCCGAATGCGGAAGGGTTCATCCAGTTCGCGCGCAATGGTGTTGCGGGCGTCGCGAAGAATTTCCCGGCACCGCACAAGTGCATCGATGCTGTCGAAGCCGGTGTGAAGAATGGTTTCGACAAGGGCCTCGCGTTCGAGCGCGAATGCTTTGTGTCGCTGGTGCAGACGCCGGAAAGCCGCGCGCTGCGTCATGCGTTCTTTGGTGAACGTGCCGCCAGCAAGATTCCCGATGTGCCTTCCGACACTGTAGCCCGCGACATCGGACAGGTTGCCGTGATCGGCGCTGGCACGATGGGCGGCGGCATTGCGATGAACTTCGTCAACGCGGGTGTGCCCGTCACGCTGCTGGAAACGAAGCAGGAAGCGCTCGACCGTGGCGTCGCGACGATCCGCAAGAATTACGAAGGCACCGTCAAGAAAGGCAAGCTGACGCCGGAAGCGCTCGAACAGCGCATGGCGCTGATCACGCCGACGCTGTCGTACGAAGACCTCGGCAACGCCGACCTGATCATCGAAGCCGTGTTCGAAGAACTCGGCGTGAAAGAGCAGGTGTTCAAGCGTCTCGACGAAGTCGCAAAAAAAGGCGCGATTCTCGCATCGAACACGTCGACGCTCGATCTGGACAAGATCGCCGCGTTCACGAAGCGTCCGCAGGACGTGGTCGGCATGCACTTCTTCAGCCCGGCCAATGTGATGAAGCTGCTCGAAGTGGTGCGCGGTAAGGACACGTCGAAAGATGTGCTCGCGACCGTCATGAAGATCGCGAAAAAGATCAAAAAGACGGCCGTCGTCTCGGGCGTGTGCGACGGCTTCATCGGCAACCGGATGATCGAGCAGTACATCCGTCAGGCGCTCTTCATGCTCGAAGAAGGCGCGCTGCCCGCGCAGGTCGATCGCGCGATCGAGAAGTTCGGCTTCGCGATGGGCCCGTTCCGCATGAGCGATCTGGCCGGCAACGACATCGGCTGGGCGATCCGCAAGCGTCGCTATCACGAATATCCTGACATGCACTATTCGAGGATCGCTGACCGTTTGTGCGAGACGGGGCGCTTCGGACAGAAGACAGGCGGCGGCTGGTACGACTACAAGGCGGGCGACCGCACCGCGCATCCTTCGAAGTTCGTCGAAGAGATGATCGTCGCGTTCTCAAAGGACGCGGGCGTGGAACGCCGCAAGATCAGCGACGAGGAAATCGTCGAGCGTCTGGTGTTCGCGCTCTCGAACGAAGGCGCGAAGATTCTCGAAGAGGGCATTGCGTCGAAGGCGTCGGACATCGACATGGTGTATCTGACGGGCTACGGCTTTCCGCTGTGGCGCGGCGGCCCGATGCTGTATGCGGACACCGTCGGCCTCTATAACGTCGAGCGTGCGATTCGCCGCTATGCGTCGCGGCCGAACGGCGACGCCTGGCAGATCGCGCCGGGCATCGTCGACCTCGCCGCCAAAGGGCGGGGTTTCAACGGCTGATCACGCGGATAACGCGACGTGAAGCGGAGAACGGGATGAAAGGCGCGGATGAAGTGCTGCTCGTCGTCGACGTGCAGAACGATTTCATGCCCGGCGGCGCACTCGCCGTCGCGCGTGGAGACGAGGTCGTGCCGGTGGTGAACCGGCTCGCCCGCGCGTTCAGTCACGTTGTGCTAACGCAGGACTGGCATCCCGCTTCACATATCTCGTTCGCCGCGAATCACGCGGGCCGCGCACCGTTCGAGATGATGACGCTGCCGTACGGCGAGCAGGTGCTGTGGCCGGTGCATTGCGTGCAGAACACGCCGGGCGCCGAACTGCATCACGATCTCGATGTGCCGCATGCGCGGCTTGTGATCCGCAAAGGTCATCACGTCGACGTCGACAGCTATTCGGCTTTTCTCGAAGCCGATCGCACGACGCCGACCGGCCTCGCGGGTTATCTGCGCGATACGGGCGTGAAGCGCATCTGGTGCTGCGGCCTCGCGACGGATTACTGCGTCGCGTGGTCCGCACTCGATGCGCGTGCCGCCGGATTCGACGTTGCGGTGATCGAAGACGCATCCCGCGCAATCGATCTCAATGGTTCGCTCGACGCCGCCTGGCGCGATCTGCAAAACGCGGGCGTGGCCCGCGTGCAGGCCGCCGCGGTGCTGGCCTGACGCTGGCGCTGAAAGATGCCGGCCGGCGAAGCGAACCTCAAACAAACACTGGAAGCAGGAGACTTGCATGACTGACGCCGTAATCGTATCGACCGCCCGCACGGGTCTTGCCAAATCGTGGCGCGGCGGTTTCAACATGACCCACGGCGCGACGCTGGGCGGTCACGCCACGCAGGCCGCCGTCGAGCGCGCAAGGATCGACCCGGCGCGCGTCGAGGACGTGATCATGGGCTGTGCGAACCCCGAAGGCGCGACCGGCGGCAACATCGCTCGCCAGATTGCATTGCGGGCGGGGCTGCCCGTCAGCGTGCCGGGCATGACGGTGAACCGCTTCTGCTCGTCGGGCTTGCAGACCATTGCACTCGCTGCGCAACGCGTGATCGCGGGCGAAGGCGATGTGTTCGTCGCGGGTGGCGTGGAATCGATCTCGTGCGTGCAGAACGAGATGAACCGTCACATGCTGGCCGAAGGCTGGCTCAGCAAAAACAAGCCGGAAATCTACTGGTCGATGCTGCAGACCGCCGAGAACGTTGCGAAGCGCTATTCGATTTCGAAGGAGCGTCAGGACGAATACGGCGTGCAGTCGCAGCAGCGCGCCGCAGCGGCGCTCGAAGCGGGCCGCTTCAAGGATGAGATCGTGCCGATGACGGTGCTCGCGGGTGTCGCCGACAAGGCCACTGGCCGCATGTACACGAAGGAAGTCACGGTTTCCGCTGACGAAGGCATCCGGGCCGACACGACACTCGAAGGCGTATCGAAGATTCGCACGGCGATGCCCGGCGGCGTGATTACGGCCGGCAACGCGAGCCAGTTTTCCGATGGCGCTTCGGCGTGTGTCGTGATGAACGCGACGGTCGCGGAGCGCGAAGGGCTGCAACCGCTCGGTATTTTCCGCGGCTTTGCCGTGGCCGGATGTGAACCGGACGAAATGGGCATCGGTCCTGTGTTCGCCGTGCCGAAGCTGCTGAAGCAGGCGGGCCTGAAGGTCGAGGACATCGATCTGTGGGAACTGAACGAAGCGTTCGCGGTGCAGGTGCTGTACTGCCACGACAAGCTGGGTATCCCGATGGATCGCCTGAACGTGAACGGCGGCGCGATTGCGGTCGGCCATCCGTACGGGGTGTCGGGTGCACGTTTGACTGGCCATGCGCTGATCGAAGGCAAACGGCGCGGCGCAAAGTTTGTCGTCGTGACAATGTGTATCGGCGGCGGGCAGGGCGCAGCAGGGCTGTTCGAAGTGGTTTAATACCGCAACGCGTTGACGGCGGCGCGCCCTCGCGCCGCCGTCTGCTTCTGCTGTTATTTCTGCTATTGGCTACTGTGCGAAGGTGCCGAAGCCAGGAAGCGGAAGCACGCCGTGGTCGGTGAAGCGGATGCCGCCGAACACGCCACCCGCCAGCCGGCCGTGCAGCTCGTAGGGCAGATCGCCCGTCCACGTGCCGTTTGCAAATGCAATCGCCTGGCGCGCGGCCGAAAACCCGGGAATCGTCACCGGCACGCTCACGAGCGTTTCGCCAAATCGTGGCACGGCGCCGCTCTGGTCGCTCACGCCGCTGGCGAATGGCTGGCCGTTCACTTCAAGATCGAGCGAAACACCGTCGAAATTAGCCGCGTAGTCGTTCGGGTTCTGCAGCCGGAGCTTGACGTTGAAGCGCAACTCCAGGCCCTGACTCTCGATCGGCTCGATCCCTGCCACGCTCACACGGATATCTTCGTGGCCGGGCAGACTCGAGCAGCCCGACAGCACTGAAAGCACCGACACACACAGCGCCGCGACCAGAAACAGACGGGCGGAATTTAGCGCGCGAAATGATGGCACGGGAGGTACCTCCAGTGATGGCCGGATCGGCTAGACGATTGTACCGGGCCGCACGGATATCCGGTGTGCGTTGTGCCCTGGTTCCGTCGCGCAACGGCGGACTTCTTCGGCCGGTCCCGATCTCGGCGATCCGTCACCGCGCGGCACGATCGCGCGCCGTGCGCTCGAAAGCGGCATGACGATGACCGCCGACGAAATCATCATCATGCACGGCTGCATCGAATCGATGAACCTCGCACTGCGCGCGGTGACAAAACCCGGTGACAGGGGTCGTCTCAAGATTCGGAAATTTGTGCACGTTAAGCGTTCGCGAACTGTGCTGTTCGAATGGCGGTGATCGACCCTCGCAGTTGACCGTCGCATGCTAGCGAAGCCGACTGACAAAACCCGGTGACAGGGGTCGTCTCAAGATTCGGAAATTTGTGCACGTTAAGCGTTCGCGAACTGTGCTGTTCGAATGGCGGTGATCGACCCTCGCAGTTGACTGTCGCATGCTAGCGAAGCCGACCTTCATGGACTTCGCTGAACGGCCCGGAAGCTGCCATTCACATGAACGTGCGCCCCAGCGAGAAGGCATACCCTGTTCCACCTACACCTTCGTAGGGCGTCTACCCATCGGAATCGTCGAAGACTCATGACATAATTCGCCGCAAGCTCGAGCCCGTCCGCAACTCCGTCACCGCGATGCTTAGCCTTTTCCACCGCAAGATCGGCAGCATCCTGGGATTGCTTGCAATCCTGATGGCGATGCTCGCGCCAACGGTCTCGCATACCCTCGCGGCAGACCAACGTTTTGAGGCGGTCGCGGGTGCTTTCTGCTCCGCGCAGAGCGGTTCCGATATTGCGGGACACGACGAATCGCCATCGACCGGGAAAGCGGGCCATTGGCAGGCGTGCGCGTATTGCGGGCTCCTTGCCCACATGCCGGTGTTACCGAGCGGGACCTTGGCGTTTGCGCCGACGGATTGGGCAACTCAGCCGACGGCGATTCTCCCGTTTCGGACGATTCACCGCGTTTTCCCCTTCACCGCAGCGCAGCCGCGTGCGCCTCCATTTTCATCCTGATTGAGTCAGCAAGGCGGCGATGCATGTGCCATTGCATCGCCGCGCCGTCGCGTCTTCTGACAGACCCGCGACCACACAAACGCGACCATTCACAAAGGATGAACCAAACCATGCGCACCATTCCAGTTCGCGGCGGTATGCCGACGCTCGTGGCTTTAGTTGTTCCGGCTGCCGTAGCCGTCACTATTCTCTTTCCCTCACTTGCAACTGCGCACGCCATTGCTGGCAACCGTGTTTTCCCGGCGACGATGGCGGTCGACGACCCAGGCGTCGGCGATGAAGTCAATCTGGAATTCGGCCACGTCAAATCCGACACGGGCGACGGAGACACGCAAAACACCAATACCACGACCCTCGAATGGGACAAGCTGATCACGCCGAGTTTCGCCCTTATGGGGACGGGGACTTACGTGAACGTGAACGCGCCAAATGGCGGCTCCGCCCGCGGTTTCGACAACTTCACGGTCGGTGCCAAATACCGGTTCTACGTGAACGAAGCCCATGAGTTCATGGCGTCGGCCGGTGTGATCGCCGAACTGGGTGACACCGGTTCGAAGGCGATCGCCAATCCGCACTCGGCGATCTCGCCAACGCTTTATGTCGGCAAGGGATTCGGCGATCTGCCAGAGGGCCTGAAATATTTGAGACCGTTGGCGATCACCGGCATCATCGGCCCGCGGTTGACGATGAACAGCTCCGATCCCGATTCCCTGAACTGGGGCGTTACAGTGCAATACAGCCTGCCTTATCTGCAGAATTTCGTGCAGGACGTGGGGCTCAAGGCGCCGTTCAGTAACCTGATTCCGGTCGTCGAATTCCCGATGAGTACCTGTACCGGCGGCCCCTGTTCGGGCCATACGACGGGGAGCATCAATCCCGGCGTGATCTGGCTCAATCGCTGGGGCCAGCTCGGCGCCGAGGCGGTGATTCCGGTCAATCATGCAAGCGGCAAGGGGGTGGGCGTCCTGGTGCAGGCGCATCTTTACCTGGATGACGTGCTACCCAACTCCGTTGGTAAGCCGCTTTTCGGCAAAGGAGACTAGAAATGAGTGTGTTCAATGGTCTTCAACGAGGCTGCGGCGCAGCGGCGATCGCGACCGGCATCCTGATCCCGTCCGCGGCATTCGCGCATGTGTTCCCGCAAACGCAATCGCCATCGGCGGGCGCCGAAGTGCCCCCGCCGGAGAACGTGACGATCGTGTTTGATGGTCCGCTCGAACCTGCATTCAGCTCGCTGACCGTCAGCAATTCGACGGGTAAGCAGGTGAATGCCGTGAAAGCGCAAGTTGATCCGAACGACAGGAAGTCGATCCATGTCGCGTTGCCCTCGTTGCCACCTGACAAGTACACCGTGCATTGGGTCGCCGTCGCCTCTGACGGGCACCGCACGCAGGGCGACTATTCGTTCAGGGTGAAGTAGTGGATCGCGCGACGCTATCCGGTTCGATCATCGTGGCCGCCGTCGCCAACGTACTGTTCGCGTGCGCGGCAGGCTCCTGTCTGGCGGCGTTGCTGCTGGACAACGCGTCGCCGCGCATGTGGCACCGGTTGCAACGGATCGTCGTTGTCTGCGTCGCCACGTTGATCGTTGCCGATACCGTCAATTTGCTATTTGAGGCCGCACTGATGAGCGGGCCAGTGCCGGGTGCCGCTTTTTCGATGTTAATCCCAGTACTGACCCTATCGCATTTCGGCGCAGCGTGGTCTGCTGGACTTGTCGCCCTGATCGTGTGGACGCTCTTTTCGGTGGCGCCGCGAGGGTTCGGGCGGCCAGTTCGCACGACCGTCGCGCTGTTCGCCGCAGCCGTCTTCGCCTTTAGCAAAGCGGCGTCGAGTCACGCGGCAGACGCCGGCGACTTTTCGCTGCCGGAGTGGATTCACTGGGCGCATATCTGCTCGACCGCTGCGTGGGCCGGGCTTGTGATCGCAGGCGGACTTTTCGTGCTGCCGCGGCTGCGGGCCGAAGCGAGCGGAGAGGACCTCGCGCACTTCGTCAGGCGCCTGTCTGTTGCCGCAACCCTCGCCTTGCTGGTGGTCCTCGTCACCGGAGTTGACAACGCCAATCGCGGACTGGGTGGCTCTCTCGTGCCGCTCACACATAGCGACTGGGGGCTCATTCTCGACGCTAAACTCGGGTTTGTCAGTGCAGCGATCGTGTTGGGTGGGATCAACCGGCTGGTTTATTTACCACGCATACGGCGGGGTGCATCGCACGGTGCTATGGCCTCGTTCCTGACGATTTTAAGAGCCGAGGCGGTTGTCATGATCGGCGTCCTATCTGCTGCCGCTGTGCTCGCCCACGCTGTACCGGGGGCCCACCTTGGCGCCTGATCGTGAGCTGACGATTTGTAGAGCGTCATCATGCCCTCGTGCAGTTTGCTCGCGAGCGAAGAACAAGCAACCGTCAGGCCCAACCATTGAGCCTTGTCGGTCGCTTCTACAGAGTTGGCAGCAGGACACGAGGTTCTCCCGTACTTATGACTGGACTGGCAATCGCCGCAGCTGAGATCCACTTTTGCCATTGCGAGGTGAAATCGAACTCGGGATCGAGCGCAAATGCCGCGTCGAGCGCTTCGTTGAGTGACTTGCCAAGCTGCATCGCAATGAAAGTCGCATGGGCGGCGGCAGACTGAACCAGTATCGTAGGTTGCCACAGTGGACGCACAACGAGCATCCACGTAGGGACGTCCAGGCGCTCCGGAAAGACTCTGCCTGGCTGATGAGCAAACCAGATGTCGGCGACCGCATAGCGGGAGGCGATCGCCGTGCATGCCGGATGCACGACAAACCGCGCGTCGAGCAGGCGCTCATGACCGATATCGAGCCATTGTTGTGGTGTGAATGATGTGACGTCGGCGGCGAAGTGGGCGACGTGCAGCGACCATTCAAGCTGCGCTACATCAGCGAAATACCGGAAGCGCGGGTTCTGCTCGTAACGATCGATGAAGGTCGGCAATGCTTCGCCGAAGCGATTGAGGTCGCCGCTGTGCGACGGATGCGCACAAGCGTACGCATGCGACAGCCCCTCGAAATAGTCGCCGCCGACGAGCGCCAGCAACACGGGGTAGGCATTCGCAAGCGCCGCGCGCCAGTGGGCGCGTACGTTGCCACGGTAGAGCCCGATGCGCCGGCGTAAGTGGTCGCCGAAATCGGAACCGGCAGCGATATGGGGCTGCGTCCCCGGCCACACACCCGCATTGACCTGTGCTGACCCCAATCCGGCTGTCGGCGGCACAGGCTTTACACGTTCGAGCAGTGGCCGTTCGTGTTCCGCGTCGAGGAGCGCGCTGGCGAAGGTTTGCTGGAGCAATTCAAGCTGCCTGGGCATTATTCGTTTTCACCGGGGTGTCACCTGTTGTTCGGTGACAGGGCGCACCGATGCCTGCAGATCGCGTGCGAGCTGTGCTTCGTCGAGCAGCACGCTTAATGGTGGCATAGCAGTGTCCCATTCGATCATCGTCGGCACCTCGCCAAAGCGGCGCAGCGCGTATTCATAGAGCGTCCAGACGGCAGGCGCGACGCGTGAGCCATGATCATCGATGACAGCGACGTCGGTCACGCGGTGACCTGCCAGATGGATCTCGCCGACCATGCCGGGCGGCAATTCGTCCATCGCGGCAATCGCGTCTTCGCCGTGATTGCACTGGTTCACATACAGATTGTTGACATCGAGCAGCACGCCACATCCCGTGCGGCGCACCAGTTCTGCAAGGAACGCCGTCTCACCGTAGTCGTCGTCGAGGAACCGGACATATGTCGAAACGTTTTCAAGCAGGATCGGCCGGCCGATCACCTCCTGCACTTCGCTGACTCGTGCGCTGAGCTGATCCAGTGCGGCATCGGTCAGCGGCATCGGCAGCAGGTCGTTCAGATGACCGGCCGATGTCGCTCCCCAGCATAAATGCTCGGAGACGACTGCGGGCTTGATCCGCTCGACTCGACCGCCGGCACCATGGTGAGAAAGTCAGAGTAATACGCGTGACGCAATCCAATGCCGACTCCAGATAGCGCGCGGGAGGCAGGCGTCGTGGTGCTCATCGGTGCCATGACTTGAATTCGTAATGCATTGGGACGTGGCGAGTGTCAGCGTTCGACGGTGCCCCCCATCTTTTTGCAGGTTCCCTTCGGCACGTTCTTGAAATCGCCCTTATCGTTGTCGACTTTCGACTTTCGACTCGCCTGCGCAGCTGTGTACGCCGGTCTTGCTCGCGCAGTCGTTCTGGCCGGCCTTGGCGATACCGAAGCACCGCACATTGTCTTCTGCATGAGCGGCGTTGATGCCCGTCGTGACAACGCCAGCGAGCGCAACGGCAATCAGGGCTCGCCGGCTGAGATTCGATTTCATCTCGCGTCTCCAGGGTTAGGGCGGCATGGGGTTGCCGCAAGTTTCGTGGAGCCCCGCGCGCGGGTTGCTCAGGTATCCCTTCGCCGCAAGCGCTGAGCGGTTACAGCGTGGCTTGAGTCATTCTGCAGTCGTCTGGCCGAGCTCGCTGCAACTTTTTTTGCAAGAGCATTCGAGCGCATCGCTGATCGAAAGGTTTGCGCGTGGGACCTGATCCTCGATCTGAGCCGATCTGTTCCCCGGTCGACCGAAGCAAACCAGGCGGTAGACTGCCTCCGCATGCTTGCCGCGACTCCCCATATGGATCAAGATCAAGTCGACTCATCAGGAACAAGCTATCCCCATGACAGACAACCCCGATCCCGACAAACTGAAAGGCCCCGGAGGCTTGACGTTTCGCCAGATCCACGATCAGGTGCAGAAGAGCGTCGAGCGCGACCGGGAAGCGCAGGCTACGCGCACGCCGCGGAGCCGGTGGCAGCGCTGGGTGCGCTACGTGTGGGGCCGCAGCGGACGTCGCTAGCAGGCTTGAAGGACCGAGATGGCGGTTGCCAGACGACTTCTGGGGAGGTGAGCCGCATCGCCACCGCCCCCAGTTTTCCGCCGGGCAATCCGAAATTTGAATGCCTGTAGGTCAGCAACGTGTCAGAAAGCTCGGCAGGCTGGCCGCGCTCGCATAGATGCGTGGTTCGACGAACTTACCGACCGCAAATCAACCGGAAATTCCTGCGCGCACCGCTAGACCTTCCGCCTGCATGTCCGCAACCTCTGAATTTTTTTTTAATTTCTACAGAATTACGTTTTCGGCAGGGCTGCTAGGCTGGCGGCCATCAAAGTGGAGAAATTGCACGCTCGCTTTTCCATTCGACCCTTACGAAATGGACCTGCCATGAAAATTTCGATCGCGATGGCCGCCTACAAGGGTGAACGCTTTCTGCGCGAGCAGCTGGACAGTATCGCTCGCCAGACCCTGCTTCCTTACGAACTCGTGATTACCGATGACAGTCCGGACAGCGGCACCGCCGATATCGCGTTCGAATTTGCGCGCGGTGTGCCGTTTCCGGTGCGTGTCGTGCGCAACGAACAGCGGCTTGGCTTTCACGAGAATTTTTTCAAGGCGATCTCGCTGTGTGAAGGCGATTTCGTCGCGTTCTGCGATCAGGACGACATCTGGGTCGACAACAAGCTCGAACGCGTTGCCGAGGAGTTCGTGGACCCGGACGTAATGCTCGTGGTGCACGGCGTGAAAGTCGTCGACGGTGACCTGAACGTGCGCGACGACAACACGGCCAGCCACTGGTCGTACCGCGGCATCTACGATCCGCTGACGACGAACCCATGGTACGTGCTGTTCGGCATGTCGACGGTCGTTCGTCACTCGATCTACGACTACATCGACTGGCGCGACCGGCCGGAACATCCGATCGATCCGGGCTTTGCGATGTCGCACGATACATGGGCGTGGTTCGTGGCGACCTCGCTCGGCAAGATATCGGCGATCGACGACCCGCTCGTACTCTACCGCCAGCACGGCGCCAACAGTTGCGGCGTGGCGCCCGATCGCGATGTCAGCGAAAAAGTCGAAATGACGAAGGCAGCGGGCGCAACGCATTACCGAAGAATGGCGACCGCCGCGTTCGGTCGCGCTGACAAGATGCTTCAGGTGTCGCGCACCGCGCCGTTGCCGGTGCGCAAGCGTGCGGCCGCCGCGGTGGACTACTATCGCGCGCTCGGCGAACGGCTGCGACGTCGCGCCGATCTGTACTGCGCGGCAACATCGACGGTCAGCCGCGCGGGAACGGTCGCGCGGCTGCTCGTATCAGGCGCGTACCGGCCGTTGAATCACGGTGGCCTCGGACGTCGCGCATTGCTGAAAGACGTGCACGCCACGGTGTTCCGGGTCAGCATCGAATGAGTTCGTGCTTCACGGCGCCTCTCACGGTTTGATCGCGCGAGATTGGGACCAGGACAGCCCGTTAATTTGATAGGCTTGATGGTTTCAACTCAGGCAAGGTGAAACCGTGATCCGTCATATCGTGATGTGGAAACTGAAGGAATCGGCCGAGGGCGCCAGCCGCGAGGAAAACGCGGTCAAACTCAAGCAGAAACTCGAAGGCTGCCGCGACATCGTGCCGGGCATCCTGCATCTGGAAGTCGGCATCGCGAAGCCGGGTCTCGAATCGACGTATGACGTCGTGCTCATTTCCGATTTCGCCGACAAGGCCGCACTCGATGCCTATCAGGTTCATCCGACGCACGAAGCACTCAAGGGCTTCGTCGGCGCGGTGCGTGAAGCGCGTCAATGCGTCGATTTCGAACTGTGACGCGCCGCGATGACTGACGCGCACAAACCCGCCGGCAGCAAAGCGCACGCGCAATCCATGCCGATGGTCGAAAGCCCGTTCATCGACCATCTCGGCGCGAAGCTGATCTCGGCCGTGGATGGCGTCAGCGAGGTCGTGTTGCCGCTTCAACCGCAGTTGCTGAACACCTGGGACGTCGCGCACGGCGGCGTCACGATGACGCTTGCCGACGTCGCGCTGGCGATGGCCGCGCGCAGTGTCGCGGGTGATGGCGTTGGCGTCGTCACCGTCGAGATGAAGGTCAACTTCATGCAGCCGGGCCGCGGCGAATTGCGCGCCACCGGCCGCGTGCTGCACCGCTCCACGACGATGGCGTACTGCGAAGGCGAGATCCGCGATACCGAAGGTCACTTCGTCGCGAAAGCACTCGGCACGTTCAAGTACATGCGCCGTCTCGCGGTCGGTCGCGACGTGAAGCAGCAACGCCTGCGCAGCGATCCATCGGCGACGCCCGGCCCAAGCGACGGCTGACCAGGGCGCATCATCAAGCACAGGCGCGGTCAAACCCACATAACCATACCGGAGACAATCTCATGACCCAAGTCAATCGTCAGATCCTGCTCGCCTCGCGTCCACAAGGCGCCGCGAGCGCGGACAATTTCAGGCTCGTCGAAACGCCGCTGAAGCCGCTCGCGGATGGCGAAGTCCGCGTGCGCAATCACTATCTGTCGCTCGATCCGTACATGCGCGGGCGCATGAACGAGAGCAAGTCGTACGCACAACCACAGCCGCTCGACGAAGTGATGATCGGCGGCACGGTGGGCGAAGTGGTGGAGTCGAAGAATCCGAAGTTTTCGGTGGGCGACAAGGTAGTCGGCATGTTCGGCTGGCAGGAGTTCGGCACGTCGGACGGCAAGGGTATCCAGAAGGTCGACACCACACATGTGCCGCTCTCCGCGTATCTCGGCCCGGTCGGGATGCCGGGCGTGACAGCCTGGTATGGCCTCAACAGGATCATTGCGCCGAAGGCCGGCGAGACGGTGGTCGTGAGCGCGGCGAGCGGGGCGGTCGGCAGTGTGGTCGGGCAACTGGCGAAGCTCGCGGGTTGCCGCGCGGTCGGCATTGCGGGCGGCGAGGAGAAGTGTCGCTATGTGGTCGAGGCGCTGGGATTCGATGCGTGCGTCGATTACAAGGCCGGCAACCTGTACAAGGATCTGAAAGCGGTCACGCCTGAGGGCGTCGACGGTTACTTCGAGAACGTCGGCGGCGAAGTGCTCGACGCGACGCTCGCGCGCATGAATGCGTTCGGGCGCATCGCGCTGTGCGGCATGATCGCCGGCTACGACGCACAGCCGTTGCCGCTCAAACAGCCGGCGCTGCTGCTTACGCAGCGCCTGCTCGTGCAGGGCTTTATCGTCAGCGAGCATATGGAAGTGTGGCCGGAAGCGCTCACACAACTCGGCACGCTCGTCGCGCAGAAAAAGCTGCAGTACCGCGAGAGCGTTGCACAGGGACTCGAGAGCGCGCCGGAAGCGTTTCTCGGCATGCTGAAGGGAAAGAACTTCGGCAAGCAGATCGTCAAGCTGATCTGACGGTGTGTCAGGGGCGGGCGGATCGTCGGATCTCCGGATCGCGGGGCGGTCCGCCAGAACGTCCACCACAACGCACACCCGCACGATAAAAAGAAAGGAGACACGATGTTCCAGTTCGACGGCAAGGTCGCCGTGATCACGGGCGCGGCGAGCGGGTTCGGCCGCGCGTTTGCGGAGAAGGGCGCGGCACTCGGCATGAAGCTCGTGCTTGCCGATGTCGATGAAAACGCGCTGACGCAAACGGTCGATGCACTGCGCGCCAGCGGCGCCGACGCGATCGGCGTACGCACCGATGTATCCGATCCCGCGCAGGTCGAAGCACTTGCGCTTGCGGCACTCGATGCGTTCGGCAAGGTCCACCTGCTGTTCAACAATGCGGGCGTCGGCGCCGGCGGCTTTCTGTGGGAGAGCAGCGCGAACGACTGGGCGTGGGTCTTCAACGTCAATGTGATGGGCGTGGCGCACGGCGTGCGCGTCTTCACGCCGATCATGCTGCGCCAGGACGAGCCGGCGCATATCGTCAACACGGCTTCGGTGGCGGGGCTGCTGTCGCCGCCTTCGATGGGCGTGTACAACGCGTCGAAGCACGCGGTTGTGTCGCTCACGGAGACGCTGTATCACGACCTCAAGCTCGTGGGCGGGCAGGTTGGATGCTCGCTGCTGTGTCCGGCGTTCGTGCCGACCGGCATCGCCGACGCGGAGCGTGCGCGTCCTGACACGCTGCGCAACGACGCCGCGCCGACGCGTTCGCAACTCGCCGCGGGCAAGCAGTTGCATCGCGCGGTGCAGTCGGGCAAACGCACGGCGGCCGATGTCGCCGATATGACGTTCGACGCGATCAAAGCCGGCCGCTTCTACGTCCTGACGCATCCGGGGATTCTCGACACCGTGCGGTTGCGTCACGAAGATATCGAGCAGCAGCGCAATCCGACCGATCCTCTGTCGCTGAAGCCGGAAGTGAAGACCGCGGATTGACCATCGAGGCGACAGGCGTTGAGTGGCGGCTTCGTGGCATCATACGGCGCTCATTCCCTGCGAGCGGCGCGTGCGCGTCGCATTGAAGTCCGATGCCGCTGAATCCCAAGATCGAGCAGATGCTCGAGATGGTCGCGAAGGCGAAGCGCCCCGCGTATCACGACCTCACGCCGCAACAGGCGCGCGCGTCCTATGAAAAGAGCGCGCCGATTCTCGAGATCGCGAGCGCGCCGATGTACGGCGTCGAAGAGGTCGCCGTCCCGGTGCGCGACGGCGCGTCGATTCGCGCGCGACTTTACTATCCGGTCGAGCCAGGATGGGCCGAACCCGCGCCGGCGCTGGTTTATTTTCATGGCGGCGGCTTTACGGTCGGCAGCGTCGATACACACGACGCGCTGTGCCGGATGTTCGCGCGCGATGGGCAATGCGTCGTGCTATCCGTCGACTACCGGCTCGCACCGGAGCATAAATTCCCGACCGCCGTGAACGACGCTTTCGATGCGCTCATGTGGCTGCACGCCAATGCGGCTGTATATGGCATCGATCCGGATCGCCTCGCCGTCGGTGGCGATAGCGCGGGCGGCACACTTGCGACGGTCTGTGCGGTACTGGCGCGCGATGCAGGTATCCGGCTCGCGCTGCAACTGCTGATCTATCCTGGCACGACCGGCCATCAGCAGACCGCTTCGCATGCGCGGCTTGCGGATGGTTTTCTGCTGTCGGGCGAGACGATCCAGTGGTTCTTCGAACAATACATTCGCGATGCAGCCGATCGTCATGACTGGCGTTTTGCGCCGCTCGATGGACATGCGGGAGATGAGCGTCCTGACGGCTCGCGTAGCGCGCCGGATTTTCACGGCGTGGCGCCAGCGTGGATCGCGACGGCTGAATACGATCCGCTCAGCGATGAGGGCGCGGCCTATGCGGACAAACTACGCGCGGCAGGTAACGTGGTCACGCTGAAATGCTACGCGGGCATGATCCACGAGTTCTTCAAGATGGGCGGGTTTGTGCCTGATGTGGCAGAGGCGCATGCCGATGCCGCTTCGGCGTTACGGCATGCGTTCGGAGTGGACTGATCCAGCGTCAGACGTCAGCGCGAACGGAGGCGCGTCAGGTTGCGATGTCGAACGCTGCGATGTCGAACGTATAGGCGCGCTCGAAATCTCCCGGTCGCGTGACGCGATGCGAGCCGTTGTCGTCGCTGCGCTCGGTGATACTGACCTTCAACGCCTTCTCTTCCACGACCACCCGCAGTGCTGTCGTCCCACGTGTGCCGTACTCAGGCGTGTCGATAAACGCCGCTGAAAGCGCACGTTCACGTTCGAGGGGAATGCCTGTCGAAGGCAGTTCGTCGTCGCGGGCGAGACGCGGGTCGCGCATCATCCCGATCAACTGCGTGAGCGTCGGCGCCGCTTCGTTCTGCACTAACGCGGCCAGCTCAGCGCGCTTCTTCACGAGCTTCGGCCAGCGCGTATCGAGCACCGCGTTCGAAATGCCGTGCGTGCCGGCTTCGAGCAACACGGGTGCAGCGTCCGAACGGTTGCAATACCAGCCGAGTTCGCGTCGCGAGAAGTCGCCGATCAGCAGGTTGAAGCCGTTATAGATATCGCCGGTTCGCGCGACCTGCTGCAGATAATCGAGCGGTGCCAGATTCTCATCGCGTTCGCCTGAAAGCCAGCCGCTGACCAGGGTGCCGCGCGTCGGCGCATCGGGCCGCATCTCATGCGGCGCGCGATAGTTGGTGAGCGCGGCGAACCGCCCGTCGCGCGTGACGCCGAGCCACGTGCCGCCGCCAACCAGATCGCGTCCCGCCAGCAGGCCGGGCGCGTCGGCCCACCAGTGCATCGGATCGGCGGTACGGCGAAGGAACTCGTCGCGATTCGCGGCGAGCGTGAACAGCGCGCCCGTCGACGCGTCCGGCCGCCAGTCGAAGACGATCAGGCACATGAGCGCGTCGCCTTCAGCCCCGTCAGGCGGGACGAACGGAGGTGGGCGGCCAACGCGTCAGATCTCGGTCGGCAGCGAATAGGGCAACGGCAGGAAGGTAAGTGCCGGGCCGTCGGCGGCGCCGAGATGCGCCGAGCCGCCTTCGAGCGCCGCGAGCTTGATCTCGACCAGCACATCGACGCCGCCTTCCGGCGCCGAGGCGGCGTTCACGACCATCCCGCACGGCTGGCCCGGATCGTCCGAATGGAACAGTTCGACGCCCGGCGCGACCGTCGCCAGCTCACCGGCCACGTTCGCGAGCGACGTACGACGCTTGATCGTGCCGCGATACTGGCTGCGCGCAACGACTTCCTGGCCCGGATAGCAGCCCTTGCGGAAATTGACGCCGCCGAGCACATCGAAATTGACCATCTGCGGCACGAACTGTTCGACGACCGGCTGCGTGATCCGCGGCTCGCCGGCGCGGATGTCGAGCCAGTCCCACACAGCCGGCGACACGCGCGCGAGCTTGCCTTCGAGCGCGGGCAGGCGCGCCTCGACTTCAGCCTTCGGGCCGACCCACAGATAGCGCAGCCGTCCGGCGGCGTCGGGCACGTGGATCAGCGATCCCAGTGGCCCGTCGATTTTCACGTGAACGCCATCCGGAATCGCGTCGAACACGTGCGACAGCGCCGGGCGTACATCGCCGGCAAAGCCGATCACGGCGAGTTCCGCGGTGGCGTCGACAAGTTTCGCCTTCGCGCGCAGCACGAACATCGAGAGCCGCTTCTGCACGGCCGGCTGGATATCGCGCGAAATCAGCAGGCGCACGGCTTCGCCGCAGCGCCACGTCAGGAACGATGCGAGCAGGCGGCCCTTCGGCGAGCAATAGCCGGACAGGCGCGCGTTAGCGGCGTCGAGATGTTGCGTATCGTTGGTGAGCTGGCTGTGCAGGAACGTGGCAGCGTCGTCGCCGGTGGCGTCGATCACGCCGAACTGCGTGAGCGGCATGAACGCGCCGCGCGTGAGCACGGCATCGAAATCGGCCGCGTCAGGACGCGGAAACGAAACAGGCGCAGGGGAAGCGGCAGGCGCAACGGAAGCGGCGGAAGCCGTTACAGGCGTACCTGGCGCGGGGGCGAGCGGTGCATTCATGGATTCGCGGTCGAAGTCAATTCTGACTTTAGCTTAGGTAGGGTAGCCCCCCTTCCTTATCGGAAAAAGGGGCCCCCTAAGAACCGTGCGTGCGAGTTGTCCCCGCACACGGCTCAAGCCTACGTAGTTGCTATTCAAAGTCCCGTCATTGCAACGGCGGGACCGGCTTAGTTACTGCAAGTTTACCAGCGTGCACCTGCAAGTGGCAGTCGGGGTGAAGCAAGACCCTGTTCGACAAAGCGTCCGACCCGCCATGCATCTGATACTCCAGATGATGGTCGTGCCAGCCTGTTTCTGCCGTCAGCGCATAGCCGCAGCGCGCACACAACCCGCTCTGCGACATGTACAGCGACACCCATTGCTTACGGTAACGCATTGAATGCTCCATGCGTTCCTGCCGCAACTGCTCGCCGTATTGCTCCATCGTCGGGTCAAAGGGATTGAATTCGCCTTTGACCTTCCTGTGCCGCCTGATAGCCGTACCGCTGATCTGGTACAACTCAAGCAGCCCCTTGCTACCGTCTTCTCGTACAACAGGAGCGGCAAACACCCAGTTCCGACCACCCACCGTATGAAAGTACCTCTTCTTCACCCAGTCGGTGTTCTTGTTCGGATGCCGCCTCTTTGCCCACCGCCAGAGCCGCCCAAAAATCAGGTGCTCCATGCGGCTGTACGCCTGCTTGGCTACCACAGGACTGTGATATTGCGCCCAGCCCCGTAGCATCGGATTCAGCAATTTGATTAAGTCTTTCTGCTTCACCGCCTTGTTGCCACTGATCGTTTCCGCCACCTTGCGATAGAACGTCTGCGCATTCTTCTTGCTTGGCTTGATGAGCAGTTTTCCCGAGTACTTCCGGAAATTCCACCCCAGGAAATCGAAGCCTTCGTCAATGTGTGTGATCCGAGTTTTCTCCTCCGACAGTCGCAATCCTCGAACCGCAAGGAAGGCTTCCACCCAAGGTCGGACTTCGCTTTCCAGCATCTCTTTCGAGTCACCGGTAATCACAAAGTCATCCGCATATCGCACTACGTTGACTTTCAGCTTCCTGGCCTTTGAGATCCCGAACTTCCCACCGAGGTGCGAAGCCAGTTCCCGCTCCAGCCCGTTCAGCGTCACGTTTGCCAGCGTCGGGGAGATAACCCCTCCCTGCGGCGTACCGGCTTCAGTCGCCTGAAACTGACCTTTGTAAATCAGGCCGACCTTCAACCACTTCCGAAGGATTGTTTTGTCCATCGGGACATTGCTCTCCAGCCAGTCGTGGTTGATGTAGTCGAAGCATCCCTTGATATCCGCTTCCAGCACCCATTGAACCGAGGTTCTTTTGGACATGGTCAGGAATATTTGAGACATGGCGTCCGCCGTCGAGCGATTGGTCCTGAACCCGTACGAGTTTGGGTCGCTCGTGGATTCCACCACAGGCTCCAGGGCCAGCAGATACAGGGCCTGCATCGCCCTGTCTCGCATGGTCGGAATGCCCAGGGGGCGCTTCTTCCCATTGGCCTTTGGGATAAAGACTCTCCGTAAGGGCAGAGGCTTGTATCCGCGCCGCTTCAACCTGCCGACTGCTGCCAGCCGGCTTTCAGGCGTCTCCCACAGTTCGCGATCGACTCCAGCCGTTCGCGCGCCAGTGTTTTGCGTAACACGTCGTACCGCATACAGCTTCGCGGACAACGTGCGAGTCAGCATCCGTTGCAGGGCTTTCACCCGGCGCCATTTGCCTTCCCGCGTCGCCTTCGCAATTCGAGTCTGCATTCCCCTCACGTTCCGTTCAACCCGACGCCAATCTATGGCGTGCCAGCTGTCCGGTGCGTGGGAAAGCGCAGATCCGTCCTTTCGGACTGATTCTTCCATGCTGCTCTCCTTACTGGACAAGAAAATCCCCAGACAGGAGGCGCATCTTCCCCAGCGGGGAAAATACACACCCGCTGGGGAGAGTTTCAATTGCTCCGGACAAACCTCACCAGAGCACCAAGTTTTCAAGGGTCTGTCAGCCGTCTTGCGACGGTAGACCAGACGGAAGTCTGCCCGCTTTCGCGTGGGGTGATGTTCCAACCCCTATGCGACCCATTACAGACCGCCATTCGCTTTTTCCGTCCTCCCATACCCGCACAACCAACAGCGTTCCTCGCGGTTCGCCTGCCTGTCCAATTGCTACAGGCAGTCATACGGGCTTACCACGTTCCCTGACTGTCACACGACTGAGTTAGGTCCTGCCTCTCCCCCGGTGGTCTGATGACGACGTAACCCGAGCTTGCAACGAGTTACCGACCACGTACCTTTTGGTAGATGCCGCTCAGCAGCTTTGGCACCGCAATACTTACGAGGTTTATCAGCAGTTCACATGTGTTGACCGTGTCAGCCAGCCTTGCTCCTCAACCCCCTTGCTGCTAGGAGTCTCCAGACGACTACCTCACGGTACCCGCCTGCCCGAAACTTCCGGGGGCTACGTTGTCAGAAAAGCTTCACACCCCGCCGTTACCAGCGACGCATGTTTTCCTAGGCTACGTTTGGCCGTACAAACGGTTCGCTGCCGCAGTTGGACTGCGGCTGAACAATGACAATCAGAGTTTCACCCATCGTGCGAGGGCACTAGGCTCAGATTTATGCGCGCAACAAACCTTCGGCCACCAGTAGGTGGCCGTGTTTGGAGCACACTATTTTCGTTTTCAAGCGTTGTAATGCGTCGTAACAAAATCCCTTTCGGAATGTTGCAAGAACGCCACGCTTTCTGAGTTTTGCCTCGCCTCAAAGTGGTCTGGCATCCATCGGATGTAGGTACTTGAGACAAGTTACATACGACTCGCGGTCTTCCACTTATCTCGAATCTGCCGAGATGTGTATCGCGCAAAGCCTTGTATTTCCTAGTGTTGCCGTTCTCGAAGAGGTGGCGCCCCTCTGACACGAAAGTGTCGTGTCGCACGCAAGCAAGTATTATATGGGGTCCACCCCAGCCATGTTTCGCATGTCCCTTCTGAAGAAATGTCTCATCGCCGGCGTCATCCTCATTGCGCTGGTTGCAGCCGCAATCGCCGGCGGATATCACTGGGCCACCACACCGATCGATCTCAGCACGCCGCAGCTCGACGTCACGATCAAGCCACATAGCAGCCTGCGCAGCGTCACCGGCCAGCTGAACAGGGGCGGCGTGCCGGTCGAGCCTGAACTCTTCGTGCTGATGACGCGTGTGCTGGGTCTGCAGAGCCAGCTGAAATCGGGCAATTACGAGTTCAAGGCCGGCATCACCCCGTACGAGGTGCTGCAAAAGATCGCACGCGGCGACGTCAACGAATACGTCGCGACGATCATCGAAGGCTGGACGTTTCACCACATGCGCGCAGAAATCGACGCAAATCCGGCCCTGACGCACGACACCGCAGGCATGAGCGACGGCGACCTGCTGAAGGCAATCGGCGCACCTGAAGCCACCATTGGCAACGGCGAAGGTCTCTTTTTCCCCGACACGTACCTGTTCGACAAAAATGCGAGCGACCTCGAGGTGTACCGCCGCGCGTACCGTCTGATGAAGCTGCGGCTCGATGAGGCCTGGAGCACACGTTCAGCCGATCTGCCGTACAAGACGCCGTATGACGCATTGACGATGGCGTCGATCATCGAAAAGGAAACCGGCAAGGCGTCCGACCGGCCGATGGTGGCGGCGGTGTTCGCGAACCGGCTCAAGGTCGGCATGCCGTTGCAGACCGATCCGACGGTGATCTACGGCCTCGGCGAGAACTACGCCGGTCGCCTGAAGAAACGGGATTTGCAGACCGACACTCCTTACAATACCTACACGCGCATGGGCCTGCCGCCGACGCCGATCGCGCTGCCCGGTGTCGCGTCTTTGCAGGCCGCGATGAACCCGGCGCAAACTACGGCGCTGTACTTCGTGTCGCGCGGCGACGGCAGCAGCATCTTTTCTGACACGCTCGACGCCCACAACAAGGCCGTCGACAAATACATCCGGGGTCAATGATGGCGCGGGGCAAATTCATCACGTTCGAAGGCATCGACGGCGCCGGCAAGACGACGCACCTCGCCTGGTTTCGCGACCGGCTGGCGGAGAAGGTCGCCGCGAGCGGGCGCGCAGTCGTCATGACCCGCGAGCCGGGCGGCACGAAGCTCGGCGAGTCGCTGCGCGACATCCTGTTGCATCAGCCGATGGATCTCGAAACTGAGGCGCTCCTGATGTTCGCCGCGCGCCGCGAACATCTGGCCGAAGTGATCGAACCGACGCTCGCGCGCGGCGACTGGGTGCTGTCCGACCGTTTCACCGACGCGACTTTCGCCTATCAGGGCGGTGGCCGCGGCCTGCCGCGCGACAAGCTCGAAACGCTGGAACGCTGGGTGCAGGGCGGTTTCCAGCCGGATCTGACCGTCCTGTTCGATATTCCGGCCGACACTGCCAGCGAGCGCCGCAGCGCGGCGCGCGAGCCGGACCGTTTCGAAAGCGAATCGGATGCTTTTTTCAACCGCACGCGCGCCGAATACCTGCGTCGCGTAGAAGAAGCGCCGTACCGTTTCGCCGTGATCGACTCCACGCAGAGCATCCCAAAAATTCAGATCCAGCTTGAAGAATTGATCGCAAGCCTTTGAATTTAAATATATATAACGTCGTATTATATTGAGTCAAAATGTCTCGCAGGCTGCATGAAGAATCGAATTCAACTGACTGAATCAAAAGACAAACCATGATCTATCCGTGGCAAACCGATGACTGGAACCGCCTGCAACAGCTGCGCGCGCACTGGCCGCATGCGCTGCTGCTTCACGGGCAAGGCGGCATCGGCAAGCTGCGCTTCGCGCAGCATCTGGCGCAAGGCCTGCTATGCGAAGCCCCGCTCGCGAATGGCGAGCCGTGTGGCACGTGCGTCGCGTGCAACTGGCTCACCCAGGGCAATCACCCGGACTACCGGATCGTGTTGCCCGAAGCGCTGGCTGCCGAATCTGGCTTCGCGGCTGCCGCTTCTGACGAGGCAAAGCCCGAAAAAGCCGACGCTGACGACGGCAAAAAGACCCGCACGCCCAGCAAGGAAATCAAGATCGAACAGGTGCGGGCGCTGCTGGACTTCGTGGGCGTCGGCTCGCATCGCGGCGGTGCGCGCGTGGTCGTGCTGTATCCGGCCGAGGCGCTGAACGTCGCCGCATCCAATGCCTTGCTGAAGACGCTCGAAGAACCGCCCGCTGGCGTGGTGTTCCTGATGGTCTCGGCGCGCGTCGACCGCCTGCTGCCGACGATCGTCAGCCGCTGCCGCCAGTGGCCCATGACCACGCCCGCGCCGGACATCGCGGCGGCATGGCTCGCCGGGCAGGGCGTCGACGATGCCCCCGCGCTGCTCGCCGAAGCCGGCGGCGCGCCGCTCACCGCGCTGGCGCTCGCAAGCGACGACAGCCGTGCGCTGCGCGACTGGACGCTCAAGCAACTGGCCGCGGGCCCGAACTGTGACGCCTTCGCGTGCGGCGAGACGCTGCAGAAGCTGCCGGTGCCGCTCGTGCTGGGCTGGCTGCAACGCTGGCTGTACGATCTGCTGGCAGAGCGCACGGCGGGCGCGCCGCGCTATTTCCCGGCCGCCTCGGCGGCGCTCGCGCGGTGCGCCGGAGCGGTCGACGCGAACGCCTTCGCACGGTTTCAGCGGACTGTCACGCGGCAGCGCGCCGTTGAAAACCATCCGCTAAACGCGCGCCTCGTGTTCGAAGAACTCTTTCTTGGCTATCGCGATCTGTTTGCGTAGTCGTATTCACCCAGTCAATCAGACTGCTCTTCCCTCGATTCGAAGCCGCCAGAACCATGAGCCTTCAGTACCGCGACGCCACGCTCGACGATCTGCCCGCCATCGTCGCCATCTACAACTCGACCGTGCCGTCGCGCCAGGTCACGGCCGATCTGGAGCCGGTGAGTATCGAGAGCCGTCAGGCCTGGTTTCACGCGCACGGGCCGAACGCGCGACCGCTTTGGGTGGTCGAGGAAGGCGGTCGCGTGATCGCGTGGCTGAGCTTTTCGGACTTCTACGGCCGTCCTGCCTATTCGCGCACCGCTGAGGTCAGTATTTATCTGGACGAAGCCGCCCGTGGCAAAGGCCTCGGCAAGCTGCTGCTGGCCGCCGCGCTGGAAGCCGCGCCGGCGCTGAAGATCGATACCGTGCTCGGCTTTGTGTTCGGCCACAATGAGCCCAGCATGCGGCTTTTCCACAGCTTTGGCTTCACCGACTGGGGCACGCTGCCGCGCGTCGCCGTGCTGGACGGCGTCGAGCGCGATCTCGTGATTCTCGGCCGCCGGCTCGATCACGCGGCCTGAGCGAAACCGCTTCAACGCCGCGTCAATCCGTCAAACCCGCAGGACACCACCATGTTTGTCGACTCGCACTGCCACATCAATTTCGAAGGACTCGCCGACCGCCTGCCGCAGGTGCTCGAGAACATGCGCTCGCATTCGGTGACGCACGCGCTGTGTGTCTCAGTCGATCTGGAGACGCTGCCTTCGGTGCTGGAGATCGCGCGTTCGTACGACAACGTCTACGCGTCGGTGGGCGTGCATCCGGATCACGAGGACATGCGCGAGCCGACCGTCGCCGAACTGGTCGAACTGGCGGCGCATCCAAAGGTGGTCGCGATCGGCGAGACGGGTCTCGACTATTACCGTCTCGAAGGGCGCTCGATCGCTGACATGGAATGGCAGCGCGAGCGTTTTCGCACGCACATCCGCGCCGCGCATGCGACGATGAAGCCGCTCATCATCCACACGCGCTCGTCGTGGGAAGACGCGCTGCGCATCATGGAAGAGGAGCGCGCGGGCGTGCCAGGCGGCGTGATGCACTGCTTCACGGAGTCGTGGCACGTGGCCGAAAAGGCGCTCGCGCAGAATTTTTACGTGTCGCTGTCGGGCATCGTCACGTTCAAGAGCGCAACCGAGGTCCAGGACGTGGCGCGCCGTGTGCCGCTCGATCGTCTGCTGATCGAAACCGACTCGCCGTACCTCGCGCCTGTGCCGTATCGCGGCAAGCCTAATGAACCTGCGTACGTAAGTTATGTCGGACGCTTCATCGCGCAGCAACGCGAGATGGCTGAAGCCGAACTCGCCGCCGCGACGACACAGAATTTTTTCCGTCTGTTCAGGATTCCCGAAACGGCATCCGCCTGACACAGAAAATACATACAGATCAAATGGATAGGGAAGTTTCCTAAAGTAATATATGAAAATGATTCCGACCCAGTCTTCGACGAAACCACACCCGAACCCAAATGTCACGAACGTCGCGACAGCTCACCGCGCGCACGCCGCTGTGTGGCGCGGCGTGGCGCGCCTCGCGCTGGCGGGCGGCCTTGCCTGCGCGGCGCTTGTCGCGCTGCCGGTTCAGGCGGCCCCGGCCGATTCGATGATCAAGGCCGTCAAGTTCGACGACGTGAAGGAAGTGAACAAGTTGTTGTCGCAGGGCATGGACCCGAACATGACCGACGACCAGGGCATGCCGCTGCTGGTGCTCGCCGCACGTGAGAAGTCGGACCAGGTGGGTCAGGCGCTCGTCGACAATCCGAAGACCAACGTCGAAATTGTCGACAAGGCCGGCGAAAACGCGATGATGCTGGCCGCGCTGAACGGCGACATGGACTTCGTGAAGCTGCTGATCGCCAAGGGCGCCGAGGTCAACAAAAAGGGCTGGACGCCGCTGCACTACGCGGCCGCGAACGGCAATGACGACATCGTCACGTTGCTGCTCAAGTACTCGGCCTATATCGACGCCGGCTCGCCGAACGGCACCACGCCGCTGATGATGGCGGCGCGCGGCGGTCACGTCTCGACGGCCAGACTGCTGCTCGACGCCGGCGCAGACATCAACGTGAAGAACCAGATCGGTCTGAACGCGCTCGACTTCGCGAAGCAGTACAAGGAGCCGGACACCATCAAGGGATTGACGGCGCGCATGGAGCAGATGCAGAAGCAGCACCCCGCGAGCGCCCCAGCGGCGCAGTAAAACAGTGCAAAATAGCAGCCTTGGCGTGGCGGCCGGTGCCGCGCCGGTTCGAAGCGGCCAGCCACGACTGGACCGCTCGATGCTGCTCCTCAAACCGCTCACATAAAAGGGATACCATGCTGCGGGTTTTGATTTGCGCAAGCGCGCTGGCCGTACCATTGTCGGCAGCCGCATTCACGGGAGGCGACCTCAACAAGCTGTGCACGAAGACTGATGTGGCATCGCGAAGCGCGTGCGCGGCGTACATCGAAGGCGCGGCGGACGGCGTCTTCAACACCATCGATGCGATCGGCGGCACGACCGGCCCGCGCGTCGGCCAGTATTTCTGTTTGCCGCAGGATGCCCGCTCGGCGCAGCTGACGGACGCCGTGCGCAAATACATCGCGGAAAATCCGATGGTTGCCGGCTATAACGCGAGCACCGCGATCTCGCTCGGGCTCGGCAAGGCGTTTCCCTGCAAGACAGGCGGCTGAGTTTTCGTTTGAGATTCCGCCCGCGTCCCGAGTGACTGTCGCCTGAGCTCACGGGCCGCGCGCCTCATGCCTGACGGCGCCGCCCACGACGTATGTCGAATCCGGCAGCTTTCCCCGCAACCCAACGCGGAAAATGCCACTCATGGTAACGATCGACAACCTGCGGGATCGTGCCGATGCACCGCTCGGTCATTGGCCCGACGCGCTGATCGTCATCGCGGTTGCTGCATTGCTGGCTTTCGCGATCTACTGGACCGGCGCGCGTATCGTCTGGCGGATCGCGCGACCATATCCGGTCACAAGCGTCCTGCTTCGCCCTATCGACAAACCGGTGCTCGGCATGCTGATCGTGCTCGCGCTCGAGTTCACGTTCTGGCCGGCACCCGACACGCTCCGTTTCATCGTGACCGATACCGCCGACAATCTCCGGGCACGTCGATCGCAAGACGCCGGGTCAGACGAAGCCATAAAGTGGCTGCAACCGATCGGGCATCGAAGCGGTCGAAGTGAACTGGACCGGACAGACGGCGCGGTTTCGGGCGCCGCATGAACAGGGAGGACAGTACATATGGGCCGTTTGATCGTCGTATCGAATCGCGTGGCCACGCCGACTGAAACGAAGGGTTCGGCAGGCGGACTGGCCGTCGGCGTATTCGGCGCACTCAAGGACGCAGGCGGCGTGTGGTTCGGCTGGAGCGGCGACGTGGTGAGCGAAACCGTCGCCAATGCAGGCCCGACGCTCGAAACCGAGGGCGCGGTGACGTTCGCGACCGCTGGCCTCACGCGCAAGGATTACGACCAGTACTACCGCGGTTTTTCGAACGCGACACTGTGGCCGGTTTTCCACTATCGCAACGATCTCGCGCGCTACGAGCGCGAAGAATATGCTGGGTACCGGCGCGTCAATTCATGGCTCGCGCACAAGCTCATCAAGCTGCTTCAACCCGACGACATCATCTGGGTTCATGACTACCATCTGATTCCGTTCGCCGAAGCGCTGCGCTCCGAGGGCGTGACGAACCGCATCGGCTTCTTTCTGCACATTCCGTTTCCCTCGCCGCAGATCCTGCTCAACATTCCGCCGCACGAAGAGCTCGTGAAGTCGCTGTGCTGCTACGACCTGCTGGGTTTTCAGACCGACACCGACGAACTCGCGTTTCACGACTACATCACGCGCCATGCACGGGGCAGCGTGACCGATGGCAATCGCGTCGAAGCCTTTGGCCGCAAGCTGCGCACGGGCGTGTACCGGATCGGCGTGTTCCCCGACGAAATCGCGGAGCAGGCGAAACGCTATGAAAGCCGTCAGCATGTGCTCGACCTGAAGCAGAGTCTCGAAGGGCGCAAGCTCATCATGAGCGTCGACCGGCTCGATTATTCGAAGGGGCTTGTCGAACGCTTCAGGTCGTTCGAGCAGTTGCTGGAGCGCTCGCCCGAATGGCGCGGCAACGTCACGCTCGTGCAGATTGCGCCGCCCACGCGTTCCGATGTCGCGACGTATCAGCAGATCCGCCAGGATCTCGAATACGAAGCAGGGCGCATCAACGGCCGCTATTCCGGGCTCGACTACACGCCGATCCGTTATCTGAACCAGCAGTACGACCGCTGGAAGCTGATGTCGCTGTTTCGCGAGTCGCAGGTCGGGTTCGTCACGCCGTTGCACGACGGCATGAATCTCGTCGCGAAGGAATACGTCGCTGCGCAGAACCCGGATGATCCAGGCGTGCTCGTGCTGTCGATGTTCGCAGGCGCAGCGGCTGAGCTGACGGGCGCGGTGATCGTCAATCCGCACGATTCGGTCGGCATGTGCGAGGCGTTGCAACGGGCGCTCGGCATGCCCCTGGATGAACGCAAGGGTCGTCATGAGATAAACATGGCCGCATTGCGCAAGAACGATCTCGGCGTCTGGCGCGATTCGTTCCTGCGCGATCTGCGCACTGTGCCGGCCAGCGAGGCCACGCGCAGGTCGAAGAAGTGATGCGCGGCTTGAACGCACAACGCGCATTGCCATGCTGACGGCGCTCGCCATCGCCGGTTACCGGTCGCTGCGCGAACTGATCGTGCCGCTCGGCAGATTGAATGTCGTCACCGGGCCGAATGGCAGCGGCAAGTCGAGTGTGTACCGCGCGCTGCGTCTGCTCGCGGTGACCGCACGCGGCGGCGTGATTCCATCGCTCGCACGCGAAGGCGGTCTGCAATCGACGCTCTGGGCCGGCCCTGAGCGCTTCTCACGCGCGATGCTCGCGGGCGAGCAGGCCGTGGAGGGCACGCGACGCAAGGAGCCGGTGAGCCTGCGGCTCGGCTTTGCGGGCGATGAGTTCGGCTATGCGATTGATCTCGGTCTGCCGATACCCGGTCAGACGCAGTTCTCGCTCGATCCGGTGATCAAGCGCGAATGCATCTGGGGAGGGCCGGTGTTGCGGCCGTCAGCGTTGCTGGTCGACCGTCATGGCGCGACGATCCGCACGCGTGATGACGACGGCGAATGGCAGACGCTGCCGCAAACGGTCGCGAGCTTCGACAGCATGATGACCGAATTCGCCGATCCGCGAAGCGCGCCAGAAATGCTCGCGGTGCGCGAGCAGATCCGCTCGTGGCGCTTCTACGACCATTTCCGCACCGACGTCGAATCGCCCGTGCGTCTGCCGCAGATCGGCACGCACACGCCGGTGCTCGGCGACGATGGCGCCGATCTCGCCGCCGCGTTGCAGACGATCCGCGAAATTGGCGACGCCGCCGCGCTCGATCAGGCCATCGACGATGCCTTTCCGGGCTCGCGCATCACGATCACGCATCACGACGGGCGCTTCGAAGTGACGATGCAGCAGCAGGGCCTGTTGCGGCCGCTGAAGGGTGCGGAGCTCTCCGATGGCACGCTGCGTTATCTGCTGCTGGTCGCGGCGCTGTTGACGCCGCGTCCGCCGGCGTTGCTGGTGTTGAACGAACCGGAAACGAGCCTGCATCCCGACCTGCTGCCCGCGCTCGGCCGGTTGATCGCGCGTGCGTCGACGCATTCGCAGGTGCTGGTGGTGTCGCACGCAGCGCGGTTGATTGCATCGCTGGAACGCGAAGCGGGGAGCCAGTCGATCGTGCTCGACAAGCAGCTCGGCGCGACCCGCATCGCCGGCGAAGACGACCTCGACCTGCCCGCGTGGAAGTGGCCGGCCCGCTGAGCGCGGCCTTCCTTCAGGGGCCAGGCGGCCGCCGGAGTGAATGTTTCGCGACTGTAACAGCGCCCAGCAATTGAAATACCAGCGGTTTTCAGGCGCGAAATGCCCAATAATCAGCCTGTTCACGCCAACGATTACATTGATTACATGGGTGCGCGCTGGCATACTCGGGCGCCGCCGACGTCCGCGGCTGCAGGTGCCCGGCTCGCTTTCGGCCCCGCTTTCCGGCCCGCCACCGGCCCGTTTCAGGAGACATTCATAATGAGAATTGCGCAGATCGCCCCCCTTACCGAATCGGTCCCGCCAAAGCTATATGGCGGCACTGAGCGCGTTGTGTCGTATATCACCGAGGCGCTCGTCGAACTCGGTCATGACGTCACGCTGTTTGCGAGCGGCGACTCGGTCACGAGCGCGAAGCTCGAAGCGGTATGGCCGCGCGCACTGCGCCTCGATCCGGGCATCCGCGATCGCATCGCACCGCACATGCTGCTGATGGAACTGGTTCGCCGTCAGGCCGACGAGTTCGACGTGCTCCATTTCCACATGGATTACTACTCGTTTTCGGTGTTCAAGCGCCAGGAAACGCCGTTCGTGACGACGATGCATGGCCGTCTCGATCTGCCCGAGCAGCAGCCGGTGTTCGACACGTTCAACACCGCGCCGGTGATCTCGATCTCGGACGCACAACGCGCGCCGCTGCCGCAGGCGAAGTGGTTGACCACCGTGTATCACGGTCTGCCGGAAAAGCTTTACACGCCACAACCGGTCGAACAGAAATACCTCGCGTTTCTCGGACGCATTTCGCCTGAAAAGCGTGTCGACACCGCGATCCGTATCGCCGGCCGCTGTGGCATGCAGATTCGCATCGCCGCGAAGGTCGACGCTGCCGACCGCGAGTATTTCGAGCGCGACATCAAGCCGTTGCTCGCGCAACCACATGTTGAATTCATCGGCGAAATCGCGGACGGCGAGAAAGCCAGCTTCCTGTCGGGCGCGCATGCGCTGCTGTTCCCGATCGACTGGCCGGAGCCGTTTGGTCTCGTGATGATCGAAGCGATGGCATGCGGCACGCCGGTCATCGCGTTCAATCGCGGCTCGGTGCCGGAAGTGCTGGACGACGGCGTATCGGGCTTTATCGTCGAGGACGAGATCGGCGCGGTGGCCGCGGTGAACCGTCTGCACAAGCTGCCGCGTGCTGGCGTGCGGCAACGCTTCGAAGAGCGCTTCACGTCGCACCGGATGGCGCAGCAGTATGTCGACGCGTACCAGTCAGTGATTCGTGCGCAGAAGCGGTCGCGCTTCAAGGTGATCGACACGTCGTCGAGTTCGTGACTGGACGTGTGATGTAGCAGATGCGCATGCCCCGGCGCATTGCCGGGGCATGGCACAGGCAGGTACAACTAGATCTTCAGCCGCGTCACCTTCGTACCGGCGATCGAAATGTCGCCCATCAATCCGGCATTGGTCATCACAAACACTTCGACGGGCGCCGTGGCGGTCGTTGTATCGATCGAGCCGTTCGCGCCGATTTTCACGAGCGCGACCGAAGCGTCGCCGCCTACCGACCAGCCATCCGAATTGCGGAATTTGTCGAGCGAATCCTGTGTCATGAACAGGAAGATGATTGACTTCGACTGGCCGCCGGCCGTCAGACCGAACGAACCCGAAACCGTGCTGTAGTAGCCCGCAGTTGCCCCGCCCACGCGCAGCGCGCCTTCACCATACTGGCCGCCGACAATGAAGCCCGCCTGGATCACAGAGGGGAACACCAGGATGCCGCGGGCCTTCGATACGAGCTCACGCGAACCCGGGACCGTGGAATAGAGGCGCGAAATGGTGCCGTCGACGCTGGCGTCGATCGCCTGCTTCTTCGACGCGCTGGTAGCAGCCGAATCCGGCTTGTCTCCTGTGGTGGTACAGCCCGTGAGTGCAAGGCTTCCGAAAGCGAGCGCGGCGGTAGTCTTCAAAATGAAGTTTCGTCTTTGCATCGTTTTTCTCCCATCGTGGTTCCTGGATGCGACCTGATCGTGAGTCGGATTGCAACTTCAGTTATATCACACGGGGATCAAAAGAGCGCGCTCGTAGAATCGCGAAAACCCTTATGTGGCGGGGCTTTGCGGGCGATTATGAAAGTGGCGTTGTAAATATGACCGATCGTCGACAGTGAAAAATCTATCTATCTGAACCACATCCGGCGCGACGTCGATCCGCGCTTCAGGACCCGTCGGCGTTCTGTGAGGCACAGGGGAAGTTCACCGGTTCCCGGTCATTTTTGCCGCTCTTCAGCGGATTGGTTGACGGCCAGCGACGATCGAAAAGTGTTGCCCGAAAGCCGCAATCCGGAACCGGACCCGGACGTCAATGGTTGGCGGTTCCCTTGACGGGTGGTTGAGGGCGGCGCAGCGCGCGCCGGATGCCGCCGATCACCGCGCCGATCACGAAGAGCGTGGCGGCCGGCACCACCCAGTAACCGACGAACGCGTGCCACAGGTAGCCTGCGAGCGTGCTCTTGCGCACGGCGTATTCGTCGATGGCTTCCTGCTGGCGTGGCGCGTTGGCGGCGAGAACGTCGGCGGGACAGCCGGCGGCGCGCGCGTCGTCGGGATTGCCGTGACAGTGCGCGGGAGCGCCGGCGGCACGTTGTGCATCGGTGAACTGCCAGGTCGTGAGTGCCGTGTTGAGGTCGACGGCGTTGTACGCCATCTCCTCGCGGATCTCGTTGACGGCGACGATCGCCACCGGCACCGCCCAGAAGACGATGACGACGAGCCAGCGCCTTAGCCAGCGGTTCTTGTGTCTCCCAACCATTCTTGCCTCCGTTCAATGCTCTTCGGCATCAACGACAAGATGGCGGCCCTGCTGCTTATGTTTGTGGGTACTGGGGCCGTCTCCGCAGTCATCATAGAAGAAAACGGCACACAGCGGCGAACACAGGTCAGAAGCGCGGGCGAACGGAAGACGAAGGAAGCGAAGCGAACGCGGAAAGCGGGGAGAAGAGAGCGGAGAGCAGGAGCTGCATGCCGCGCCGGATTGCCGTGCGCGGCAGGCAGGTATAACGCGAAGCTACGAAAAGCGACTACATGCTGACTGCTGAAGCGAGGCGCAACGCTCAACCCTTGTTGCTGAGGCAGTCCTTCATGAATGCCTTGCGGTCGTCGCCTTTCTTGCCGGTTGCCTGGGTGTTGCAGGCGGTCATCTTCTGCTGCTGGGTCATCGGAGCGGAAGCCGCGACCGGCGCGCTGGCCGACAGACAGCTCTTCATGAATGCCTTGCGATCATCGCCTTTCTTGTCGCCTGCCTGCTTGTTGCAGGCGGTCATCTTCGACTGCTGGCTGTTGTCGGCGAAAGCGAGGGGCGAGGCGAGCATGCCGCCAAGGACGAGCGCAGCGATAGCGGACTGGATCTTCATGGGACACTCCATCGTTGTTGAACGTTGTTGGTGGTCGTGCGAGCGGGCATCGAAAGATCCATGGCCCATCACTGTCACCATTATGGCAAAGCTGTCCGTCAAAACGGATAAAACCATAATCTGGTTGACACCCTGCCGTAAGGTTCTTCCCTGACATCACGCGATGCGGCGCCTGTCAGGCAACACCACGGCGGCATCGCGCGATGCCTTACCATCGACACATCCCCAGGCAAACATGGAGGCTGGACCATGCACTATCTGTTGATGTACGACGTATCGGCGGACTATCTCGCGCGGCGCGGCGACTACCGCGCGGAACATCTGAAGTACGCGTGGGCCGCGGTAGAACGCGGCGAACTGCTGCTCGCGGGGGCGCTCGCCGATCCTGTCGACGGCGCCATCCTGCTGTTCGAAGCGGAATCACCCGCGATTGCCGAAGCATTCGCCACATCGGATCCTTATGTGCGGGCCGGGCTGGTTACACACTGGCGCGTGCGGCAATGGACAACGGTCGTCGGAGAACATGCGACGACACCTGTGCGTTAGACGCATTTGCGTGCGGATGCAACGAATCATTGCGCATCATCGTCGATTTTTGACGCTGCAGTTCACGACAATTCAGTGACGACAGCGGGCTAAACAACGCAGCAAAAAGGACAAGATTGTTTCCATCCGTAACACTTGTCTCGTGCATATTCATGCAAACCCTGGTGATGGTATGCTTTGTGCACAAATTCTCCGATGCACGAGTGAGACCACGTTTTGTGCGTCGCTAACGGGATTCTCCGCACTAAGGCTGTGCGGTTTCCGCTAAACGCCCCAAAAACGTATAAGCATATTGTGCAACCGGGGGCATGACACAGGTCGCGAAACAAGAAATCTGTGCTTGTCCAAAGCCGCAGCTGGCCGTGCTGCGTGGAGAAACGCATGTTTTTCGATGAGCTAAACAATGACGAATGGGCGCTACTTTCTGCGCTCGTTTCCGATGAACCGGCTGTCCGTCTTAACCGACGCGGCCGTCCTCGCGCCGAACCGCGCATCGTTGCAAACGCGGTGCTGTGGATCCTGACCACCGGCGAACCGTGGTCCAAACTTCCTGGCCGTTATCCCTCGGGGCCGACATGCCGTCGCCGCTTCGAAGAGTGGCAGTTGAACGGCACGCTGGCCGAGATGATCCAGCGTCTGTCGCAGACCGGTCGCCGGTTTGCGTACATTCCGGAACCTTCGATGCCCGTTGCGCCGCAACGCGTAGCGGACACTGTCGTAACGCCTTCGGCGCGCGACGATGAAGGCGTGCGCGGTGTGTTCTGGAAGAGCCCCGAATCGTGGCAGGCACCGCACGATGTCGCGCACGATCCGCGTCCCGTCGATCCGTTCGCCGAGATCACACGGCAACTCTCGGGTCCGGTCGACGACGTACCGGCGAGCGCCCAAAAAACGGCGGCCGTCCAGCATGGCGAGGCGCTGGCCCATTACGGGCTGGCCTCGCAGGACGACGATGGCAGTCGCGGCGCGCTGTGGATGGGGCTCTCGTCGCAAGGGACGCAGTTCGCGGACCGGCGTGGCTACGTCATCTACGTGACGGCGCAGGCGGTGCAAAGCGACATGTACCGTGCATGGGCGGAGATCATGAAGGACGGCAAACGCGTCGAGCGTTCCGGCCTCGTCGGGCCGCGCTTCGAGACACCTGAAGCCGCGGAGCAGTACGCGCTCGACTGGGCGCAGCAATGGATCGACCGTGACGAACGCACGCTGATCGCGGCCGCGCACGATGCTGCGCTGCATGCCGGGTCGCTGCGTCCTGTGTCGCGACCGATGCCTGCACCGCGTCCTGCCCACGCTTCTGTGCCTGCGCCTGTTTTGGCAACCGCTTCAGCATCTTCGCTTGCAGCGACCGCTTCGCAACCTGTGACAGCCAGTCCGGCGAGTGTGCACGCTGCCGCGCAAGCGGGTGTGAACGCGCGCCGGATGCCGCTTCGCCGTTATCCGGAAAGCGCGTCCGATAGCACTACCGATCGCGACCGTTTCGCATCGACCACCGAATTCATCTCCCACGCGGGATGAACGCAGGAGACACCCGCGGCCGGTAGCTTGACCGACCCACGGGCTGACAACACACATCCCTGTCACTTCACTGACGTCCGTAGGTATCGTCGAAGCGCACGATGTCGTCTTCGCCGAGATAGGAACCGGACTGTACTTCGATGATCTCGAGCGGCATCTTGCCGGGATTTTCGAGGCGGTGGGTGACGCCCAGCGGGATATAGGCTGACTCGTTTTCGGACACGATGAACCGCTCTTCACCCCGCGTGACGAGCGCGGTGCCGCGAACGACGATCCAGTGTTCCGCGCGGTGATGATGCATCTGCAGCGACAGGCGCGCGCCAGGTTTCACCACGATACGTTTCACCTGGAAGCGTTCGCCCGTGTCGACCGAATCGTAGTAGCCCCACGGACGGTGAACCTTGCGATGGTTCGCGGCCTCAGGGCCGTTTTCGGTGCGAATGCGGCCGACTACCTTCTTCACATCCTGCACACGCGAGCGATCCGCGACGAGGATCGCATCCGCCGTTTCCACGACGACGAGATCCTGCGTGCCGACGCACGCGATCAACCGGCCTTCCGAATGCGCGAACGTCGACGCTGCGCCTTCGAATATCACATGACCCCGTCCGACGTTATCGTCGGCATCTTTCGGCAGGATCTGCCAGATCGCATCCCATGAACCGACATCCGACCAGCCCGCGTCGAGCGGCACGACGATGCCCGCGCACACTGATTCGTCGGTGTTGAGTCTTTCCATGACCGCGTAGTCGATCGAATTCGACGGCGATGCGCAAAACGCTTCGCGTTGCAGACGGAAAAAGTCGCCGTCAGTCTTGCCGCCCGCGAAGGCCTGCGCGCACGCCGAATAAATCGCCGGCTGGAAGTGCTTGATCGCGCGGACCCATGTCGAGGCGCGCATGATGAAGATGCCGCTGTTCCACCAGTACTCGCCGGAACTCACGTAGCGTTGCGCCAGTTCGAGATGCGGCTTTTCGACGAAGCGGTCGAGCCGCCGCGCATCCGACGTCCCGGCGTCCGGCGCAGGTTCGCCGATGCGGATATAGCCGTAGCCCGTTTCCGCGCGCGTCGGCACGATGCCCATCGTCACGATGTGACCGAGCGCGGCCTGCTGCACACCAGCGCTCACACTCGCGTGAAAGCGCGCGACGTCCGCCACCGCATGGTCGGCGGGCATGACAACCATCAAGCCATCCTGATCATCGGCAATGATCGACAGCGCGGCGATTGTCAGCGCCGGCGCGGTATCGCGGCCAGCCGGTTCGAGGATCAGCCTGGCCGCCTTGCCGCTCACGCGCAACTGTTCCGCGGTCGTGAAGCGATGCTCCTCGTTGCTGACCACGACCAGCTGGTCCGCAACGGGGTAGCCCGCATCGAGCGCATCGAGACGGCGCGTAGTGGACTGCAGCAGCGATTCGTCGCCAAGCAGGTCGATCAGCTGCTTGGGATGCTGCTCGCGCGACATCGGCCACAACCGGGTGCCGGACCCGCCGGCCAGAATCACGGGATGAACTTTAAGCTTCACGGTGGCGGCGATTGAAGACCGAATGTCGACGTCGGGCGCTGCGATATGCGCTGTCATGCGAGTGCTCCTCAAGGCTGGATCAATGCGTCGATTTGTATCACGACGTAAAGTGCCAATAAAAGATGCACTAAATTCCTGTTGCTGAAAATGTAATTGCAAAATTAATAAGCGGATATTTTTATGTGGCTGAGTTATTTATCCGGAAAGATAAAAATGGAAAAAAATTGGCGCAAAAAGAGGCGCGAATTTTTTATCGGACAAAGTGAGGTGAAGGAGGGCTGGACGACGTGCTCACGCCATGACCACCGGCAGCTAGAGGATACGTCCATTTTGCCTGTTTTATGGGCAAAAATTAATATTTCCGGCAATAATTACTGATCAAAAATCCGGAAAATTAAGTAACAATTACCGATACAATTTGAGATTTTTTGCTGCCTTGCAACCTGAATTTTAATATCGCTTTATTCATACCTGTACGAGGGTATTCACTCATTCAGACCAGATATTTCGTTTCGACAGGTCAATAGCCGGGATTCGCTGCAATTCGCAATGGGCGAGCGTTCAGGCTGAATGGCACGACTGCCTGTCCATACCGCCCGCTCGCGCGGTGCGAAGTACGAAGTGCAATCAAACACGGACGGAATTTGACTGACAAACTGAGGCGCGACTCATGCTGAGCGTTCTATCCAGGATTATCGACATCGCGATGGTGGGCTTAGGCGCACTCATCGCGGCTGCCGTGCACAACGGAACGTTTGTGTGGCTGAACGACATGGAGAGCATCTCGCTCCTGTTCAACTGCCTGCTCATGGTCCTGTTCTTTCCTGCGCTCGGCATCTACCAGTCGTGGCGCGGCAAGCCAGTGTACGACCTGCTGTGGCGCGTGTCGGGCGCGTGGCTGATCGTCGAGGGCACCGGCATCCTGATGAGCTTCAGCCTGCACCGCTCGGACCTGCTGTCGCGACTGTGGCTCGTGTACTGGGCCATTGCGACGATCGTGCTGCTGATGGTGACCAAGGCGCTGGTGCACGGCGTGCTGAAAGGGCTGCGTCGCGAAGGCTACAACCAGAAGGCGGTGGCGATCGTCGGCGGCGCGCTGTATGGGAGCTTCCTGATCGAACAGATGCGCAGCCGTCCTGAAGCCGGCTTCAGCCCTGTGATCGTGTTCGATGAACCGGGTGGCCGGCGTGAGAGCGACCGTCACGAAGCGCCGGCGGTTGCGGCGGACCTGCCGGTCGAACTCGAAGGCATTCCAGTCGAACGCGATTTCGACCGCATGGTGCGTGTGGTGCGAAAACGCGGCATTCGCGAGCTGTGGCTTGCACTACCGATGTCGCACGAACGCACGATTCACCGCTTCGTGATGGAGTTTCGCAATGAGTTCGTGAACATCCGCTTCATCCCGGATGTGCGCAGTTTGAGCCTCTTCAATCAGCCGGTGGTCGATCTGCTTGGCGTGCCGGCGATCAACCTGGCTGCTTCGCCGATTACCGATGTGCGCGTGCTGCCGAAGTTCGTGTTCGATCGCATGTTCGCGCTCGCCGCACTCGCTGCGCTGTCGCCGCTGATGCTGGTGATCGCCGCGATGGTGAAGCTGTCGTCGCCGGGGCCGGTGTTCTTCCGGCAGAAGAGGAAGGGCATCGACGGGCAGCAGTTCGAGATCTACAAGTTCCGCTCGATGAAGGTGCATGCGGAGACCACAGGCAAGGTCACGCAGGCGACGCGCGGCGATCCGCGCATCACGGCCGTCGGTGCGTTCCTGCGCAAGACGAGTCTCGATGAACTGCCGCAGTTCATCAACGTGCTGAAGGGCGAGATGTCGGTGGTCGGTCCCCGTCCGCATGCGCTGGAACACGACGACATCTACAAGGATCTGGTGAAGGGCTATATGCACCGTTATCGCATCAAGCCGGGCATCACCGGCTGGGCGCAGATCAACGGTTACCGGGGCGAGACGGACCGCATCGAAAAGATGATGGGTCGCGTGAAGCTCGACCTGTACTACATGCAGCACTGGACCTTCTGGCTCGACATCAAGATCGTCGTCCTGACGCTCTACAAAGGTTTTGCCGGCCGCAACGCTTATTGAGCGCGCCGCAGCGCGGGGCAGGACAGCGAAGCACGGCGCATGCGTTTTCCGTTTCTGGAATGTTCAAATTTTCGAGGTGTAACAGATGAACCTGACGATCATTGGTACCGGCTATGTAGGGCTCGTGACGGGCGCGTGTCTCGCCGACATCGGCAACGACGTGTTCTGCCTCGATCTGGATCAACGCAAGATCGACGTGCTCAACAATGGCGGCGTGCCGATTCATGAGCCGGGCCTGCAGGAAGTCATCGCGCGTAACCGCAAGGCTGGCCGCCTGAAGTTTTCGACCGACATCGAAGCAGCGGTCGCGCATGGCGACGTGCAGTTCATTGCCGTGGGCACGCCTTCGGACGAAGACGGCTCCGCCGATCTGCAATATGTGCTCGCGGCTGCACGCAACATCGGCCGTCATATGAACGGCTTCAAGGTGATCGTCGACAAGTCGACGGTGCCGGTCGGCACCGCGCTGCGCGTGCGCGAAGTGATCGCCGAAGAACTCGCTGCGCGCGGCGAAAAGCACATGTTTTCTGTCGTGTCGAATCCCGAGTTCCTGAAGGAAGGCGCAGCCGTCGAAGACTTCACGCGGCCCGACCGCATCGTGCTCGGCTGCGACGAGGACGTGCCCGGCGAAAAGGCACGCGACGTGATGAAGCGCGTCTATGCGCCGTTCAATCGCAACCGCGAACGCACGCTGTACATGGACGTGCGCTCGGCCGAATTCACGAAGTACGCGGCCAACGCGATGCTCGCGACGCGCATCTCGTTCATGAACGAACTCGCCAATCTGGCGGATCGCGTCGGCGCCGATATCGAAGCAGTACGCCGCGGAATCGGTTCCGATCCGCGCATCGGCTATGACTTCCTGTACGCCGGTTGCGGTTACGGCGGCTCGTGCTTCCCGAAGGACGTGCAGGCGCTCATCCGCACGGCGGACGAACACAGCACGGACCTGCGCATCCTGAATGCCGTCGAAGCCGTCAACGACGACCAGAAGAAGATCCTCGCGCACAAGATCGTGACGCGTCTCGGCAGCGATCTGACGGGCCGCACGTTCGGCGTCTGGGGGCTTGCGTTCAAGCCGAATACCGACGACATGCGCGAAGCCCCGAGCCGTCGCCTGATCGCCGCGTTGCTCGCGCATGGCGCGCGGGTGAAAGCTTACGACCCGGTCTCGATCGACGAAGCGAAGCGCGTGTTCGCGCTCGATCTGCAGCACGCGCCGCAGCAGCTCGCGCGTCTCGAATTCGCGAACGAGGAAATGGACGTGGCAGAGGGCGCCGATGCGCTCGTGATTCTCACCGAGTGGAAGGTCTTCAAGAGCCCCGATTTCGAGAGCCTCAAGGCATTGCTGAAGACGCCGCTCATTTTCGACGGCCGCAATCTGTACGAACCGGAGTCGATGCAGGAACTGGGCATCGAATATCACGCGATCGGCCGTCAGCATGCGCTGGCCGATGCGTCGTCACACGTGGCCGCACCGGCACGCGTGACGCACGCAGCAAGCGAAGCAGCGGCTCGCTGAACCGCGCGCCACGCAAACCAGGGATCCGATCCATGTTCGCTAATGTCCTCATCGTCTGCTACGCCAACGTGTGCCGCTCGCCGGCCGCGGAGATGCTGTTCAAGGCGCGCGCGCTGCCCCGTCTGGGCGCGCGCATCGCCTTCCAGTCGGCCGGCATTCGCGCGTTCGAAGGCGACGGCATGGATCCCGTCATGCGACGCCTGCTCGCCGAGGGCGGCGTCGCTACCAGCGGACATCGGGCGCGACGCCTGAACTGCCGCCTCGTGCGTGACGCGGACCTGGTGCTTGTCACCGAGCGCGCGCAGGTGAAGGAGGTCGAAGCACTCGATCCGACTTCGCGCGGCAAGGTCTATCCGCTTGGCAAATGGGAGGACTCCGATGTCGCCGATCCGCATGGCGGACACGAAGCCGGCTATCGGGCAAGTCTCGTGCTCATCGAACACCTGGTCATGGGATGGCTGAAAAAAATATGCTGATGCGAAATACCACACTCTCTGTGCTGCTGACGGCCTTTCTGTCGGCCTGTGCGACAGCGCCGGGGAATTACCTCGACACGTCGCGGCTGAAGGAAGACCAGCAAAGTGCGCCCGCTGAAGACTATCCGGTGCATCTGATCAACGCGCAGGTCGTGATGGATCAGGCGAAGGCCGCAGCCGTGCCGCAGGTTCTGCCGGAGTCGCGCATTGCCGATCCGTCGCAATGGGTCTACCGGATCGCGCCGCAGGACATCCTCGGCGTGACGGTCTGGGATCACCCAGAACTGACGACGCCGAACGGCAGCACGCTCTCCGCCGGCGGCAACACCACGCAATCGGTGGGCGCCGTGCTGCAGCAGCCGTACACGACGGCGCTGCCGGGTCAGGCCGATCCGTACGGCCAGACGGTGGCCTCTGACGGCACGATCTATTTCCCGTTCATCGGCCGTATCCGTGCAGCCGGCAAGACGGTGGGCGAACTGCGCGACCAGATTACCTCAGGCCTCGTGCGCTATATCAAGAATCCGCAGGTGGACGTGCGCATCCTGTCGTATCGCAGCCAGAAGGTGCAGGTGACGGGCCAGGTGAAAACGCCGGGACCGCTCGCGATCAGCGATGTGCCGCTGTCGCTCGTCGACGCGATCACACGCTCGGGCGGCATGACCGGTGACGCCGATCTGCAGCGCGTGCGCCTCACGCGCAACAAGCAGCTGTACGTGCTCGACGCGAACCGCATGCTCGATAACGGCGACACCACGCAGAACGTGATGCTGCAGAACGGCGACATCATCAACGTGCCGGACCGTATCGACAGCCGTGTGTTCGTGATGGGCGAGGTCAAGGCACCGGTCCAGCTGACGATGATCAAGGGCCGTCTGACGATCGCCGATGCGCTCACGCAGGCTGGCGGCATTCTCGACACCGATGCGAACCCGCGCCAGATCTATGTGATGCGCGGCATGCAAAGCAAACCGACGACGCCCGATGTGTATCGCCTCGACATGACGCAGCCGAACGCCATCATGCTGTCGACGCAATTCCAGTTGCAACCGATGGATGTGGTCTACGTGGGCACTGCCGCGTCGACAACGTTCAACCGTGTGCTGCAGCAGGTGCTGCCGACCGTCCAGACCCTGTTCTATCTGAAGCAGCTGACGCGCTAGTCGCTTGACCCGCCGGAAGGCCCACGCGGCCCGCACAACGCATCGTTGCGGACCCCGTGGACCTGAGGTGAACCAACCAGGATCGAACTGTGAGCACTCACGCAAACACGCATCTGGCCGGCCCGGCCAGGACCGAAGAAGAGGACGTCGTCCTCGGTCAACTGGTGCAGGTGATCATCGACGACATCTGGTGGCTGATTGCCATTGCGCTGTCGATCGTCGCGGTCGCTGCGTTCTACTGTTACGTCGCGAAGCCGGTGTATTCGGCCGATGCGCACGTGCGCGTCGAGCAGTCCGACAACACGTCGCAGGCGCTCACGCAGACGCAGACCGGCGCGAACATTTCGTCCGGCCAGACGTCGCTACCCACCGACGCCGAGATCGAGATGATCAAGAGCCGCGGTGTGGTGACGCCGGTGGTTCAGCAACTGAAGCTGAACTTCAGCGTCGCGCCGAAGATGCTCCCGGTGATCGGCAGCCTCGCCGCGCGTCTTGCGACGCCGGGCGAACCGGCGCGTCCGTGGCCGGGTCTCGACCGCTTCAGCGGCTACGCGTGGGGCGGTGAAATCGCCGACGTCGATTACGTTGAAGTGCCGCCCGCGCTCGAAGGTCAGAAGATGATCATGACCGCGCTGGCCAACGACCAGTTCGAACTGCTGGCGCCGAACGGTTCGGTGCTGCTGCACGGTCGGGCAGGACAGCCGGCGCAGGGCAGCGGCGTGTCGATTCTCGTCAACAGGCTCGTAGCGCGTCCGGGCACGCAGTTCAACGTGATGCGCGCGAATGACCTCGATGCGATCGCGTCGTTCCAGTCGGCGATTCAGGTGTCCGAGCAGGGCAAGGGCACGGGCGTCATCCAGATTTCGCTGGAAAACCAGGATCCGCAACGCGCCGCGGAAATCGCCAATGCAGTCGCGCAGTCATATCTGCGCACGCACATCGCGAGCAAGCAGGCCGACGCGAGCAAGATGCTCGACTTCCTGAAGAGCGAAGAGCCGCGCCTGAAGGGCGATCTTGAACGCGCCGAAGCCGCGCTCACCGCGTATCAAAGCAAGTCCGGCTCCATCAACGCGAGCGACGAAGCGAAGGTGTACCTGCAAGGCAGCGTGGAGTACGAATCGCAGATCTCCGCGCTGCGTATCCAGGTGGCAGCGCTCGAACAACGCTTTGGCAACGACCATCCGATGCTGATCGCCGCGCGCCAGCAGCTCGCTGAACTGCAGGCGCAACGCGAAAAATACGCCGACCGCTTCCGCAATCTGCCCGCGACCGAAGTGAAGGCCGTGCAACTGCAACGCGACGCGAAGGTGGCCGAAGACATCTACGTGCTGCTGCTGAATCGCGTGCAGGAACTGTCGGTGCAGAAGGCGGGCACGGGCGGTAACGTGCATATCGTCGATGTGGCGCTGCGCCCGGGTGCGCCGGTCAAGCCGAAGAAGGTGCTGATCCTGTCGGCCGCCGTGATTCTGGGCCTGATCGTGGGCACCGGTTTCGTGTTCCTGCGTCGCAACATGTTCAAGGGCATCGATGATCCGGAGCACATCGAGCGCATGTTCCGCCTGCCGGTGTATGGCCTCGTGCCGATGAGCCCGGAGCAGGCCGTGCTGGAAAACAGCTTCGAGCGCGGCGGCAATCGTCTTCGCAAGGTGCTGGCGGCCGCGCGCCCGAAGGATGCGACCGTCGAAAGCATGCGCAGCCTGCGCACGTCGATGCAGTTCACGATGATGGATGCGCGCAACCGCATCGTCGTGCTGACCGGCCCGATGCCGGGCGTCGGCAAGAGCTTCCTGACGGTGAATCTCGCCACGCTGCTCGCGCATTCGGGCAAGCGTGTGCTGATGATCGACGGCGACATGCGTCGCGGCTCGCTGGAGCGTTATCTCGGCGGCACGCAGGATATCGGCCTGTCCGAGCTGCTGAGCGGCCAGATCTCCCTCGAGGAAGCGATCCGTCACACGGAAACTGAAAACCTCAGCTTCATCTCGTGCGGCCGTCGTCCGCCGAATCCGTCGGAACTGCTGATGTCGCCGCGTCTGCAGACGTACCTTGAAGCGCTCGCGAAGCGCTACGACGTGATCCTGATCGATACGCCGCCGGTGCTTGCGGTGACCGACGCGTCGATTGTCGCGGTGCACGCGGGCGCGACGTTCCTCGTGCTGCGTTCGGGCATGCACAGCGAGCCGGAAATCAACGATGCGCTCAAGCGTCTGCATAACGCGGGCGTGACGGTGCAGGGTGCGATTTTCAACGCGATGCCAGCGGGGGCGCGCGGCAACTATTCGCGTGGTTATGCAGCGGTGCAGGAATACCTGAGCGCGTAAGCGCCCGAAAGGACCCATCATGAAACTATCCGTTCTGGTTCCGACGTTTCGCCGTCCCGCCGATCTCGCACGCTGCCTCTCCGCGCTCCAGCGCCAGCAGCGTGCGCCGGACGAAGTGATCGTCGTTGTGCGCCCCGACGACAGGGAGACGCTTGCGTGTCTGCACGATCCCGCCGTGAAGGGCGCGCTGCCGCTGCGTATCGCGATCGTCGAGGTACCGGGGCAGGTCGCGGCACTCAATCGCGGCCTCGACGTGGCGAAGGGCGATGTCATCGCCATCACCGATGACGACGCCGCGCCTCGACCCGACTGGGCACAGCGTATCGCCAGCGCATTTGAAAGCGATCTGCTGCTGGGGGCGCTGGGTGGCCGCGACTGGGTACACGAGAAGGGCGGCATTCTCGACGGCGCACGACCGCTCGTCGGCAAGCTGCGCGCGTCGGGCAAGATCATCGGCAATCACCATCTGGGCGTCGGCGGTGCGCGCGAAGTCGATATGCTGAAGGGCGCCAACATGAGCTACCGGCGCGAAGCGATCCGTACGATCCGCTTCGATCCGCGCCTGCGTGGCGCGGGCGCCCAGGTTCACAACGACATGGCGTTCAGCATGAGCGTGAAGCATGCGGGCTGGAAGCTCGTCTACGACCCGCAGGTCGCCGTCGATCATTTTCCCGCTGAACGTTTCGATGACGACCGTCGTGATGCGCAGACGATGCAGGCGGTACGCAACGCCGCCTACAACCTGCATCTGATCCTGCGCGATCATCTGCCGCCGTTGCGTCGCGAGGCGGCATGGTGGTGGTACACGCTGGTCGGTACGCGCGTTTATCCGGGCATGGCGCACGCGGTGCTCGCGCTCGCGTCGAAGCGCGGCCGCGCGACTCTGTCGCGCTGGCGTGCTGTTCGTATCGGCGCGCATGAAGCGCGACGCACGGCTTCGTGATCGTGATGCGCACCTGTTGCGTTCCGGTGCATCGATGCGTGCTTCGAATCGATGCCGTCCATAACAAGCCCGGAGTCCCTGCATGAGTGTGACCAACGTCCACGTCCATCTGTTTTACGGTGCCGATCCGCGTTTCTACCGCAAGGGCGACGACATCGGCTGCCTGTACGGCTATCACCATGCCGAATCGGATGAGTTTGCGCTGAGCTATTCGCAGGACGCGCGCGAGCGTCTGCCGATGCGCCTGCTGCGTCGTGGGCTGAAGGCGATGCTCGGCTTCGATTTCATTCACACGCTGCGCAATCGGGATGAAATCCTGCGCTCGGACGTCGTGTGGACGCACACGGAACACGAATATCTGTCGGTGGCGCTGTTGCTGCTGCTGAATCGCCGGAAGAGCCGCCAGCCGCTGCTGCTCGCGCAAAGCGTGTGGCTGCTCGATAAATGGCCCGACTTCGGTGTACTGCGCCGCTGGGCGTATCGCAAGCTGGTTGCGCGCGCCGATGTGCTGACGACGCTTGCTTCCGAAAACGCCGCGCTGTGCCGCCGTTATCTCGGCCGCGACGCGGTGCACGTCTACTACGGGCTGAATACGCGCGATTTTCCGGTGCAGGAGCCGACTGTATGGCAGCCGCATACGCCGGTGCGTATCGCCGCGATCGGCAACGATCGGGACCGCGACTGGGTGAGCCTCATTAACGCCTATGGCAACGATCCGCGCTACACGGTCCGGCTCGCAACCCGTCGACGTATTCCGGCGTCGCTGCGGGCATCGAATGTCGATATCGCGCCGGCGGCTGGCCTTAAGAAGCAGCGCGAGCTGTACGACTGGGCCGATGTGATCGTCGTCCCGCTGCGGCCCAATGCGCACGCATCGGGTATCACCGTGATGCTCGAAGCCGCTGCGGTCGGTAAGCCGATGATCGTCACCGATGTCGGCGCGCTAAAGGACTATTTCGCCGACGGTCAGGCGGCTTATGTGCCGCCGTTCGATCCGGAAGCGCTGCGACAGGCTGTCGATCGCCTTGTCGCTTCGCCTGACGATGCATTGCGTCAGGCGCAGGCCGCCGCCCGTCAGCTGATCGCGCGCAAGCTCACCACCGAACAGTTCGCGCAGCAACACGTGCGTATCACACGCGAGTTGATGGGCCGGCGCGCTTCGCCGCGCGGCCGGTCAGTGGACGAAGCGCGGCGCCGGGCCGGCGGTAGCGGCGCTAGCGGGCAGTCCGCGCAGCCGCAGTCGCGGCATCAAGCCGGCAGGGGGCAATAACGATGGCCGTCGCACGCGTCGAGGTCGACCGTTCATCGCGCTTGCCAGGCGGCGAGCGCAAGGCGTGGCTGCCGCAGGCACTGCTGTGGCTCGTCACGGCCATGATGATCGGTGCGCATCAGGGCACCGTGCTGACGCTCGCATTTCCTGTGCTCGCGATTCTCACGGGCTTCTGGCTGTATTTCAAAAGCCCCGCGCAGTACGTCGGCTTCATGTGGTGGCTGTGGTTTCTGAGCCCCGAAGTGCGGCGTCTCGCCGACTGGTCGAAAGGCTCGTTCACGCCGACGAGTCTGATCCAGGTCGCACCACTGGCCGTCACGATGATCAGCGCGCTTTCGCTGCTGCGCTATTACCCGGTGCTTGCGCAACGACGCGGCCTGCCGGTGCTGCTGATCCTCGCTGGCCTCGCGTACGCGTTTCTCGTCGGTGTCGTATCGAGCGGACCGCTGGCCGCGCTGTACGACCTCGCGAACTGGCTCTATCCGGTCCTGATCGGCTTTCACATCATGGCGCACACGCGCCAGTACCCCGAGTATCGCGACGTAATCGTCAATACGTTCATCTGGGGCATGCTCGCGATGGGCGCGTATGGCCTCGTGCAATTCTTCATCATGCCGCCGTGGGACGCCATGTGGATGCTCGGTTCGCAGATGAATTCGCAGGGCGATGCCGTGCCGCTAGGCGTGCGTGTGTTCAGTACGATGAATTCGTCCGGGCCGTTTGCGCTCGCAATGATGGGCGCGATGGTGTTCGTGATGGCCGCGCAGCATCGCGTGCGCTGGATCGCGGGCGCGCTGGGTTTTCTCGCCTTCGCGCTGAGCCTCGTACGTTCGACGTGGGGCGGCTGGGTCGTCGCGCTTCTGATCCAGCTCGTCAAGTCCAGCAACCGCGTGCGCGTGCGGATCATCGCGACCGCCTTGCTGCTCGCGGGCCTGTGCGTGCCGCTCCTTGCAGTCGGTCCGGTCGCCGAGCGTATGCAGACGCGTCTGCAAACCCTCGTCAACCTCAACGACGACACGAGCTATGCCGCGCGTAACCAGTTCTATGCAACGTTCGCAAAGACCGCGTTCACCGATGTGCAGGGCGAGGGCCTCGGCGCGACGGGCACGTCGACCAAGCTGTCGAGCGACAGCGGCGGCGAACTGGGCAAATACGGCAACTTCGACAGCGGCGTGATGAACATTCCGTTCGTGCTCGGCTGGCCCGGCACGCTGCTCTACATGTCCGGCATCCTGTGGCTGCTGATGCGCGCGGTGCTGGCGTCGTTCGCGCTGCGCGACGACAAGTTCGTGGGTGCGTGTCTCAGCCTCGGTCTCGCATGTTTCTCGATGCTGGTCTTCACCAACTCGCTCGTGGGCACGGGCGGTCTGCTGCTGTTCATGAGCTTCTTCTCGATCCTGTCCGCGGCGCACTGGCAAAAGCTGAACCGCAGACGGAATCTCATTCTCCATGGAGGGCACTGATTGAGAGTCGCCATTGTCACGCACGTCGTGCGTCATAACGACGGCCAGGGACGCGTCAACCATGAAATTGCGCGTGCAGCCCTGGAAGAAAATATTGCGGTGACCCTCATTGCTTCGCACGTCGCGCCAGAACTCCTGGCGCATCCGGATGTGCGCTGGATCCCGATACGGATCGGCAAATGGTGGCCCTCCAACCTGATCCGCCAGCAGGTGTTCGCGCTCAAAAGCGCATGGTGGCTGCGCCGGCATCGTCACGAATACGACGTCCTGCATGTGAACGGCTTTATCTCGTGGGTCGCCGCCGACGTCAACACTGCACACTTCGTGCACAGCGGCTGGTTCGGCAGCAAGTACTACCCGTTCGGACTCGCGAAGGGCGTATGGTCCGCGTATCAGTTTCTCTATACCGGCCTGAATGCGCAGCTCGAACGCTGGGCCTACCGGCGCTCGCGCGTGATCACGGCCGTGTCGCAAAAGGTCGCTGACGAAATCCGCGCGATCGGGCTGACGCCGCGCAACCGCGTCGATGTGATTTACAACGGCGTCGATACGCAGGGCTTTGCGGCCGCCGGGGGCGATCGCACGCGATTCAATCTGCCTGCCGACGCGTTCCTGCTCCTCTTCGTCGGCGATCTGCGCACGCCGCGCAAGAATCTCGGCACGGTGTTGAAGGCATTGCGTGAATTGCCCGAGCACGTGCACATCGCGGTCGCCGGTTATCTGCCGGGCAGTCCGTATCCGGAACAGGCGCGTTCGCTCGGCGTCGGCGATCGTGTGCATTTTCTGGGGCTCGTCAAAGAGATGCCGGTGTTGATGCATTCGGTCGACGCCTTCGTGTTTCCGTCGCGCTACGAAGCGATGAGCCTCTCGCTGCTCGAAGCGATGGCCGCGGGCCTACCGGTCGTCACGGCGCGCACGGCGGGTGGCGCGGAGATCATCACGCCGGAGTGCGGCATCGTGCTCGAGGATCCGGATGATCCGCATGCGCTGGCCGGTGCGATTTCGCGTCTTGCAGCCTCGGACCCGGTACGTCGTGCGATGGGTATTGCCGCCAGTGAACTTGCGACCGGCTTCGGCTGGGCACGCATGGCAAGGCAATACATCGACCTCTATCGGCAACTGGCAGGCCGGCGCGACGATCCGCGCAAGGCGCGCGGCGGAGAAGCCGATGCACTCGGGGCCAGCGTGCTGGCGCGCAGGGAGACGGCCGAATGAACGCCACTCAACGCGCTGCGTTAGCCACAGCGAATCGTTGCAGTCACAACCACAGGGAACAGCCATGACAACCCGTTCAATCAAATCGCTGCAAATCGGCATGCACTGGTTCCCCGAGCGCGCCGGCGGACTCGATCGCATGTATTACTCGCTTGTCGGCGCGCTGCCGGGCGCGGGCGTCGCGGTACGCGGCGTGGTCGCGGGCTCGCCGCGCGTGGCCGAAGACACCGACGGCGCGATCCGCGGTTTCGGCTCCGCCGCGCAGTCGCTGCCGCGACGCCTGATGGCCGCTCGGCGCGCACTGCGTGATGCGATCGATATCGAGCGGCCGGATGTGATCTCGTCACATTTCGCGCTCTACACATTTCCGGGTCTCGACGTGACGCGCGGGATTCCGCAGGTCTCGCATTTTCAGGGACCGTGGGCCGATGAAAGCCACGTCGAAGGCGCCGATTCGCTGGGTCAGCGTGCGAAGCGTTATCTGGAGCAGGCCGTCTATTCGCGTTCTTCGCGACTGATCGTGCTGTCGGATGCATTCGGCCAGATCCTGACGTCGCGCTACGGGATTCCGCCGGAGCGCATCCGCGTCGTGCCCGGTTGCGTCAACGTCGAGCAGTTCAATCTGCCGATCTCGCCGACGGAAGCGCGTCTCAAGCTGCAGTTGCCGCTTGGACGGCCCATCGTACTGGCGGTGCGGCGTCTGGTGCGCCGCATGGGCCTGGAGGATCTGGTCGATGCGGTGAAGCTGCTGAAGCGCCAGCAACCGGATGTGCTGCTGCTGATCGCGGGCAAGGGAAGACTCGAAGGGGAACTGCAGGCGCGCATCGACGAGGCGGGTCTCGCGGACAACGTGAAGCTGCTTGGTTTCGTGCCCGACCAGCATCTCGCCGCGCTCTATCGTGCCGCGACGATCAGCGTTGTGCCGACGGTGGCGCTCGAAGGCTTCGGGCTGATCACGGTGGAGTCGCTCGCATCGGGCACGCCGGTGCTGGTTACGCCAGTGGGCGGATTGCCCGAAGCCGTCGCCGGGCTGTCACAGGATCTGGTGCTCCCAACGACGGGCGCCGCGGCGATCGCCGACGGTCTCGCGGCCGCGCTCGATGGCTCGCTGAAACTCCCGGACGCCGACGCGTGCCGTGCGTATGCGCGTGCGAATTTCGACAATGCGGTGATCGCGAAACGTGTTGCGTCGGTGTATGACGAAGCGATCGCGGCGGGCGGTGTTCATTAAATCGCATCGGCGGTAGTTAAAAAAAACGCGACCGCAAGGTCGCGCTTTTTTGCAGCACAGCCACATTAGAAAGTCTGATGATGCGCGTTACGCGTGAGATCGGCGGCTACCATCATCTGACACAGCTGTTCGAGCGTTGTCTCCGGTTTCCAGCCGAGCTTTTCGCGCGCCTTGTCCGCGCAACCAATCAGCAGTTCCACTTCGGCCGGACGATAGAACTTCGGGTTCACACGCACGAGCGTCTTGCCGGTCGCAACATCGACGCCGGTTTCCTGCTCGGCCCTGCCGGACCATTCGAGCTGATAGCCCGCCGCGGCGAACGCCATGCGTACGAAATCGCGCACGGTTTCGGTACGGTTGGTGGCCAGCACGAAGGTGTCGGGCTCGTCGGCCTGCAGCATGCGCCACATGCCTTCCACATATTCAAGTGCGAAGCCCCAGTCGCGCTTTGCGTCCATGTTGCCGAGTTCGAGCGCGTCCTGCTTGCCGAGCTTGATCTTGGCGACGGTGTCCGTGATCTTGCGCGTGACGAATTCGCGGCCACGTAGCGGCGATTCGTGATTGAACAGGATGCCGCTGCTCGCAAAGAGACCGTACGATTCGCGATAGTTGATCGTCGACCAGTGCGCAAACAGCTTGGCGACGCCATACGGGCTGCGCGGATAGAACGGCGTGTCTTCGCGCTGCGGAACGGCCTGTACCTTGCCGAACATTTCGGATGTCGACGCCTGGTAATAACGCGTCTTCGGATTCACGATGCGGATGCCTTCGAGCAGGTTCAGCGCGCCGACGCCGGTCACCTCCGCGGTCGTAATGGGCTGGTCGAACGAGACGCCGACGAAACTCTGTGCGGCGAGGTTGTACACCTCGTCGGCCTGTGTGGCGGTGAGCAGGCGCAGCGTCGAACCGAGATCAGTCAGATCGTGTTCGACGAGCGAAAGATTCGGGTGGTCGAGCACGCCAAGTTCTTCCATGCGCCAGAAGTTGACGGAACTCGTGCGCCGGTAAGTGCCGGTGACGTGATAGCCCTTGTTGAGGAGCAGTTTCGTCAGATAGGCGCCGTCCTGTCCGGACACGCCCGTGATGATCGCCTTGCGTGGTGTGCTCATGGAATATCCTTCAGGGTAGTGTGATTCATTGATGGGAAACGTGAACGGCTTTGCCGCCGTCGAGGATCTGTCGCACCAGCGGATCGACGACGTTGAAATCCTGTCCTGCCTTGATCCGGTAAAGCTCCGGCTTCGGATGCGCGCCATCGGACATCATCGCTTTCCAGTCCGGCAGCGCGGAAATGTAGGCGAACTGGTCGACAAGCGGCACGTGCTGTTCCGTGGCGATACGGCGCGTCATCGACGCCATCGCTGCGAGTTTTGCGTTGAGGCGTCCGTCAGGCATCGGGTTCGCTGTTTCCAGCACCGGCAGTTTGCCGAGCGCAAGCGCGGTGACGACAAGGTCGGTTTCAGCGTCGTAAAACTGCTCGGGCGTCTGGCCGTGCATCACTTCGTTGATGCCGTAGTTGATCGTCACGATCTGCGCCGACGACGCGGCAAGCCGCGTTTTCCACGGGATGCCGTGGCCGCGCTCGGTGCCATCGCGCAACTGCGACGCCGTCGTGCCGCCGACGCCAAAATTGGTCACCGAGACGCGCCAGCCATGTGCCGACTGCAACGCGTCCTGCAGATATGTAACCGCGTTCTGCACACGCGGACCGCAATGGCCCTCGCTGCATGAAATGCCTAGCGTGGTCGAATCGCCGTAGGCTTCGATCAACACTTCCCGCTGCGCGGCTCTCGCGGGCTGCGCGCCGGAAAGCGCGATGAGCGTCGTCAGGAGCAGGGCGCCGACGATGGCGCGCGGAGACTGGGTGTTTTGCTTCATGGGTGCTTCATGGTCAGGTCCGCGATTGCGCGGAGTCGTTGCGGGACGCGATTGACCGCGCCACCGCACGACGTGACGACGAACCGTGAACCAGGCGTCGTTCGAAGGCGAACCATGTAAGCGTCGCATAGGCGAGGGTGATCGCGAGTGCGAGCGCCGCGGTGACATAGCGATTCAGTTCAAGCGGCCACAGCATGTAGAGCACGGTCAGATGAACCAGATAGATCGTGTAGCTGATGGTGCCGATGTAGACGAGCGCGGGATGTGACAGAACCCGCTTCACGATGCCCTTTGACTGCAGCGCGATCACGAGTGCCGACGTGCACAGCACGAGCGAGATACTGTAGAGCCCGGCATTCGACAGCGGCGTATTCGCGGCGCGAAAGCGCGGAAAGTGCAGATGCAGCCAGCCCAGCACGACAAGCGCTGCGAACAGCGCGAAGACGGCCGGCAGCCTGAACGGTTCGAGCGCGTTGCGATCGCGCCGCACGGCCACGGCGAGCAGTGCGCCGGCCGACAGCAGATCCATGCGGAACGGCGTGAGATAGTAGATCGGCCAGAACGTGTCGAACCACGGCGTGGCGACCGCACGCAGCAACGGCACAAGCACGATCAGGGCCGCGGCGACGATCGCCAGCGCGCGCTGCGGCAGCAGCAGGACGACAAACGGCCACACGATGTAAAACTGCTCTTCGACGGCAAGCGACCACAGCACATTCAGGCTGTCATGTCCGCTTTGCCCGAGCGCGTCGCCGATGTTCGTCGCGAACAGTGCGTACCACTGCCAGTGCCGGGCCCAGCCGAGCCCGAAAACGAGCGACGACACGAGCATCAGCAGCAGATAAGGCGGCAGGATGCGACGTATACGCCGTGCGTAGAAATAGCTGAAATACGACTGCTGGCGCGCCTTGCGTTCGAGCAGGATGCCCGTAATCAGAAAGCCGCTGAGCACGAAGAAAAGATCGACGCCCATCCACAGCGGCGCCTTGAGCGCATGCTGGGCGAAGACAGCGAGAACGGCGAGCGCACGCAGCCCGTCGAGCTGGACAATGCGGTGGGTATGGGAGGGCGAGACTGGCTGTACGCTTGCTGTCATGGACCGTCCGGAAAGGTGCGTTGTAAGCCGCATGCACGAATACATCCTGGCGCCGTTCAGTGGCGCGAATCCATCCTGTGGGCAACGGGGAGTGCCGTTCATTCTAGGGAAAATAAAGTGATGAAAAAACGAAAGCAGGATAGATAAACAGAAACAATAGAATCAGAATGTAATCGAACAGATCGGACGCGAGGTTGGCATGCGCTTCAGCCCATCTCATTCGCATTGGCGTAATCGGAATGGCGGCGGAATGGCGGAGAGTCAAACGTGAAAAGCGGGTTATCCAGCGCGGAACTTTCAATGAGAGCCCTGTCGGGTTTTATTCGTACGCGTTCTTTCAGCAACGCTGACATCAAAGGATTTTCTTTGAATATTTTTGAATTATTTTCGAATTTCGTCGGCATGAATTTCCCGCGTAAGGTAGGCCGGTGTTTTCGACCTGCATCGATCGCGCGCGAACTGCGCCGCGAACGGGCACTGTCTGGAGGATTGTCGTTGCCGCGTTCGCTGTTTGCCCCGCTTTTTACCGGATTCGTGACGAAGCGCGCAGGTGCGTTGTTCTGTGCGGTGTTTCTGGCGTCGTGCCCGTTGTATGCCGAAAACGTGCTGAACGTGAAAACGTCGTGGATCGGCAACACGTTCGGATTCGGCGATGGCACGTGGACGCAGATCGACATTGCCGCGATCGCTGTTTCGCCCGACGGCAAGGTCTACACGAACACGATCTGGGACGAAAGCGGCGCCGAAGCGAGCATCTACCAGAACGGCAAGGTGCTCGGCGTCGCCAGTGACACGCATGGCTGGGGCAACCTGGGCGGCACAGCTGTCGCGATCAATCGCAAGTACGAATTTCTGGCGGTTGCAGTCGGAAACGAGGGCGGCCATCTGGTTTCGCCCGGCGTCTGGCCGGAGAAGGGCAAGCAGTGGTACGGCGTGTCGCGTCGCGAGATCGCCGATCCGAAACGCAGCGCGCCGTTTCAGAGCGGCGCGAATGTATCGCTCGCGCTGGATCCGCGTGCGCGGCTCGCTGCCAGTTTTCTGCTGGTGAACGAAGTCCCGTCGGATACGAAGGCTGAAATCGACGGGCTCGCCGCGAGCGACACGACGTTATATGTGTCGAACACGGCGCGTGATCGCATCGAGGTCTACGACGCCGAATCGATGATGCAGAAGACGACGTGGAGCGTGCGTGAGCCGGGCCGTATCGCCCTCGCGCCGGACGGTTCGCTCTGGGTATTGACCGGTCCGCGCGGTGACCGCACAAGGCGCCTAGCGCATTACACGGCGGACGGCCAGCGGTTGAACGACGAACTACCGCTGCCAGACGATACCGTGGTGGCGGACGTCGCGGTCGATGCACAGGGCCGCGTTGTTGTTGCGGATAACGGACCGCGCCAGCAGGTGCTGTTTTTCAGCAGGACGAATGGCCGCTATACAGCGAGCGGCACGCTTGGCGAACGTGGCGGGATTTTTTCGGGCGTTCCGGGAAAGCCGGGGCCGCAGCGCTTTAACGGCCTGACCGGTGTGGGTGTCGACGCGCGCGGCAACGTCTACGTATCCACCAATGGCGTCGGGCCGACGCGCAAGGTCATCGGCGCGAATCTTGGCGCGACGCTCGAAAGCTACGCGCCGGATGGGCGCCAGGTGTGGCAGGTGCAGGGGCTGCTGTTCGTCGACGGCGCATGGATCGATCCGTCGCGGCCCAACAGCGTTTATACCGGCAACAAACGGTTTGAGCTCGATCTGTCGAAACCGTCGGGTCAGGACTGGAAATATGCGGGTTTTCTGTCGAACCGCTTCAAGTATCCGGAAGACCCGGTATTCACGGTGAGCGAATGGCCAGGCATGCCGATCGCCCGCAAGCTCAAGGGGCACACGTTCCTGTTTCTCACCGACATGTACGCGGATCACGTGAAGATCTATCGCTTCGACGCAGCGCGTGATGGCGAGACCGCGATCCCTTCGGGCTTCATCGCGGGGAGCGCGAAAGCTGTCGAGCATGTGCCAAATGCGCCGCCGGGCGGCGACTGGATCTGGCGGGACGCGAACGGTAACGGCCGCTTTGACGCGAGTGAGTTTTCGCCGAACACGAGTGGCGCGAAGCTGCCGGGCGGCTGGGGCTGGTGGGTCGATTCGGCCGGCGATATCTGGCGCGCACGCGACACGAAGGGCATTTTCCGCCTGCATTTTGGCGGACTGGATTCGAGCGGCAACCCGATCTACGCATGGTCGAACATGACGACGTATCCGGTTCCGGCGCCGTTCACCGAACTGCGTCGCGCGATTTACGATCCGGCGGGCGACACGATGTACGCGACCGGCTATACGGCGGACCTGGGAGTCGATCGCGCGTTCTGGAAGGAAGCGGGACGCGTGCTGGTGCGCTACGACAAATGGTCGTCGGGCAAGCCGGTGCAGCGCTACGCCGTCACGCTGCCATGGGAAACGAAGGCGCGGCCGGTTTCGACGATCGTCGGCCTCACGGTCGAAGGACAGTACGTATTCGCGGTCGAGCCGTTCGCGGCCGTGCATGTGTACGACAAGGATTCCGGTCAGGAAGTGGGCGTCATCCGGCCAGGCCCGGAAGTGGGCCGTGCCTCGGGCTGGGTCGACGTGCCGAACGGCATCAGCGCATCCCGGCGCAGCGACGGCGAATACCTTGTGTTCGTCGAAGAAGACGCGCGCGGCAAGGTATTGATGTACCGCTGGAAGCCAAGCTGATCCAGAAGCGTTTTGAAGCCTTTTTTAAGGCTCTTTCTACGCCCCACATCGAATTATTTTCCTGGCGTTTAACAACGCCAGTGCCCATTTTTTACGTGCTTTACTCGAAGCATCTCCTGTCGCGCCAGCGGCGGGCGCAATACTGACTCAAAGGCATCTGATGGAAAAAGGCATCCTCAAGAACGTAGCGATCAACTTTTGCGGGCTCGTGCTGCCGACGTTCGTTTCGCTCGTGACGGTGCCAGCCTACATCAGGGCGCTTGGCGTGGAACGCTACGGCGTGATCAGCCTCGTATGGACGCTGATCGGCTACTTCGGCATTCTTGATCTCGGCATGAGCATGGCCGCGCAGAATCACATCTCGAAGGCGCGTGCGTCGAACGATGAGGAAGAGTGTGCCCGCGTGTTCTGGAGCGCGTTCTGGCTCAATCTCGGCACCGGCATCATCGGTGGCCTCGTGATCTACTTCGGCGCGTTTATCTACACCGCGTATTTCACGCGCGTGTCGCCAGCGATGCAGCACGAGGTCTATATGGCGCTGCCGTGGCTCGCCGTCGCGATTCCCATTGCAAACGTCTCGTGGGTGTTCGCCGGTGCGATTAACGGCGCCGAGCGTTTCGGTATCTACAACACCAATCAGACGATCGGCACGTTCCTGTTCCAGTTGCTGCCGCTTGCGATGGCCTGGCTGATCGCCCCAAACCTGCAGACCGTGCTGGCCGCAGCGGTGGTCGCCCGACTCCTTGCTGCGCTGCTGCTCGGTCGTTCGACGTTCAAGGTGCTCAACATCCGCAGCATCATGCCGCCGCAGTTCAAGGTCGCGAAGGGGCTGTTCAATTTCGGCGGCTGGATGCTCGTGACCAGCATGACCAACATGGTCTCCGATTCGCTTGACCGCATGATGCTCGGCACCGCGATGGGCGCGCGTTTCGTCACGTACTACACGGTGCCGCAAAACCTCGTCTATCGGCTCAATATCGTTTCGACCGCCTTTGTGCGCACGCTGTTTCCGCGCCTGTCGGCAGTCCGGCGGGATCACGCGGACGTGCTTGCGCAGCAGGCGCTCGAGTTTCTCAATGCCGTCTTCACGCCGGTTGCGATCGTCGCGATTTTCGCGCTCGAACCGTTTCTGCACCTGTGGGTGGGCGCCGAAGTCGCGCGTGAAGCCGCGCCCGTGGGCCGCATTCTCGTGCTCAGCATCTGGCTCATCGGGCAGGCGAATGTCACACGCGTGCTGATCCAGTCGCAGGTGAATCCGGCTGCGGCGGCGAAGATTGCGCTCGTCGAACTGCCGCTGTTCGCGGGCGGCCTGTGGTTCGGCATCGCACATTTCGGATTGACGGGCGCGGCAGTGGTGGTCGCCGGACGGGCGCTGTTCGATTACGCCGCGCTGCTGTGGCTCTCGGCGATCCGCGCGCGGCCGATCTGGCTCGACATGCTCCCGCATCTCGTGTTTCTGATGGGCAGCCTGTATCTGGCCGCCTTCCTTTCCAGTTTTACGGTGGCAGTCGCCGCGGGCGCACTGGTGGTGCTCGCGAATACTGGCTGGTCGCTCACGATGACGCCTGCCGTGCGCGGGCTTGCCCGCTCGCTGCTGTTGCGACTGAACATGAGGAAAAGCGCATGAATCACGACGTCCTTGACGAACCCGTCCTGCGCACGAAACCCGACGCGCCGACGGCGCGTCTGCCAGACGCGCTGCTGCCGGTCACGCCGCGTCCGGATGTGCCGGCGCGTCGTTTGCCGCCTTCAGGCAAGCCCGTCCGTGTTGCGATCGTGCATGACTGGCTCGTGACCTATGCCGGCGCCGAGCGCGTGCTCGAGCAGATCATTGCGTGCTTTCCGGATGCGGATCTGTTTAGCCTCGTCGACTTTCTCGACGACCGCTCGTTCATTCGCAACAAGCCTGTTACCACGTCGTTTATCCAGAACCTGCCGTTCGCGCGCAAGAAGTATCGCGCGTGGCTGCCGCTGATGCCGCTCGCGATCGAGCAGCTCGACGTGTCCGCCTACGATGTCGTGATTTCCAGCAGCCATGCTGTTGCGAAGGGTGTGCTGACCGGGCCCGATCAGGTGCACATCAGCTATGTGCATTCGCCGATCCGCTATGCGTGGGATCTGCAACATCAATACCTGAAGCAGTCGAATCTGATCAATGGTCCGCGTTCCGCGATCGCGCGGCTGATTCTTCACTACATGCGCAACTGGGATATCCGCACGTCGAATTCGGTGGATGAATTCGTCGCCAATTCAGCCTTCATCGCGCGGCGGATAAAAAAGGTGTACCAGCGCGATGCACAGGTGATCTTTCCGCCCGTCGACGTCGACGCGTTTTCTGTCAACGAGCATAAGGAAGATTTCTATCTGACGGCTTCGCGGATGGTGCCGTACAAGAAGATCGATCTGATTGTCGAGGCGTTTGCAAAGATGCCTGAACGACGTCTTGTTGTTATCGGCGACGGCCCGGACATGCAGAAGATCCGCGCAAAGGCGACGCCGAACGTCGAGATCCTGGGCTACCAGCCGTTCGCGGTGCTGCACGACCAGATGCGTCGCGCGAAGGCGTTCGTGTTTGCCGCCGAAGAGGACTTCGGCATCTCGGTAGTCGAAGCGCAGGCCTGCGGTACGCCGGTGATTGCGTACGGCAAGGGCGGGGCGCTCGAAACCGTACGCGACATCTACGACGCGCGGCCCACGGGTATGTTCTTCGACGAACAGACGACGGACTCGATCATCGCAGCCGTCGAGAGCTTTGACGGAAACATCGCGCGCTTTTCGCCTGCGGATTGTCGCGCGAATGCAGAGCAGTTTTCTGCGAAGTACTTCCGTGAACGTTTCTTCGAGCACGTCAAGGAAAAGGTGCCGGCGCTGCGCGACGCTACATTGCCTGCGTATGGTTCGACGCCGCCATCGGGCGGTTCGGCTGAAGCTGGAAGCATCGGCGTGCTGGCGATCGATCAAAGCGGCGTGCTGGGCGGCGCCGAGCTGTCGCTGCTCGAAGTCGTCAAGACACTGCGTGCACGCATCCAGGTCACCCTGTTCGACGATGGACCGTTTCGCACCGCGCTCGATGAAGCGGGCGTCGCGGTCGACGTGCTGGACGCCGGCGCGTTGCGTCATGTGCGCAAGCAGGGCGGCAAGCTGCCGAAAGGATCGGCGTTGACGGGACTGGCGTCGCTCGTGCGCGCGGTGGCCGCGCGCGCGCGTGACGCGGATGTGATCTACGCGAACACACAGCGCGCGATGGTGATCGGCGCCGTCGCGGGCAGAATCGCGCGCAGGCCGGTGGTCTGGCATCTGCGCGATATCGTCAGCGCGCAGCACTTTGGCCGCAAGCAGCTGGCCATCATCAAGTGGTGCGCAAAATTCGGACTGTCGCATGTAGTCGCGAATTCTGCTGCTTCGGCGCAGGCGTTTTCTGATTTGACCGACTTCGACAGCAAGCGGATCGATGTCGTGTTCAACGGCATTTCCGCGGCGCCGTTCGACGCATTGCGCGGCGTTCCGCAACGCACGTTGCGCACGCGCCTCAGTTTGCCGCAGGATGCATTTCTCGTCGGCTCGTTCAGCCGCCTCGCGCACTGGAAAGGCCAGCATGTCCTGCTCGAAGCGATGGTGCTGAACCCGCGCATGCATGCGGTGTTCGTCGGTGCGGCGCTCTTCGGTGAAGACGATTACGAAGCCAGCCTGCGCGCCTTTGTCGACGCGCACGGTCTTGGCGAGCGCGTGCATTTTCTCGGATTCCAGCACGACGTGGCGGCCTGCATGTGCGCGGTGGATGTCGTCGCGCATACGTCGATCACGCCAGAGCCGTTTGGACGCGTGATCGTCGAAGGCATGCTGGCGCTGCGTCCGGTCGTTGCAGCGCGTGCGGGTGGCGTGCTCGAAATCGTCGAGGATGGCGTCGACGGTTTGTTGTGTGAACCCGGCGACGCACAGGCGCTCGCCATCACGCTCGCGAAACTGCAGGAAGACGTGGCGTTGCGTGAACTGATCGTCGCGAATGGTCATCGGACGGCGGTGCAGCGCTTCGGCACGGCGAGCTATGTCGCTGGCGTCGAGCGCATTCTGAAGGACGTGGCGGGGAAGGCAGGCAAGGCAGGAAAGCTGAAGAAGGCGGCCGTGGCATAACACGGCCATATCGCTGTTACCGGCCGCGGCATTCGCAGCCGGTAACGACGAGAGACAACAGGCGGCGCCCGCTCAGACTCGAGCGCGCGCCGCTTTTACCTTGGGCTTGAGGCTCGCTGACCATTTCATCGCAGGCAGTTCGACCATACGGTAGAACACCCACGCAACAGGAATGGCGAGCAGCAGGAATGCGAACGACGGCCAGATCGCGACCTGAAGCGTCGAGTGAAACACCAGTGCGGACAGCAGCACGAACAGCGGCAGATGGACGACGTAAAGCGAGAAGCTGAAATCGCCGAGACGCGACAGCAGCGCGAAGCGCGGCGCGTTAGAAGCGGGACGATCGAGCGCTTTCAGCAGATAGCATGCGAAACCGATCGCCCAAAGCTGGAACGCGGCGTATTGCCCGAAGTGAAACGCGACAAAGCCGGCAAGGATGAATGTCGCCGCCGCTGCATAAAGCCACGGTGATAGCGGGCGGGTGCGAGCGCCGGCGTGCGCTTTCGCTTCGGCAATCCAGGCGCCGAGCGTCCATGAAAGCCAGTACGAGGTGAAGAACTGTATGTCATGTCGTTCGAGCACGAGCGCCGACACCACGTTGATCGCCGCGATGATCGCCACGACCCACGGCATGCCTGTCCGACGGCGCAATGCAAAAAGCAGCGGATAGACGGCGTAGAACTGCACTTCGAGCGCGAGCGTCCAGAGCGCACCGTTCGATCCGTACGTTCTGCCCGCAACGCCTTGCAGCGAAAACAGGTTCACCAGAAACACATGCAGGCCGATGTCCTTCAGCTTGTGACTGACAGGCGGCAACTGATAGCTGATTGAATCGAGCGCGAAGGTCAGCAGCAGGGCGGCCAGCAACACCGGATAGATGCGCGCGAACCGGCGTGCCCAGAAGTTCACCGCGTCGAGCCTGTACGCAGGATTGGCAGCGAGACGCAATGCGCCGCCGCGATGGATGCAGTAACCGCTGATGACAAAGAAAATCGGCACGCCCGCCGAGCCCCACGCGATCGGGAACGTCAGATACGACACGATCGTGTTGAAGTCGAGCACCTTGCCTGCTGTGCGGTGGAAGGTCTCCATGCCGACCCACGTGACCTGACGGCAGTGGAAATAGGCAACGAGCAGGGCGGCGAAACCCCGCATCGCATCGACGATGTGTTCCTTGGCGGCGCTTTCCGCGCGTGTGCCGCTGCGGGGTGAAGCCGTGAATGGCAGCGATGTGCCGGAGGCGTTCAATGCCGGGTCGCTCATGCGGAATCCTTGTTCATGCGTGTGCCAGGGCAGATGCGGCAGATACACACGCGTGGGCCGGCATGCGGGCCCACGGTCGCACGACTATCGTAATGCGCGACGACAATGAATAAATGAATAAAAAATCGCCTTTCAAAGGTAATTAAAAGGCGCACTGATGGAAGATTGAAGAAAAAAGAATCTAATCCGGACACCCGAATTATTTGCCCATTTTTTCATGCTAGTTTGAAGGCCGGATTGCTGGAACCAGGGAGTAGCGCCATGAACATGCATCTGCTGGCAGGTGTCGCCGTATTGCTGATCCTCGTCGCGATTTCTGCGTACCGTGAGGCATTGAAGAACGAGCCGATCAGCCGTTTCCGGATGAATCAGGGCAGCAAGCTGCCGCCCATGGAAGAGCACGAGTAATGCACGACAGAGGCAACCGGCACGCTGCCTGCATCTTGCGGATCAACGGCCGTCCGGCCGGAAATTCCTTCCGCCGCTCGCATAGCTGTCGTGTAACTGTTTCCGATGTGATTTCATAATATGGCAACTCCGTCTGAATGATTATGCATATCGAGATTTAATAGTAATTTCGATTCTCCGCATGAATTATTTTCCGTTAGTCTTTTCGAGGAACGCGGAGCCGCCGGAGTCTGGCGAGACGCACAGTCATCAACCGATGTGAGAACGCAACCATGCTGAAAGTCACTAAAGCCGTGTTTCCCGTGGCGGGCCTCGGGACGCGTTTCCTGCCCGCTACCAAGGCGAGCCCGAAGGAAATGCTGCCCATCGTCGACAAGCCTTTGATCCAGTACGCGGTGGAAGAGGCCATCGAGGCAGGCATCACGGAGATGATTTTCGTCACCGGCCGCAGCAAGCGGGCCATTGAAGATCACTTCGACAAGTCGTACGAGATCGAAGCCGAGCTCGAAGCACGCGGCAAGGAACAGCTGCTCGATCTCGTGCGTAGCATCAAGCCGGCGAACGTCGACTGTTTTTATGTTCGCCAGGCCACGGCGCTCGGCCTGGGTCACGCCGTGCTATGCGCGGAAAAGCTGGTTGGCGAGAGCCCGTTTGCCGTGATCCTCGCCGACGATCTGTTGCACAGTTCAGAGCCAGTCATGAAGCAGCTGGTCAATGTATTCAACCACTATCACAGCTCGGTGGTGGGCGTTGAAACCATTGCGCGCGAGGAGAGCCGCTCGTACGGCGTAGTCGACGGCCGCGAGTGGGAAGAGGATGTCATCAAGCTGTCGGGGATTGTGGAGAAGCCAGCGCCTGAGAAGGCGCCGTCGAATCTCGGCGTGGTCGGCCGTTATGTGCTGATGCCGACGATCTTCAAACACATTCGCGCGCTGAAACCGGGCGCGGGTGGCGAACTGCAATTGACCGATGCGTTGCAGTCGCTGCTGTCCGAAGAACAGGTGCTCGCGTATCGCTATTTCGGCACGCGTTTCGATTGCGGCAGCAAGCTCGGTTATCTGAAGGCGACCGTCGAATTCGCGCTGCGCCATCCCGAGGTGAAAGCGGATTTCGAGGAATATCTGCAGAACTATCTGCCGCTCGCGCTCACCGCGCAGGCCGCCTGAAAGCAGCGCCTTGCAGGGCGTTTTAGTGCGCGTCGCGATATGAGCGCGCGAGCAGGTCGCGGACTTCATCGTCGACGGTTTCGCTGAAGTCCGCGTAAAACTGGCCCACGCTGAAGAAGACGTGGGGCGTCATCGCGCAGACGAATTCATCGAAGACATCGCTGAGCCGGCGCGCCGCATTCGCGGGCGCGACCGGCAGCGCCGCAATGATCCTGGCCGGTGCTTGCGAACGCAGCGCCTGCGCCGCTACTCTGAGCGTCGCGCCGGTCGCCATGCCGTCGTCGACCACGATGACAATCCGTCCCGTCACCGTGAGCGCCGGCCGTGTTTCGCGGTACAGCGCCTCACGTCGCTTCAACTCAAGCCTTTCCTGCGTCAGCACCCGCTCGAATTCCGCCTGCGTCACGCCTGTATCGTCCTGCAACTCGCGATCGACGTACAGCGCGTCCCCGGACGCGATCGCGCCCATTGCGAGTTCGGGCTGCACCGGCACGCCGAGTTTGCGAACCACCAGCACGTCGAGCGGCGCGGCAAGCGCTTGCGCGATTTCGAACGCGACGGGCACGCCGCCGCGCGGCAGACCGAGCACGACCACATCGCTGCGGTGTGCGTAGGCATGTAACTGGCACGCGAGCACGCGGCCCGCTTCCGCCCGATCGATAAAACGACGCTCCATGATCGGCCCCATCACGGTAGATGCGAATAGTCTGCCACGATGCGCAAGCGCTGCCGCACACCTCGTGCAGACGCTGACAACCGGCGCGCAGGCCGACGCGCCTGAAAGCCGCCGCCGCACCCCGCCCATTTCCCGGTGTTTGCTAAATATTAACCACGCCGGCCCGGTGCCGGCTTCGTGTATTGTCGGTCCTGTGGTCGATCCCACGCTTCTTTTCGCAGCGATTAGCGTAAACCCCAGTGCGCCAGGGCTCTGGAACTGCCGATGTCGGGTTAGGGAGCGCAACTATGATTCGTCAAGAGACCGCAGGGTTCGCCTTTGACGTCGAGCCGGAGAGCGCACGCTACCGGTCGAGTCTGGCCGAGGAAGTGCTCGCGTCCGAACAGAGCGTATTGCGCCTGATCACGCGTAATACGCCGTTGCCGGAACTGCTTGTCGAAGTATGCCGGCGCGCCGAAGCGCTGCTGGGCGCGGGGTCGTCGTGCACGATCCTGTTGCTGGACGAGGATGGCTGCCGCGCAAGGGTCGGCGCTGCGCCGTCATTGCCCGCGCATTACAGCGCGGCGATCGACGGTCTCGCGATCGGGCCGGGGACCGGCTCATGCGGCACCGCGATGTTCGAGCGACACATGGTGGTGGTCGAAGACATCGAAAGCGATCCACTCTGGGCGAACTACAAACATCTCGCGTTGCCAATCGGACTGCGTGCGTGCTGGTCGATTCCACTGCAGGACGACGCGGGCACCGTGCTCGGCGCATTCGCCGTCTACTATCGCGCGCCGCGGCGGCCGGGCCGGGAAGAGGAAGCGATCCTGCGCGACATCGGCCGCAGCGTAGGGCTCGCGGTCCATCAGGACACCATCGCGCGGCGTCTCGCGCAAAGCGAAGAACATCACCGGCTGGTCGTCGATCATCTGAACGAGGGCATCGTCGTGCAGTCGCGCGAGGGCGTGGTGCTGGCGTGCAATCCCAGCGCGCGGCGGATGCTGCATGCAAGGACGAGCCTGATCGGCGAGAGCATCCATAGCGTGATGAAGCGCGCAGTGTGGGAAGACGGGTCGTCCATTCCGGATGGCGAGCAGCCGACGCGTCGTGTGCTCGCGAGCGGCAAGCCGCTGTTAGGCCTCGTCATCGGGCTGGAGCTGGCTGATGGCGAGATGGTGTGGATCACCGAAAACGTCGTGCCGATCATCAAACCCGGCGAAAGCGAGCCGGGTTCGGTGCTCATCTCGTTCAACGATATAGGGCCGGTGCGCGAGGCGCATCGGCAGCTTCGGCAGCTTGCGACGCGCGATTCGCTGACCGGTCTCTATAACCGCGCGTATCTGGGCGACCGGATGCGCGAGCTCTTCGAGCCCGCTGATGGCTCTGCGCCACCCGAACGGATCGCCGTGCTGTTCGTCGATCTCGATGGCTTCAAGAAGGTCAACGACACCGCCGGACACGATGCCGGCGATGCGTTGCTGCGCAGCGTCGCGGCACGGCTCGCGCGCTGCGTGAGCGATGCGGATACGCTGGCGCGCGTGGGCGGCGACGAGTTCGTGATCGTCGTGAGCGGGTATCGCGATGTCGAGGATCTCGCGACGCTCGCGCGCCAGGTGCTCGACACGATTGCCGTGCCGTTCGAAGTGGCGAACAACGAGTATTACCTCGGCGTGTCGATTGGCATCAGTCTCTCGCCCGGCGACGGGCAGGACGCCACGATGCTGATGCGCAACGCCGATTCTGCGATGTATCACGCGAAGCAGCGCGGCCGGAACAACTTCCAGTTCTTTACCGCCGAGCTGAACCAGCGTCTGCAACGCCGCTTCACGATCGAGCAGTCGCTGCGCCGCGCGCTGGCCGCGGGCGAACTGAGCCTCGTCTACCAGCCGGTGATCGACAGCGGCTGCGGCCGCACGATCGGCGCGGAAGCGCTGCTGCGCTGGCATCACGAGGAGCTGGGTCAGGTGTCGCCGGCGGAATTCATCCCGGTCGCGGAAGACACGGGCCTCATCATCCCGATCGGTCACTGGGTGCTCGAACGCGCGTGCGAGCAGGCCGCCGGGTGGCGCCGCACGATCGCGCCGGATCTCGTGATCGCCGTGAATCTATCGCCGCGCCAGTTCAATGACGGGCTGGTCGAGCGGATCGCCGGTTGCCTCGCGCGCACACGGCTCGATCCGGGCGCGCTGGAACTCGAGATCACCGAAGGCCTCCTGATGCGCGACAGCGAGGCCGTGCTGCCGATGTTACGGGCGCTGACCGACCTGGGCGTGCGGATTTCGGTCGACGACTTCGGCACCGGCTATTCGTCGCTGTCATATCTGAAGCGGTTTCCGCTGCACAACCTGAAAGTCGACCGCTCTTTCGTTGCCGGCCTGCCGGATCATCGCGATTCGGTCGCGATCACGCAGGCGGTGGTGGCGATGGCCCATTCGCTCGGTATGAATGTCACTGCCGAAGGCGTGGAAACAGCGGCGCAGGCGGCCTTTCTGCGCTCCATCGGCTGCGACAAGCAGCAGGGGTATCTGTTCAGCCGGCCGGTCGAAGCGCTGGCGTACGCGCATCACCTGCTGGCGCCGTACGACGCACCCGGCGTACAGATGGTGCGCTAGATGTGGAATGACGGGCCCGACAGCCCGCGCGCGGCGGGCCGCTGGTTCCCGCGCACCGCTAAATTCTTTGCGCTTGGTGCCTGGGTGGATTAAATTGCTTTGTGCCACCTGAGCAAACAGGGTGGTGCGGGGGCTCGTCGCGCGTTGATGCGCGCTGGCGGGCGTCCGGAGTAATGCAGTGCGCGTGCTGCGATGCGGGACGGCATCTGAACCGGCCCGAACGATCGACGAATCAAACAAGAGGAGAGGTCATGAAAGCAATGCAGATGTTGAAGGCGCTGGGCGTGGTGGTCTGCGTGTCGGTGGCATCGAGCGCATGGGCCCAGTCGAGCGACGCCATGGCACCCGCCTCGGCCCCGAGCGCAAAGGCGATGAAGAAGACGGATCGCAAGCTCGGGCTGGACGTGCGTCGTGCGCTGTCGAAGGCGCAAGGGTTTGATGTGTCGAACGTTTTCGTTCGCGCACGCGGTGGCGCGGTCACGCTCACCGGCTCGGTGCCGGACGGCGCGCAGATCCCGCAGGCTGAAGAAGTGGCCAAGGGCGTGCCCGGTGTGACATCGGTCACGAACAAGATCACGCTCGGCACGCAGGGCGGAGGAGGTTGAGCGTAACGGCATTCCGCCTTTACGCCGAAACACCGTCGGGCCCGCGATCAGCCATGCGAGGCGGATCGCGGGCCTTGCTATTGCGGCGCGGCGCGGCTTCGCGCCCGTCCTTTGACCCTAAAAGACCCGTAATATAATCAGCGGCTAACCCAAGCCGGCCCGCGATGTGCGGGCACAGACCGAAGACCGTCAGGCGAGGACAAAAATGGGGCGGGGGCGGAGCAGATCGGGCGCCCGCGCTCATGCAGCGCCTGCATTCACTTCGCACAAGGCTCACGAGCCTGTTATTCCATGACAAATCCTTCCGGCTCCCACGGCGATGAGCCGCTGGTAACCGTTTCGGTTTCAGACAGCGCCGCTCCCGACGGCTACCGGATCAACACGCCTGCGCGCGCAGCGACATCTTCGACGCGCTGGGTCATGCCGGGCGAAACGGTCGAAGTCGCCGATGTGTCGATCGACCGGGGCTTCTTTTACGTCGGCGATTTCCGTCGGGCCCGGCCCGGGCCGGTCGACGCGTGCGTGCTCGATATGGAGGCGCATGTGGCGCAATCGGGCGCCGATCCCGCAGCGGAGGTCGGCTTCGTCTCGCTGAACTACGCGACGCTTTCAGGCGAGCAGCGGCGCACCTACCTCGAATGGCTCGGATCCGATCGCAGGAAATCGCCGATCAACACCGGCTATCTGTTTTTGCATCTGTACGGCTTCGAGCGGCGCGTGCTGATCGACGGCGCGGCCGGAAAGGTGAGCGAAGCCGAATACGGCGAGATCGTCCGGGAATTGCAGCGGATGCTGAATCTCGACGCCGACTATACGTGGCAAAGACACGTCCGGAACCTGCTCGAGATCATCGGCCTGATGACGTCGCGAACCGGCAAGGTCTACGAGCAGACGGCGCCGAACGGCTCCGCGACCGGCTATCAGGTCCCGCTGAACGTGCGCGTCGCCTTCGGGCAGGCCGCGGTCGACAACCATCCGGTGCCGGCCGGCTGGGCGCTCGCGTGGGTCAAGCTGGACCCCATGATGATCCGTCGTACAGCCGTGACGCGTTGCGCGAACGAGTTCGACCGGATCTTCGTGCGCAAATACCGCGAGCGCTTCCACGAAGGCATGCTGGTACCGGTGAATCGCACGCGGCTCAATGTGCTGCCGCAGCCCGCGTTCAAGGCGCTCCAGAACGTACCGTTGCCGGGATTTCTGCTCGGCTTGCCGGACGTGGCCGCGGTAACCGGGCCGCGCAACAGGCTGCAGCTGCTGATGAACGAATCCGCCGACGCGCTCGGTGCATACAGCCGTTATCTGGGCCGCAATCCCGACGCACAGGGTTCGCTCGAAGCCACGCTGATGTTGCCGCCGGATCTGTGGCCCGATTCGACGCATCAGGAAATCGGCGCGCTCGCTGGCGAGGTCGCGGGCGGGACGGTTGTCACGCGTTTTGGCGCGTTGCTCGGGCGCTTCAAGGTCATGGGCAATCTGACGCGTGACAAGCTGGCGTCGTTTTTCGCCGCGCTGTCGCAGTCGGGCGTGGCGGTCGAGCCGGACGTGCGGCTCGGCGCACGCACGCCGAAGGCCGACGACGCGCTGGCGCTGTTCGTTGCGCCCGCAACGACCGACGTCGTCAAGGCCGACGATGCCTATCTCGTCGCGACCTTGATGGTCGACCTGGCCGCCGCGGTGGCGAAAGCGGACGGCAGCGCATCGGATGCGGAAATCGCGCTGATCGAGCGGGAAATCGACGCATGGTCTCATCTTGCGCCGCTGCAGCAGACCCGTCTGAAGGCGAGAAATCTTGTGCAGCTCGCGCAGACGGCATCCAGCGCCGGGTTGAAGAAGAAGCTCGAACCGCTGCCCGCTGAGGTCAAACAGGCGATTGCGTGCTTTCTTGTGCAGACCGCCAATGCAGACGGCACGGTCTCGCGGGAAGAGGTGAAATTGCTGGAGAAGATCTATCGTATGCTTGATCTCGACCCGCAGCGCCTATATATCGATCTGCATCAGGGCGCGAGTGCGGCACCGGGAACAGTAGGTGCTTCGGGTACTTCAGGTGTAACGAAGCCGGCGCGGGCATCGAAGGGCGTAGCGCGGGGAGCATCGTCCGCGGACCGCGGGTTCGTGCTCGATGCCGCGAGGATCGCCGCGCTTCAGCACGAAACAGCGCGCGTGTCGGCGATTCTTGCCGATGTGTTCGTCGAAGAGCAGCCGTCGGCATCGGATGTCGCGATACTTGCGACGGAGCCGGAAGAACCCGATGAACCTGAAGAGATCGAAGCATCGCCGACGGCGCTGCTCGGTCTGGACGACGCGCATTCGACCTTCCTGCGGCTTCTGGTTTCCCGTCCCACATGGACGCGCGCCGAGCTCGCCGATGCCGCGGCGGACCTCGAACTGATGCTCGACGGCGCGATCGAACAGGTCAACGAGGCGTCGCTCGATCACTGGGACGAGCCGCTCACAGACGGGGATGACCCGGTAGAGATCAATCAGGATCTAGCTCAAAGGTTGGCAGCATGACAACGATTCGCCCCAAAGACCGCGACGCGGTTTTGCAGTCTCTTCGCGCCGGCGTTGTTCCGCGGGTCGGGCAGCATCTGATTCAGGTGGGCCGCGCGCGCGAACTTGAAGCGCTGCTCCAGGACGTCGAACGCGTCGCCGATGGTGGCTCGAGCTTTCGCATCGTCGTGGGCGAGTATGGCGCGGGCAAGACGTTTTTTCTGAACCTGGTCCGGGCCATCGCGCTCGAGAAAAAGCTCGTCACCGTGCACGCCGACCTGAATCCGGACCGGCGTCTTCACGCGTCGGGCGGTCAGGCCAGGTCGCTGTACGCCGAACTCGTCAAGAACATGGCGACGCGTACGAAGCCCGAAGGCGGAGCGCTGGCGGGCGTCGTCGAAAAGTTTATCGGTCAGGCGAAGACTGAAGCGAAGGCAACGGGCCGCACGAGCGAAGCGGTCATTCGCGCGCAGCTGGGACAGTTGACCGAGATGGTCAACGGCTACGATTTCGCGGACGTTATCGCCGCGTACTGCCGTGGTTTCGAAGAAGGCAACGAGCAGCTCAAAAGCGACGCGGTTCGCTGGCTGCGTGGCGAATTTTCGACGCGCACCGACGCGCGCAACGCGCTGGGCGTGCGGACCATCGTCGACGACGCCAATATGTACGACCAGCTCAAGCTGCTCGGCCGCTTCGTGCGAATGGCCGGCTACAGCGGGTTGATGGTGTGCCTCGACGAACTGGTGAACCTGTACAAACTCGCGAACGTGCAGGCGAGAAACGCCAACTACGAACAGATCCTGCGCATCCTGAACGATTCGCTGCAAGGCTCGGCCGTCGGGCTGGGTTTCGTGCTGGGCGGCACGCCCGAGTTTCTGCTCGATACGCGGCGCGGTCTCTACAGTTATCCGGCGTTGCAGTCGCGCCTCGCGGAAAACGCGTTTGCGACGAACGGGCTCGTCGACTATAGCGGGCCGGTGATCCGGCTCGCGAGCCTCACGCCGGAAGATTTCTACGTGCTGCTCGACAAGATCCGCATCGTCCACGCATTCGGCGACGCGGGCAGGGCGCTCCTTCCCGCCGAAGCGATCCAGGATTTCATGGCGCATTGCGCGTCACGTCTGGGCGAAGCGTATTTCCGCACGCCACGCACTACGATTACCGCGTTCGTCAACCTGCTGGCCGTGCTGGAACAGAACCCGGAGGCGGACTGGCGGCAGATGATCGGCGGCCTTGAAGTCGAGCGCGACACCGGCGGTGCAGCCGACATCGCAACGGACAGCGACGATGAGCTCACCAGCTTCCGGCTCAACTGACTCGCGAAGTTTCGACCTGCTCGACGAACGGATCCGCCGATGGATCTGGCGCGAAGGCTGGACGGAACTTCGCGACGCGCAGGAGCGGGCGGTGCCCGCGCTGATCGGTGCGGACCGCGATGTCATCATCGCGGCCGCAACCGCCGCCGGAAAAACCGAGGCGGCGTTTCTGCCGATCCTGTCGAATCTGCTTCGCGATGAGCGTTGTGTCGGATCCGTGCTGTACATCAGCCCGCTGAAGGCGCTGATCAACGATCAATGGTTGCGTCTCGAGCGGCTCTGTGAGTCGCTCGACATTCCGGTGACCGGATGGCATGGCGACGTGTCCGCGGGCCGCAAACAGCGCTTCCTGAAGCATTCGGCGGGTGTGCTGCTGATCACGCCGGAATCGCTCGAAGCGTTGTTCGTCAATCGCGGTTCGTCGCTGGCTTCGATCTTCAGCGCGCTCCGGTATGTGGTCGTCGATGAACTGCACGCGTTCATCGGCTCCGAGCGCGGGATGCAACTGCAGTCGCTGATGCATCGTGTGGATCGCGTCTGCGGCAGGGCGGTGCCGCGCGTGGGGTTGTCGGCGACGCTTGGCGACATGCGGCTTGCCGCAAATTTTCTGCGCGCGCGGGCAACGCGGCCCATCGACATCATCGAGTCGGCAAGCGCGGACCAGGAACTGAAGGTTCTGATCAAGGGATTCGTGGAGAAGGGCGCGCGGCTCGACTTTGACCTGGCACCGGACGAGCGGCCCGCGCTCGAAGACGACGTGCCCGGCAGTACGCTCGAAGTGGCGAACCAGATCTATCGCGCGTTGCGCGGATCGAACAACCTGATCTTTCCGAACAGTCGCCGGCTGGTGGAAAACTACGCGAGCCTCTTGCGTCGCGCGTGCGAACGAGACGGTTATCCAAACGAATTCTGGCCGCATCACGGCAGTCTGTCGAAGGAGTTGCGCGAAGAGACGGAGCGCGCGCTCAAGGCGGGCGACCGCCCGGCGAGCGCCGTCTGCACGACGACGCTCGAACTCGGCATCGACATCGGCGCCGTGAAGAGCGTGGCGCAGATCGGGCCGCCGCCTTCCGTGGCGAGCCTGCGGCAACGGCTCGGACGCTCGGGTCGTCGCAAGGGCGAAGCTGCGATCCTGCGCTGCTATTGCGTCGAGGCAGAGCTGCGCGACGATTCGGATTTCTCGGACCGGTTGCGCGAAGGACTGGTGCAGTCGATTGCAATGGTCAGGCTGCTGCTGCAACGCTGGTTTGAGCCGCCACGCGCAGGTGGGCTGCATCCGTCGACGCTGGTGCAGCAGATACTGTCGATCATCGCCGAGCGCGGCGGCGTCACGGCTGTCGAACTGTGGCAGACGCTTGTCGTGGACGGTCCCTTCGACAGCATCGACAAGCCGGCTTTTGCGGCCATTCTGCGCAGCCTCGGCAGCAGGGATCTGATTGTCCAGGAGAAGGGTGGCTTAAAGGGTGGCTTGCTGCTGCATGGCTCTGCTGGCGAGCGGATCGTGAATCACTACGAGTTCTACGCGTCGTTTTCGAGCGACGACGAATTCCGCGTGGTGGCCGGCAGCCGGCAACTCGGTTCGCTGCCGGTTACGCATCCGTTGACGCCGGGCCAGAGCATCATTTTCGCCGGGCAGCGCTGGCGCGTGCAGGATGTCGACGCCGAAAGGAAGACGGTGTTCGTTCATCCGGACCGGGGCGGTGCGCCACCCGTCTTCGACGGCACGGGCGCGAGAGTTCATGACGAAGTGCGGCGCGAGATGTTTCGCGTGCTCGCTGAAACGGAGCCCGTTGTGTTTCTGGACACGAAGGGTCGCGCACTGCTGGACGAAGCGCGTCGATACTTTGCTTCAGCTAACCTGGCGACGCGATCGATTTTCGTCGAAGGCAACAGCGTGATGCTGGCGACGTGGGCTGGCGACTGGCTGAACGATGCGCTGGTCGTTCTGCTGCGTGCTGAAAATCTGGATGCGTGGAATCAGGGGCCGGCCGTGAGCGTTCGGGTTTCGGGCGTTGGCGCGGTTCGGGATGCGTTGCAGCGGATTTCGACGATGACGGTATCGGAAACGACCGCAGCGCTGCAGGCGATCCAGAACGTCGATAACGAAAAGTGGGACTGGACGTTGCCGGATAATGTGAAGCGGTCCGCTTATGCATCGTTGCGGCTGGATCTGGCGGGTGCGGTGACCGAGGCACGGCGGTTGTTGCTGGCGGATCGGGTGTCCACGGACGGTTGAGTGTTCAGTTCCCGCTTTGTCGTTTTAAAACCAGGCTGTCGCAAGCGTTCGTAAGAGCACATCGTCGGCCTATGTCCGATTCATACACTTCGTGTTGTTTTCGCCCCCATCACGCCTTGGCGTGTTCCCACAAGCGCTTGCGACAGACTTCTACGAAAAGAACGCGAACGGCAAGATTGCTGCGACATAGCCGGCGACGCCAATCGTGGAAAAACCCAGGCTCATCGCCAGCAGCGCAAGCACGCTGGAAGTCACCGCAAGTCCGAAGCATAAGCGGCGAAGCATTCGACGGCGGACGATTACGGCGCCGTGCTCACCTGTTTCCACGTGATCTTCCGCTGCATCTCCATATGGACGAAACCCCGGCATTTGAGACCCCACTCTTCGATAGGGAGATTCTCCCAGCAACGGTGTAGCGATTTTATAAAAGGAGAGGGGAGCGCCGTTAATGCGGCGTATCCGATCGCGGCGATTGCGCCTGCATCACAACGGCAGCGCCAGCGTTGCGCTCCGCCAGATGACAGCCGGCTTGATCGGGGTTTTCCATCCATCGCATGCACCGCATAGGGCGCACTTCGAGGTCCATCGCACGACCAGCGTTTTTACAGATTCGCGTGAGGTCTTAACACTGCGTTTACGCGGGTTTTACTAGATTTGATCGTGCAAGAGTCCGTCGTGGGGAGCCGAAGCCATGGACCTGATCTACCTCATTGCAATCGCCGCATTCGCCGGCCTTGTCGCAGCATTCGTGGTCGGTTGCGAGAAGCTTCAGCGCACTCCTGGGGGCCGTCCATGACTACCTGGATGACGTGGCTCGCGGCTGCCTCGACACTCATTCTCTTCGTCTACCTCGTGTACGCGTTGTTGCGAGCGGAGGAGCTGGAATGAACTTCAATGACCTGTTCCAGCCCGGCCTTTATATCGTCGTGCTGATAGCGCTGGCTATTCCGCTGGCGCGCTACATGACAGCCGTCCTTGACGGTTCATCGTTTCTTGTCCGTCGCATCGGACGACCGGTCGAGACCGTACTGTACAAGCTCGCCGGTGTGGACCCCAAGGTTGAAATGTCGTGGAAGCACTATGCCCTGGCCGTGCTCGCCTTCAACGCCCTCGGCGTGCTTGCCGTCTATGGATTTCTGCGGTTGCAACAATGGTTGCCGGCAAACCCGCAGGGTTTTGGACCCATGACGCCCGACGCCGCATTCAACACTGCAGTCAGCTTTGTCACGAACACGAACTGGCAGGACTACACGCCGGAGTCGACCGTCAGTTACCTGACGCAGATGGCCGCCCTGACGGTCCAGAACTTCCTGTCGGCCGCTACAGGCATCGCTGTCGTGATCGCGCTGATCCGCGGCTTTGCACGTCATACAGCGGCCACCATCGGCAATTTCTGGGTCGACATGACGCGGATTACGCTTTACATCCTCGCGCCGATTGCGACTGTCGTCGCGCTCGTATTCATCAGCCAGGGTGTGATCCAGAACTTCGAAGCGTACAGGGACGTAGCAACGCTGCAGGTGACAACGTATCAGACCCCGAAGACCGATGCGCAAGGCAACCCGCTCAAGGACGCCACAGGCAATCCGGTCATGGTGGACAACAAGGCCGACAAGCAGACCATCGCGATGGGACCGGCCGCGTCGCAGGAAGCCATCAAGATGCTCGGCACCAACGGCGGCGGTTTTTTTAACGGTAATTCCGCGCACCCGTATGAAAATCCGACGCCGTTCGCGAACTTCGTTCAAATGATCGCGATGCTGGTCATTCCGGCCGCGTTGTGTCTGGTGTTTGGCCGGATGGTGGGCGACCAGCGTCAGGGCTATGCGGTGCTCGCCGCGATGACGATCGCATTTGCAATCGGCTGCTGGGGGGAGATTTCGTCTGAGCAGAGCGGCAATCCGCTATTTACGTCGCTTCACGTCGATCAAACCGCGTCAGCCTCGCAGGCGGGCGGCAATATGGAAGGCAAGGAAACGCGTTTTGGCATCGCGCAGTCCGGCATCTTTACCGTGGCGACGACGTCCGCCTCTTGCGGCGCCGTAGCCAACGCGCACGATTCGCTGACGCCGCTTGGCGGCTTCATTCCGCTGTTGCTGATCGAACTCGGTGAAGTGATCTTCGGCGGTGTCGGCTCGGGTCTCTACGGCATGCTCGTTTTCGCGTTGCTCGCGGTATTCGTCGCCGGCCTGATGATCGGGCGCACACCTGAGTACATCGGCAAGAAGATCGAGTCGTACGAGATGAAGATGGTTTCGATTGCCGTGCTGCTGACGCCGCTGCTCGTACTGGTCGGCGCGTCGATCGGCGTGCTGACGGTCGCCGGCACGGCGGGCGTCTCCAATCCTGGGCCACACGGCTTCTCCGAAATCCTCTACGCCTACAGTTCTGCTGCAAACAACAACGGGAGCGCCTTTGCCGGCCTGTCGGTCAATACGCCGTTCTACAACACCTCGCTGGCGGTCGTGATGTGGTTCGGCCGTTTCGGGTCGATTGTGCCGGTTCTGGCCATCGCCGGATCGCTCGCGGCAAAGAAGCGCATCTCCGCTACCGCCGGGACGCTTCCAACTCACGGGCCACTGTTTGTCGTGCTGCTGCTCGGCACGGTAGTACTGGTCGGCGCACTGACTTACGTGCCTGCACTGGCGCTCGGTCCAGTCGTCGAGCATCTGATGATGGTCGCGAGCCATTGACTTCGAGGACAGCATGACTAACGGTATCCAGCCGCCGATGCATCAGCCTGGCAACATCGGCCAGGCGCGCAACGCCGCGCGTTCGATGTTCGATCCGGTCATTGCACGGCCGGCGCTGATCGATTCGTTCAGGAAGCTCGCGCCGCGCCATCAGCTACGCAATCCGGTGATGTTTTGCGTGTACGTCGGCAGCATCCTGACGACGATCCTCTGGATCGCCGCGCTCACCGGGCAAGCTGAGGCGCCGGCCGGTTTCATCCTTGCGATCGCGCTCTGGCTGTGGTTCACGGTGCTGTTCGCGAACTTCGCGGAGGCGCTGGCCGAAGGTCGCTCGAAAGCGCAGGCTGCGTCGCTGCGCAGCGCGAAACGCGACGTGATGGCGAAAAAGCTTGAGGAGGCGCATCCGAAGTCGCCGATTCGCATTACTACAGCCACTGATCTACGCAAAGGCGATGTCGTGCTGGTCGAAACGGGCGATGTGATCCCGGCCGACGGTGAGGTGATCGAAGGCGTCGCGTCGGTCGACGAGTCGGCGATCACGGGCGAGTCCGCGCCGGTGATCCGCGAATCAGGGGGTGATTTTTCGTCGGTGACGGGCGGGACACGCGTGCTGTCGGACTGGATCGTCGTGCGGGTCAGTGTGAACCCGGGCGAGGCATTTCTCGACCGGATGATCGCGATGGTCGAAGGCGCGAAGCGTCAGAAGACGCCGAACGAGATCGCGCTGACCATCCTGCTGGTCGCGCTGACGCTCGTGTTGCTGTTTGCTACCGCTACGCTGCTGCCGTTCTCGATATTCTCTGTCGAAGTCGCGAAAGCCGGCCACGTGGTGACGATCACGGCACTCGTCGCATTGCTCGTCTGCCTGATCCCGACGACCATCGGCGGCCTGCTGTCGGCAATCGGCGTGGCGGGCATGAGCCGGATGATGCAGGCGAACGTGATCGCGACCTCGGGCCGCGCGGTGGAAGCCGCCGGCGACGTCGACGTGCTGCTGCTCGACAAAACCGGCACGATTACGCTTGGCAATCGCCAGGCTTCGGCCTTTACGCAGGCGCCGGGGGTGACCGAGGAAGCGCTCGCCGACGCTGCGCAACTGTCTTCGCTCGCTGACGAAACGCCTGAAGGCCGCAGCATCGTCGTGCTCGCGAAGCAGCGCTTCAATATCCGCGAACGCGACATGCACGCGTTGCGGGCCACCTTCCTTGCGTTTAGCGCGCAGTCGCGCATGAGTGGTGTCGATCTGCCTGATCGCGAGATTCGCAAGGGCGCTTCCGATGCAATCAAACACTATGTCGAGGCGCACGGTGGCCGTTTCCCGGCGGAGGCCGCGGCCGTGGTCGCAGAAGTCTCGCGGCGTGGCAGCACACCGCTTGTCGTTGCGGAGCAGGACCGGGTTGGAAGCGGTGCGCGCGTGCTGGGCGTGATCGAGCTTAAAGACATCGTGAAGGGCGGTATCAAGGAACGTTTCGCCGAACTGCGCAAGATGGGCATCAAAACCATCATGGTGACGGGCGATAACCGGCTGACCGCAGCCGCGATCGCTGCCGAAGCCGGTGTCGACGACTTCCTCGCCGAAGTGACGCCGGAGGCGAAGCTGACGACGATTCGCGCACACCAGGCCGAAGGCCGCCTTGTCGCGATGACTGGCGACGGCACCAACGACGCGCCAGCGCTCGCGCAGGCCGATGTCGCGGTGGCGATGAACACCGGCACGCAGGCCGCGAAGGAAGCCGGCAACATGGTCGACCTCGATTCGAATCCGACCAAGCTGATTGAGATCGTCGAGATCGGCAAGCAGATGCTGATGACGCGCGGCTCGCTCACGACGTTCTCGATTGCCAACGACGTCGCCAAGTACTTCGCGATCATCCCGGCCGCGTTCGCAACGACGTATCCGCAACTGCGGGTGCTCGATGTGATGCATTTGAGCTCGCCGTCATCGGCCATTCTGTCGGCGGTGATTTTCAACGCGCTGATCATCGTTGCGCTGATTCCGCTTGCGCTCAAAGGCGTGAAGTACCGACCGCTGGGTGCGGCGTCGCTGCTGCGCCGCAATCTGCTGGTGTACGGGCTGGGCGGCATCCTGCTGCCGTTCCCGTTCATCAAGCTGATCGATATGGTCCTGAACGTCTTCGGCTGGGTTTGACCCAATAGAGCAGACATCATGAAAACGCTGATTCGCCCGTTGCTCGTGCTGTTCGTCCTGATGACCGTGATAACCGGGCTGGTCTATCCTGTTGTCGTGACGGGCGTCGGCCACGCTCTCTTTGCGAGGCAGGCAAACGGCAGCCTGATCGAGAAAAACGGCAAGGCGACAGGCTCGGCACTGATCGGGCAACAGTTCGATGCCCCCTACTATTTCTGGGGACGGCTGTCGGCCACTTCACCCATGCCGTACAACGCGCAGAGCTCAAGCGGCTCTAACCTGGGCCCCACCAACCCTGCGCTCGCCGACGAAATAAAAGGCCGCATCGACGCATTGAGAGCAGCAGGAAACGACATGTCACAACCTGTGCCCGTGGATCTGGTGACATCCTCAGGCAGCGGGCTGGATCCCGAGATCAGTCCGGCTGCTGCGGCATACCAGACCGCGCGCGTAGCAAAGGCGCGGGGCCTGACGACCGAACAGGTGTCCGGCCTTGTCGCTGCCAGTACATCGGGGCGACAGTTCGGCATCTTCGGCGAGGCGCGCGTGAACGTGCTGAATCTGAATCTCGCACTGGACGATCTGAAACCGATGCACTGATCTCGCTCCCGCTCGCCAGGTCCGGGCGCGTGTATGGGCCGGCGTCGGTTCGATGATTAAACGAATGTGCGCCTGGCGAAGACCAGGACACCGATCGCGGCAGTCAGCGCGGCAAATCAATGAGCGAGCCCACTGTTACGGTTGTTTTAATCGACGATGATAAACACATACGCCGTTTCGTTCGCTTGCATCTCGAAGCGGATGGGATGAGGGTGTTTGATGCGCCGGCAGGCGCGCATGGCCTGGCCCTGGCGGCGACGCGGATGCCGGATCTGGTCATCGTCGATCTCATTTTGCCGGACATGGATGGCATCGATGTAATCCGGGAATTGAGGAGCTGGTCCGCAATACCCGTAATCGTTTTATCGGCACGGAGCAGCGAAGGAGACAAAGTCGCAGCGCTCGACGCGGGAGCCGACGATTACCTGACAAAGCCGTTCGGCCTGCCCGAGTTAACGGCACGGATTCGCGCGCACTTGCGTCGGCAGAACAGCAGTGATCGTGTCGGACCACCACAGGTTCACTTTGGCCTCGTCATCGTCGATCTTGGTGAGCGAACGGTAGTGAGGGACCACCGGGTCGTTCATCTCAGCCCGATCGAATACCGCCTTCTCTCAACGCTCGTGCGCCATCCGGGACGCGTACTGACCCATCAGCACCTTCTCAGTGAAGTGTGGGGGCCGTCGCAAACAGAGAACCACCATTACCTGCGAATTTACATGGGACACCTTCGCCACAAACTCGAACGCGATCCGGCACATCCTGAGCACATCATCACCGAGTCGGGCGTCGGCTATCGGCTGGTCGGCGCGCATTGAAGCGACCAACCCGTTGAAGCAGATCGCGATTGCCGCTTGCACCGGGGGCAGGGGATTCGTGCGTCGTGTCGGGCGTAGTGCATTGCCTCGTCCCGGTAAGCCCTCCGCATTTTCGATCAGTTGCATCCTCGTTTCGCTGAAATTTTACGCAACTTTAGCGCGGCTTCAGTTAGCCTGAAAGCAATTAGCGGAAGACGGAAGGGCGGTATGCAACATTCCCTCGCACATTTACGGCGACTCCTCGGACGGGACGATGTCCCTGGCCGAAGGCGCCCCCGGCGGGAGCGGGCCAACGAAGTGATTGTGCGCATCACGCTCGACGCGCAGCACGCAGCTGCGCTACGCCATGCGTTGATACGCGATTGCGGCGGCCAGTCATGGACGATCCGTCTTGCGCCACTGCGCGGCACGGATCAAATGCAGCTTGCGCTATATCTGCCCAAGGAAGCGGTGACCGACGCGATGCGGCGGGTTGCAATCATCGCGCCCGGTGCGGCGGTCGACCACATGCTCGAAATTCCGGACGCTCCCAGTGATGCATGGCGCGACCTGACCCGGGATGGCGTACCGGACCACGTTGATTCGCGCCGCCGGCCATTCGGAGCGGGTCGAAAGCAGCATACTATCGCCGATCTGCTGCGGCGCGAACACGTTCTCCTTGATCTGAAGGCGGACGATCGCGAGGCGCTCTTTGTGGAAACAGGCCGCGTTGTGGAGCGCCATCACGGACTTTCAGCGGAAGCAGTAACAGCAGGGCTTTTAGCGCGCGAAGCACTGGGATCGACGGGGCTGGGTCAGGGTGTCGCCGTTCCTCACGGCCAGATCAGCGGGCTGCATCAGGAACTGGTGCTGTACGTCCGGCTGGCGCTGCCGATCCTGTTCGATGCTCCGGACGGATATCCGGTGAGTGATGCGATCGTACTGCTCGTGCCCGAGTGGGCGAACACGGTGCACCTTAATTTGCTGGCGGACGCTGCACAGCACTTTTGCGACCACGAGTTTCGCGAACGGCTCCGGGTCTGTCGGGATGCGAACGCCGTGCTCCAGCTGTTTAAAGGCTATGAGACACAGGGTGGGGCGATGCATCGGTAGGGGACCATCCGTCAGCAGATCGCCCATCATCGAACGCTAGTCCGTCGCCCCGGCAAGCTCAGCGCGCATGTCCTGCTACGCCAGGTGGGCTGCGAACGCATCCCAGATTGAACATGCGGTACTCACCGCAACTTTTACGCGGCGTTAACGCGGCTTTAGCTAACCTGAAGGTACAAGGTATCCGCCAGGAGATTTCGATGTTCCGCATGCTAATCCCTGTTCTCGATCACGACGGTGCAGCAGAGGCCGCGCGCTTTGCGGCGTTCATGTATCTGGAGCGCTGCGTTACCGAGGTCGAACTGCTCGAAATACTCGAACCCGTCGATCAGGGGCGCGCTGCAGCCTTTCATACCCGAAGCTCACTGGCGCGGCTGGAAAAACGGGCCATGCTGAAGGCGCTGGTCGACGCTCGCGCGATCCTCGAAGAGGCCGGCGTACCGTACAAATGGAAACGGGTATTCGGCCGCCGCACGAAAGCCATCGCCGCCTATGCCGCAACGACCCGACCCGACGTGATGGTGATCGACGCCAGTCATATGGGGTTGTTTAGAAGACTGGCAACGCTTGCGGCGCTCTCGATACGGACGATCACACCCGTGACGATGGTTCACTGAGTCATCCAACGTTCATCGGCAGCAGCACCATCTGCTTGCCCTGTAGATGCAGACGTTCCTGTATCTCGACTGGCGTGTGATTGTGCAGCCATGCAGTCAGAAAATTGACTCGTTTGAAAATCAGCTTGCTGGCGAAGCAAACACTGTTCGGGAATTCGTCCATCGTGGACTCCGCCAGTTTGATGAACTCGCCGACCGGGTGCGTGCCAAAAGCGATCCGGTATTCGGCGGCGATGCCGTGCCGGCGACAGTGCGCGACGTAGTAGTCGAGAGATGATGAGATCGTTTGCCGCAAGCTCTGCAGGTGCTCCGCGCCTTCATAGCTTTGCGCGTCCACCTCGCCGACTGCGAGAAATATTACGTTCTTGAAGTGATCCGGAAACAGTCTGTTCACCCATAGCAGTGCGTGCATGCTGGCTCCGCGATGCTTGCCGACGAGCAGGATAGCGGTCGGCTGGGACGTATCCGGTTTGCCTGGGATCGACGCGTCGCCGACATCGGGCGGGGCGCCGCTAAAGAGTGCGTCCTCCTTCGCGACCAGAGCGCGCGTTTCGCTGTAGTGCCGTTTGATGACCAGGCACAGCGCTACGACTGCGCCTGTCACCAATACCGTCAACCAGCCGCCCGCAGTGAACTTCTCGATCAGCGTGATGACCAGCACGGTGCTCGTGACCGATAGCCCGAGCGCGGACAGTGCGAAGTGCCTGAGCCAGTGATCGCCGTCGCGGCGGTGGCGCCACCAGTAGATGCACAAGCCCTGCAGAGAGAGGCTGAACGTCAGGAAGACGTTGATGCTGTACAGCACCACCAGGATCGAAACGTCGCCGTGCGTCCAAAGCAGGATGAAGAGACTGGCGATACCCATCACGACGATGCCGTTCTGTCTGACCAGACGCGTCGACAGGTCACGGAAATGGCGGGGCACCCATGAATCGGACGCCATGTTCGACAGTACGGCGGGTCCATCGAGGAAGCCGGTCTGTGCGCCGACCAGCAGCAGACCGGCCTCGAATGCCAGCACGGCGGCGAGCAGCGCATGCCGTGCAAACGCCGAGCCGAGCCCGAGATGATCGATGACGCTGCCGAATACCACCGCGTTGAGCGTCTGACCTTCCACCGCCTGGGCATGCCACAACATGTAAAGCAGGATGATGCCGCCGGCCGTGAACGCGAGCGAAGTGGACATATAGAACATCGTCGTCTTTCCGTTCGGCACGCGAGGCTCGGCCAGCATGTTGACGTTGTTCGACACCGCTTCGAGGCCCGTGTACGTGCCCCCGCCTAGCGAGAACGCGCGCATCAGCAAGGCCGCTACCACGAGGGGGCCAACAGCGTGCGACATGCCGCGCGCCTCACCGACGGCGCCCGGAACAACAGTGGCCAGATACTCGCCGTGCACTGCTACGCCGTAAACGATGAGGCCTAGATGCAACACGACGAATCCGAGGAAGATCGGCAGCAGCACCATGATTGATTCGCGCATACCCCGGAAGTTGAGGCCGGTCATCAGGACGATAAGCGTGAGTTCGGTCGTGAGCTTGAACGCCTGCGCGCTCATCGGCAGCAAGCTGAAGAATGCATCGACGCCGCTTGCGAGCGACGTCGCAATGGTCAGTACATAGTCGACGAGCAGCGCGGCCCCGGAGACCAGCCCAGGGTGCGGACCCAGCAAAGCGGTCGCAACACGATAGCCGCCGCCACCTGTGGGAAACAGCTGGATGACCTGGTTGTATCCGAGCGCGATGATGAAAACCGTCGCTGCGGTGGCCAGCGCGAGAAACAATGCAAGCGGGGTGTGTTGGCCGAGTGCCAGAAAGGCTTCTTCCGGCCCGTAGCACGACGATGACAGCCCGTCGGCGCCGAGGCCCACCCATGCCAGCAGTGGCGTGACCGCGATCGCGTGGCGAGTTCGGGGATCGAGCGGATCCAGCGGCCTGCCAACAATGAGACCCCAGATGTCATTGAAGGTCTTCATGTCTCCTCCGGGCCGGAACTGGAATTCAGTTGTGGTTGCTTCGTTCGTCGGTCCGGGTGTGCGACGAGCGACCTTGCCATATTCCCGCGCTCAACCAGCACCGACCAACAGCAAATGTAGGGTAGTTTTGCTGGGCCTGCCACGTCATCAGCATGCCATCGACAACCGGCTGCATCGTCCTGAGCCGGTCCACCTCGCGCATCGTCATGGTGATCGTCCCGGATGTCGTCATGCGAGCCTCCCGTCAAAGGTCAGCCAGCATGACATGCGACGTTTCAGCTTTGCCCAGGTACGACATTACAGCTTTGCCGTAACACACAATGTCATAGCCATTTCAAGATGTCGTGGCGGCAGCTAAATACAGATGTCGTGTTTTTAGGGGTTAAAAGGTCTGTCTTTCATGGGTCACCGATCA